>JAILBM010000094.1 GCA_024680925.1 Butyrivibrio sp.
TATAGAAAAAAGGGAGTGGTCTACACCGCCACTTCCATTCATGAGGATTATTTAAAGCTTGTGCATAAAGAAGAGATGGAACTGGCAAAGGCTACAGGATTTGAGTATCCTGAAATTCGTCTTGAGAAGGTTTTTGCCGGATTATATAATGAAGGATTTAAATCCAATTCCGTAAGCTTGTCTCAAACCATCTCTGAAGAAGACCCATGGATACAGGAGATTGCTGTAAGCTTTAGAGAAACTTCAAGGTCAAAATTGTTTCTTTTTCCCGCTACTGTTAAAACATTAAAGACTCTTAGAAGCAGAGGAGCAAAGGTATATCTTTTGTCCAATGCCCAGCACTGCTTTACAGAGCCGGAAATGAAAGAGGTGGGGCTATGGGATATGTTTGATGACATATTTATATCTTCCGATCATGGTAAGAAAAAGCCTCAGCCCGAATTCATGGAAGAGCTGATAACAAAGCACAATATAGATAGAAAAAATGCTGTTATGGTAGGAAATGATTTTACCAGCGATATAAGAATTGCCCTAAGTTGCGGCATGGAGTCCATATTCCTGAATACGGATAAGCATTCTGCAGAAAACATGCAAAAACTTCTCCTAAAGGAAAGGGAATTAACTTCATCCAATAAAAATGTCAGCATTATAGAAAGCGGTAATATTGCAGAAATCCTGTAAGCATGCAAATCTATTATTTTAGAAAAAAACAGAACATTTTTTTGGTAAAACATGAAGGAAATATAATTAGATTCCGTTCATATTTTGTTTTTCTTAAGAAAATTCATACTTGTATATAAATATTTAATAAATTATACTTTAGGAATGAAATACATATTATTATATATAAAACAAACGCTGCGCTTTGTATTGAAGCCAATGTCTTTTTTGCCCGCAATATTTATGATGTGCCTGATATTCTCATTCTCGGCTCAGGATGCGGATGAAAGCGGAGAACTAAGCTATACCGTCGGAAGAGAAGTGATAAGTATAGCAAATGAGACCTTTGATCAGGGCTGGACAGCTGAGTATATGGATTATCTTACCGAGAATTGGCAATATTATATACGAAAGGCAGCTCATATAACTGAATATTTCCTATTGGCAGTATCTGTGGCTTTTCCACTTTATGTTTACGGTTTAAGAGGTATACCCCTTGTACTGGTGGCCGGGTCATTTTGTGTAGGTTATGCTTGTCTTGATGAGTTTCATCAGACCTTTGTATCAGGCAGATCACCTCAGAAAAAAGATGTAATGATAGACAGTATAGGCATTTTTGCCGGAATCATTCTTACAAGAATTGTTGGCTGGACAGGTCGTATGACTATTTTCCGTCCTCTTTCCAATTCGGCTAAAAAGAAATCTCCCTCTGGAAACTCAAGGAGAAGAGCCTATGATGAGGAATATGCCCGTTCTTATGAAAGCCGTTCAAGGAAAAAGAAATATCGTTCTGCATAAATACAGGATCTTCAGCTTATAATAAGTTGAAGATCTTTTTTTACGGAGAAAAATACATCCCACCTATAATAAATGTGCTAAAATAACTATTATGGAAAAAGTTGGGCAAAATTTAAATCTAAAGCAAGGGCTTTGATTTTAATTAAGTGGAGGGTGTATGAAAGTTTCATTAAAAGATCTTACAAAAAAATTCCCTAACAGAAATAAGAAAATCCACAGCGATGTTGTAGCTGTTGATAAGTTTAATATTGAGATTCCAAGTGGCAAGCTGGTGGGGCTTCTGGGGCCTTCCGGCTGTGGTAAGAGTACCGCTCTTAATCTGATTTGCGGACTTGAGAAGCCAACTGAAGGAAAGATATTTTTTGATGAGGATGATGTAACAGATCTTCCTCCGGAAAAAAGAGGTGTCGGCATGGTTTTCCAGAACTATGCATTGTATCCTCATCTTACAGTTAAGCAGAATATCACATTCCCGTTGGAAAATCGCAAAGGTAAGGACAAGCTTACCAAAGAAGAAATGGATAAAATGGCCCTTGAAGCCGCAAAACTGGTGCAGATAGAAGAGCTTATGGATAGAAAACCAAGTGAAATGTCCGGAGGTCAGCAGCAAAGAGTTGCCATTGCAAGAGCCTTGGTCAAGACTCCAAGAGTGCTTCTTCTTGATGAGCCTTTATCCAATCTCGATGCAAGACTCAGACTTCAGACCAGAGAAGAAATCAGAAGAATTCAAAGGGAAACCGGAATTACCACTATTTTTGTAACCCATGATCAGGAAGAGGCCATGAGTATTTCCGATGAAATAATAGTCATGAAATCCGGTGTTATAAATCAGGTGGGAAGACCACAGGATGTATATGATCATCCTGTAAATCTTTTTGTTGCCAAATTCCTTGGAACACCGCCAATCAATGTTTTTGACGGATATGTCAGAAACGAAAATATTTATATCGGCTCATCGGGAGACGGAACAGATGTAGAACCTATCGGACAAGCCAAAAATGTACCTGACCAAAAGGTTCATGTGGGTATCAGACCGGAAGGCTTCATTTTAGATGAAAAAGGACCATTTAAGTCAATGCTTCAGGGTGTTGAAATCATGGGACGTGACACCAGTGTCGTTTCAACTCACCACGCATCCCAGAATCCTACTATCAGAGCAATCATAAGTGCAGAAAACAAGGTTGATACAAGTAGCGCTACTGTAAGATTCAGAATTAAACCGGATAAGCTTTTTATCTTTAATAAAGAAACAGAAGAAGTCATCAATTTGAACAAATAAATCAAAAAGCTTATAAAGCTGATTTACAGGATGTATGTAAACAATAATTTAAAGGGTGGACTATTATGAAAAATAACCTTAAGGGCTGGCTGTATTTGCTCCCCGCCTTACTGTTTTTGAGTGTATTTATGATATATCCTCTTATAGACGTTCTTATTTATTCCATAGAGGAGAACTATAACTTTGCATCCCAGTCCTATACAGGAATTGGGTTTTATAACTATTCTTATGTGCTGCATGATAAATTTTTCATTCAGGCACTTAAGAATACCTTTATAATTGTAATCATTACCGTTCCTGTATCTACAGGACTGGCACTTCTTATTTCACTGCTGCTTAGCTCCATAAAACCACTAAAGGAGCTGTTCCAGACCATATATTTCCTGCCCTATGTAACCAACACTCTGGCAGTTGGTCTTGTATTTATGATACTTTTCAAAAAAACAGCCTATACCGACGGTATGATAAATCTACTTATCAATTTCTTTGGCGGTCAGTCCATAGACTTTATAGACGGACCTTACGCAGCCAAGATGTTTGTTATGTGCTTTTATACCGTTTGGGTGGTTTTGCCCTTTAAGATACTGATACTTACCAGTGCCATAGCATCGGTAAATCCGGATTATTACAAGGCTGCAAGGGTTGACGGCACATCATCCTTCAGAATCTTCTATAAGATAACTCTTCCTATGATATCCCCTATGATTTTCTATCTTGTGATAACAGGATTTATAGGAGCCTTTAAGGCATACAGTGACGAGGTTGCGCTTTTTGGAACTAACCTCAATGCTGCAGGCATGAATACCATAGTAGGTTATGTTTATGACATGCTTTATGGTGATAACGGAGGCTATCCTTCTTATGCGGCTGCGGCAGCACTTATCCTTTTTGCAATCGTATTTACAATTACAAGCATCAATCTGATGCTCAGCAACAATAAAGTCGGAATTTCAAGTCAGGGCTGATAGGAAAAAAGTATGAGCGATAATTCAAAAGAAATTAGTCAAATTGAAAAAAGAGAAAAAATAAAAGAAATAATAAAAAAAGTCTTTATATACCTGTTTTTGGGAATATGGGCAATTATAGTTCTGTTCCCTTTTTACTGGATGCTGCTTACTTCCGTAAAGAGCTACAGTACCTATAATTCAGAGTACATTCCAAAGTTTTTTACCCTTTCACCTACATTACAGAATTATTTTGATGCCTTTACAGCAGTGCCTTTGGCCAAATATTTTTTTAACACTGTTGTATTTACGGTGATTACCACTGCTATGATGATGGTGGTTATAATCCTTGCGGCCTATGCCTTTGCAAGAATTGATTTCAAGGGTAAAAACCTGGTGTTTGCATTCTTTTTATCCCTTATGATGATCCCAAATGAGCTGGTTATCATCACTAACTTTGTTACCATTACCAATCTGGATTTAAGAAATACCTTTGCGGGACTGATACTTCCCTCGGTTACTTCCATTTTTTACATATATCTGTTAAAAGAAAACTTTGAAGAAATACCGGAGGAGCTATATAAGGCAGCAAAGGTTGACGGAACCTCAGATTTTAGATACCTGTATAAGGTTATGCTGCCGATTTCACAGCCCACAATTGTGACAATCACGATTTTAAAGGTTATCGAGTGCTGGAATTCATACGTGTGGCCAAGACTTATTACAGATGATTCCAATTATTTCCTTGTATCAAACGGTATTCAGGAAATCAGGGAGAATGGTTTCGGAAGAGAAAATATTCCTGCAATGATGGCGGCGGTTGTGGTTATTTCGCTGCCCCTTATGATAATCTTTCTGGTTTTCCATAAGAAGATCATGGCAGGTGTTTCAAGAGGAGGTACTAAGGGATGAGAAAAAAGAGCACTTGTGCCTTGAATTTTGCTAAAAGACGAAGCATTTTTTCTAAAATAAATGTTTCTTTCCTGGGATTATGCATTGCAGCACCAATGCTCCTTACAGGGTGCCACGGTTCAAATGACAGAGCAAGCTTTGAGATACCGCAGGACTTTGACACATCTAAGAACTATGAGATTACTTTCTGGGCCAAAAATGATACCAACAAAGCCCAGACTAATATATACAACAAGGCAATTGAAGACTTTGAAGCCCTGTATCCCAATATTGACGTTACCATCAGACTTTACACCGATTACGGCAAGATCTATAACGATGTAATAACCAATATATCCACAGGAACAACTCCAAATGTATGTATTACCTATCCGGATCATATTGCCACCTATCTTACGGGACAGGATATTGTAGTGCCTCTGGACGATCTTATGGCAGATGCAAAATATGGTCTTGGCGGAAGCGAAGTTTTATTTGATGCTCCAACCTCTGATGAAATGATAGATAAATACATGGAAGAGTGTAAGATTGGCGGTGTTACCTACGCCCTTCCTTACATGAGATCCACAGAAGCCTGTTATATAAATAAGACCTATGTGGAAAAAATGGGATATGAGATTCCGGAGGTCCTTACCTGGGATTTTGTATGGGAGGTTTCAGAGGCCGCCCTTACTAAGGATGCTGACGGCAATTATGCGGTGAATGGTCAAAAGACCATGATTCCTTTTATCTATAAATCAACTGACAATATGATGATCTCCATGCTCAAACAGCTTGGAGCCGGCTATTCCACAGATGACGGAACCATAGAAATCTTTAATGATGATACCAGAAATATTTTAAAGACAGTAGCTGAGCATGCAGGAACAGGAGCATTTTCAACATTTGCAATATCCAGTTATCCTGCCAATTTCCTGGCAGCGGGACAATGTATATTTGCCATAGACTCCACAGCAGGCTCTACCTGGATGGGTTCTGAGGCACCGCTATCTGATATAAGCGAAGAGAATTTTGTAGACTTTGAAACTGCCGTACTGCCTATACCTCAGTATGATACTACGGATATTAAAATGATATCCCAGGGACCTTCAATCTGCGTATTTAATAAAGAAGACAGCGGAGAAGTTCTGGCCTCATGGCTTTTTGCCCAGTTCCTTCTTACAAACGATGTTCAGATTGCTTATTCGGAAACAGAAGGATATATTCCGGTTACCACAAAGGCGCAGGAAAGCGCCGAATATCAGGATTACCTTTCAAGGGAAGGGGAAGATAACGATACTTATTATGAGGTTAAGCTTAAGGCCACAAAGCTTCTTTTGGCAAATATCAGCAATACCTTTGTAACACCTGTATTTAACGGCTCCACCTCTCTTCGTAATGCTGCAGGTACCATGATAGAAAATGTTACCAAGGCCAAGAGACGTAAGAAAACAGTGGATGATGCCTTTATAGATGCTCTTTATGATGAGGTTTATTCCCTGTATCATCTGGATCAGACAAGCTCTGCATCGGGAGCTGTGGTCAAGGATCTTGGACCTCTTCCCACAGAGTCCAAGGTTCTAATAATTGTACTTATAGTAATATGGGTACTTTTAGGAGCAAGATATATACATAAACGTTTTTTTGAAAAAAATATTGTTTAAAATCTTTTATATGTGTATAATTGACCTTGTGTGGATTGGTAGCCATACATGTAACGATAAATTTTTTTATCTAAACAAGAGGAGAAAAATATTATGAAGAAGAATCTTGCATTACTGCTTGCAGCAGGCATGACATTAAGCCTTGTTGCTTGTGGCAGTACAGACAGCGCAACAGAAACAGTAGCAGAGACAGCAACAGAAGAAGCAACAGTAGCAGAAGAGGCAGCTGAGGCTGCAACAGTAGCAGAGGAAGCAGTAGAAGCTGCATCAGAGGAAGCTTCTGCAGAAGAAACAGCAGATGTAGCAGTTATGAGCTATGAAGAGTTCGTAGCAGCAGAGCTTGAGACAGAGGTTTGTGTAGAAACTTATGTACAGGCTAAGCAGTCATGGTGGGAAGACCAGGCAACTGTTTATACACAGTCAGAAGAGGGTGCATACTTCCTTTACAACATGGCTTGCTCAGAAGAAGATTATGAGAAGCTTACAACAGGTACAAAGATCAGAGTTACAGGTTATAAGTCAGAGTGGTCAGGCGAAGTTGAGATTATCGATGCAACATTTGAGATCATTGATGGTGAGACCTTCGAAGCAGCTCCTATCGATGTAACAAGTCTTCTTGGAACAGATGATCTTATCGATCTTCAGAACCAGTATGTATCTTTCACAGATATGACAGTTGAAGCCAGCACAGATGCTGACGGTAACGAAGCAGCTTTCCTTTACAACTGGGATGGTTCAGGTTCACAGGGTGATGACCTTTACTTCAATGTTTCAATCGATGGCAACACATATACATTCACAGTTGAGTCTTATCTTTGCGATAAGGATTCAGAGGTTTATCAGGCAGTTGAAGCTCTTAACGTTGGCGATGTAGTTGATATGGAAGGTTTCCTTTACTGGTATGAGGGAGCTAACCCACACATCACATCAGTTGTTGTTAAGTAATTTAATATAGCTTTTAAAGACAGGCATTTATGCCTGTCTTTTTTTACTTGTTTGACGGAGCAAAAAGAGTTATACTAAATTCCTTACCCAAAGATTGGATATCATTTTATTGGATATCTGTATTCATTAAAACGCAAGGGGATTTAATATGACTAAACTTAAGTTTTACAATGGGCTTAGAGAAATAGGCGGAACCTTTGTGGCTGTTGAAACAGACACAACAAGGTGCATGTTTGATTTTGGATTTGCAAATGCTGATATAATTGATAATAAAGTCAAGGTTGGAGATAAAAACTGGGCTTTTGATTATGTTAATCTTGGGATATTGACTCCTATGGACGGCATATATGATGATGAAACCGCAGCAAAGCTTGGGGTTAAATCATTTAATAAAGATGATAAGAAGAACTTTTTTGTAATATCTCATATGCATATAGATCATATGGGCGGCCTTGGAATGCTTGACAGAGGAGTTCCCGTATATATGAGCAGTGAATCCTGCACTTTATACAAGCATCTTGCCAAAATGAGAGACGTTGAAGTAAGAGAGCATGAAAACTGTATAGGGATTGACTATGGTAAGAGCTTTACCATTGGAGACATCACTGTTACCTGCATGCAGATTGATCATGATGTGGTAGGTGCCTGCGGATTTATGATAACTACAGCAGACGGTAATATATGCTATACCGGAGATTACAGATTTCACGGCTTCCATAGAAATATTACAGAGAAGTTCGCCGACGATGCCCATAACTGTGATGTGGTAATAACAGAAGGGGTAACTGCAAGCTTTGATGATATTGATATGCTGAGCCTTGAAGAGCCTGAGAACATGGGAAATACAGAAGAGCTTCTTCAGGAATATATGAAGGAAAAGTCAGAAACAGAAAAGGGTCTTGTGGTCATCAATAATTACAACAGAAATGTTGAGCGTATCCATAACCTTATAAATACAATTTCCAAAGCAGGCAGAAAACTTGTACTTGAGCCTGAGCAGGCAGATTATGTGAAAGCTTTTTATCCTGAAGATAAAGTGAATGTACTTATCAGAAATACCGATAACAGGATGACCTCTCAGGAAAAAGAGATTAAGGAAAGAGAAAACTGTGATATAGACAGCTACAGAATTTCAAAGCTGGATTTTGATTATACTCCCGTTACTTTAAAGGAGTTAAAGGATAATCCTTCAGGATACGTTCTTCAGCAGGATTACAGACATATATACGATCTTATTGATTTAAAGGATGCTGTAGCCTTATATGTTCATGCCGACGGATCACCTCTTGGAGATTACGATCCTTCCTTTAAGAAGTTTCATATGGTACTGGATAAGCTTGGTATTACCCATGAATACAAGGGAACCGGAGGTCATTCAAGACCATATTATATAAGACATATGCTTGATACCATTGAGCCTAAGGTGCTTGTTCCGCTTCACAGCTTCAGACCTGAACAGGTTCAGTCCTTAAAGGCAGGCAAAAGAGTGCTTCCCGAATATGGACAAAGCTATGAGCTTTCCGGTGGTGACCTTAAGCTTGTTGAATAATTTTCAGATAGGTGGTAGTTGATACAATTATGAAGAAACTTTCTATTTATTATACTTCAGATACCCATGGACATATTTTTCCTGTAAATTACGGAACTGACAGCCCTGAAAACAGCGGACTTCTTAACATTGCAGGAGAAATAAAAAAGGATGACAATACACTGGTTCTTGACGGAGGAGATTCTCTTCAGGGAACACCCCTTACCCAGTACTATCTTTCACGTTCAATGCAGTATGACTTCCATCCTGTGGCAGAGGGATTTAATGCCATGGGGTGCGACTTTTTTACCCTTGGTAATCATGATTTTAACTTTGGTTATGACGTAATAAGAGATTATTTGAGAGCCATGAAGGGCACCTGTGTTTGTGCTAATGTGGAAGACCTTAGAGGCGAGCTGCAGTTTCAAAAGAGCGCAGTAAAGGTTTTAGGTAATGGCCTTAAAATAGGAATTTCCGGAGCAGTTACAGAATTCGTAAATGTCTGGGAACAGAAAGAGCATCTGACAGAGCTTAAGGTTACAGATCCTTACGAGGCAGCCAAAAAAGCTCTTGAAGAATTAAAAAAAGAAAACTGTGATTTTTATATTCTCATATATCATGGAGGCTTTGAAGAAGAACCTGCCACAGGCAGAAAGCTTTCTCAGACCAGAGAGAATCTTGGATGCCTTATAGGAAGAGAGCTTGGCTATGACATACTCTTAACCGGGCATCAGCATATTGCCAATGAGAAGTTTATGCTTGATGGAACCTTTGCGGTTCAGCCACCTGCCAATGCAGCCAGGTATATATATATGGATATATGCAAAAGAGATGCTGAAGATAGGGAAGTACTTGAAAATTATGAAAAGTGTGGCAAAAATACAGAGCTTTATGTAGCATCAAAGCTTGTAGCCACCGGAAATACTCACAAGGAAGAGCCTTACAATAAAATGCTTTCCATGGAGGAAGATATACAGAAATGGCTGGATGAGCCGATAGGTGAGCTGACAGAGGCTATTTTACCGGAAGAGAAAATGGATGTGGCTTTATACGGAAGTAAAATAGCAGCTATCTTTAATCAGGTACAGCTTGAGTTCAGCGGAGCAGATTTTTCCTGCACAAGTCTTGGAAATGAACCTCTGGGTCTTGCAAAACCTATTACCATCAGAGATATTTGCAGAATCTATACCTTCTCCAATACTGTAATGGTTTTGGAGGTCACAGGGCAGACACTTAAAAATTCCCTGGAAAGGGTAGCATCCTATTTTATTCTTGATGAAAAGGGAGAACCCGGCGTTTCTGAGGAATTCTTAAAGCCAAAGCTGGAACATTATAATTATGATTTTTATGCCAATATGGATTATGAATTTGATTTAAGAAATCCAGTGGGAGAGAGAGTTGTTAAGATGCAAAAGCTTGACGGCTCTGCCATAGATATGGAGAAAAAATACACCCTTGTAACAAGTAACTACAGAGCTACAGGAACAGGCGGATATACTGATATAGGAAATTCTGAGATTATCAGAAACAGTACAGAGGAAATGCCTGATCTTTTACAGGACTTTGTAAGAAAGCATACTCCGCTTTCTGATATACATAATTCCAAACTTAAAGTAACATGGTAAAAATATGCCGGACAAAAACTTTTGAAAGCTTTTGTCCGGCATTAATTATTTATTATTTAATTTAGTTCAGTCTTTTTTTAACTGATCTTCAGTATCCTTATCCAATTTATCAAGCTTCCTGGAAGCCCAGTCTTTTCCACCAAGTCCGAATGCAAGGGCAAAGGCAGCAGCTCCTCCGATGCATAACCAGGTAAACAGCGTTTCAATGATTGAAGCAGAGATACCAAGCTGGCTGATGGCCATAAATGCTGCAAGAATCATAATAATAACCTTGGAGCCTGTAGCAAGGGAAGAGGCATTTGGATATGCCTTTGCTATTGCTGATGCTATGAAGTTTGCAAGAGCCCATGCAGCCAGTAGTACAAGACATGCAGCAACTACTGATGGCAGATACAGGATTATCATATCGCCTACATCTGAAAGACCTGCAATACCGAGAATCTTAATAGCTGAAATGATGATAAGTATATCTATTACAGTCTTAACGATATTGCCGATTATCTTGGAAGCAGGAGTTGCATTTTCGCATTTGCTCTGATACATGGACTTTGAGAAGTTATCAATTCCAGTGCCTTCAAGTATGGACTGTACAAGATTTCCGGTGATACCTGCAAGGAATACACCAAAGGTAACAAGGATTATAGCTGCAAAAAGACGAGGTATAAATACAAATACCATAGTTACCATTTCTGTTGCAGGCTGGCTGATGGAATCAATTCCAAGTACCTGAATACCTGCTACTACAAATACTACAAGAATAAGAGCATAGAGTATTTTTGAAATGATATCTGAGAAATTAGTTCCTTCTTTTGCCTGAATCTTAATCTTTTCCTGAAGACTGTCAAGTTTAGTCTTTTTCAGAACTGTATTAAGAATCTGTGAAGCAAGCTTTGCAAGGAAATTGCCAAAAGCTATGAGAATTACTGCAGCAATGATATTTGGAACAAAACCAAGGAATTTTGAAACTGTAGATGTTATCGGCTCTGTTACACTATGCATGCCAAGCATATCAAGAGCTGCAGGCAGGAACAGGAAGAAAACAATTGCATAAACAAGATTGCCAAGAACATCCACTGTAGATCTGTAACTTGCCTGTGCTTCAGAAGAAGCTGAAGCCATTTTTGGAGCCAGAAGCTTATGAATAACCTTTTTAATAAGATTTCTGCATATAGCAGCGGCTATCCATGCAATGATAAGAAGTAATACTGCCTGAATTACAGCAGGCACACTGTTTAGTAAATCACCCACGAAACCCATACATTCATCTCCTTTACGATATATAAATTATTTATAAATATATTATAAAACAGAATGTATGTATGGGTAAACTACAAATAGTGCTCTATTAGACACTATTACGAAAATGGGTAAAATTAATTCAATTATTTTTAATTAGTTTTCCGTATAGATGAGAGTTGAATTCACCAAAATAGGTTTCTTCGATCTTCTTCATAAATACAGTTATATCTTCTTTTTCCAGATATAACTCAAAGTGAACAGAGCCGACACATTCATCTACAATATGGGATCTGATGTACAGCACATTATTGGAAAGCCAGGTTGAACCTGTATAACAGCTTTGTTCGTAAACCGGAAACTCAGAAGCTATCATGTTATTTATGCCAAAAGGAATGTTATAAACATTTCCGTTATCCCGTTCAAGGAAAAGAACACCCTTGTTTTCAAGAACATTGGTAATAAGGCGAAGGCGCTTAAAGCCCTGGGCATTATCTGCAATTTCATAGAAATTATTTATATCCCTTGAAGAATAATCCTCCTGGTCATGGTTAATAGCCTGAAAAGCCACCTTAGGAGGCATGATGCATAAGCTATCGGCATAGGATAACAGCTCATTATATTCTGCATGCTCTGAATCTGATTTTTCATCATCTGCTTCCTTTGAATCAAGGGCAGGAAGGATAATGTCATAGATTGCTTTATATATGGTCTGATTGCCGCCTCCAATTCCCTGGGTATCAGCAGTTGTCATAATGAGCATATCCTGCTTTGGAAGGCTTATGGCCAGCTGACCACCCATTCCGTAGAGGACAAAGCCGCCCTGCTCATTTTGCCATATCTGCATGCCGTAGCCCTGTTGTTCACTAAGGACAGGCCCTGTTACGATAGTGTCGGAAATCTTAGAGGTGGCTCTTTCTGTAAATCCTTCATCAAGGAGCTGTCTTTCCACACCATCGTTGCAGATGACTTTGCCTTTTTTGGCAAGAACATATAAAACCTTCAAAATATCCATAGGAGTCGCCATAAGGCCACTGCCGCCAATGGAGGTACCAAAAGGGTCTTCAACTATGTAGGAGTCCTTGCTGAAATCAAGGTATTTAAGAAAGTTCTCTTTCATATAATCAAGCATTTTCATTCCGGAAAGCTTTTCCACAAGGGCTGCCATTACGTGGGCAGCAGAGGTGTCATAATGGAATACGGTGCCGGGCTTATGGGTTGGAGCTATGGTAAAAAAGCTCTCGACCCAGTTTGAAGCCATGTTAACCTTATAGGTTGAAGCTGCATGGCAGGTACGCATTTCAAGCATATTTCTTATGGTAGTCTGCTTTATCCATTCATGAGTATTTTCATCGGTATACTCAGGGAAATATTTCGTTATGCTCTCATCAAGACTGATCTGACCTTTAGCTGCAAGAAGGCTGATAGCCATGGCAGTAAAGGATTTGGTGATGGAAAACATACGATGAAGAGTGTTTGCATCGTAAGGCGCATAGTATTTTTCAAATATCAGCTTATCATGACGCATTATAAGAAGGGAATGCATGGGAATCTTGTTTTCTTCAAGATTTTCCAATGCCTTTTTTATACTAAGGGATGATACACCTTCCTCATAGGGGAGGCTTTTTTTAAATTCAAACATATTATTCTCCACAATGATTTTTTAGTAAATATATTATACCCAATGTATTGTAAACATCCTAGGTAAATAAACAAAGTATTTGTAGAAAATATTTATCATTTTTTAATAGTTATTTAGGATTAAAAACATTGATTGAAGTACGGTATTTCGTTAATATGAAAATGGTTGTTTGCGATTGCATTTACTAAGGTACGAAATTGTGAAAATACCACAAATTACGTATTTTGTACTGATGCGTGGAGGTAAAAATATGCATATTACAGTCGGAAAAAGCACAAGCTCTGATGCAAGATCAGCAGTAGGTGAAGCTCTTAGAAATTCAGGTAAGCCAAAGCTTATTATCTTTAATGCTCCATATAAGATGATTGGTGAAGTAGCAGATATTATTTCCAAAAACTATCCGGATACCAAGTCCATTGGTACCAGCGGTACTGCTTACTATGAAAACAGTGCCAGCGACAGTCATCTTATCACCATTGCTTTTGGCGATGATGCGGTAGTTGATGTTGGACTTATGAGAAATCTTTCAAGTTGTCCTGTTTCAGATATTGTGGAGCTGGAAAATGTAGTCAAAAATGTTGGCCCTGAAGAAGGAAAGACAGTATGCATTGAGTTTTGTACAGGACATGAGGAACGTCTTGTTACAACTATGAATGTTGCACTTCATAATAAGAAAGTACCTCTTGTTGGTGGAACGGTTTTTGGTGTTCCTGACGGACAAACAGCTTATGTGGCAATAAATGGTAAGATTTACGAGGATGCCTGCTGCTATGCGGTTATCAAGAATAAAGCAGGTCGTATCAGAACCTATTCTGAAAATATATATGAAGCAGATGATAGTACACCAAGGCATGTGGCAACTAAGGTAAATCTTGAAAATAAAGAGCTTATATCCCTTGATGGAAGACCGGCTGCTGATGTTTATACAGAAGAGCTTGGCATCTCAAAGAGCCAGGTAGTAAATAATGTATTCCAGTCACCTCTTGGACGTCTTGTAGGTGATGAAATATTTATTTCTTCTATGTATGATGTGGGCAAAAACGGTTCCCTTATCAATTATAAGATAATAAATGAAAATGACACTATCTGTATTCTTAAGCTTAAGGATTACGATGCGGTTAATGCATCCACAAGGCATAAGATCAAAGATGAAAACAGTCATATTTCCTTTGTATTTTCGGTAAACTGCATATACAGGCATCTGCTTTTTGCCAATGAAGGATATCTTGGAACCTTCCTTGCCAATATGAAAAACCTTGGACCTCATGTTGGTGTAGTAGGTGGCGGAGAACAGTATAAGAGACAGCATGTAAATCAGACAATGGTTTGTGCAGTATTTGAATAAACATTTTTTCATATAATGAGAAAGGGATGACCTATGGGATTATTCAATATAAACTCCGGAAAATCAAATAATTATGAAGAGGAAAGACCAAGATTAAATCTAAGTAAGGAACTGGCTCCTATTCGTGAGATAGGACATTATGCTCTTGAGCAGAAGGACAGACTTCAGGCACAGGAAACAGATACGATCAACGGTATAGATAAGATTACCCATTCCTTTGAACGCGTGCAGGATAAGCATGATAATATCAGTTCCTCCGTAGAAGGACTTAGGGATGAATTTGATAATGTTAAAAGTATTACCAACACATTCGATGACATTATAAATAAGCTGGTTCAGACTGCTGAGGACTCCCACACCGGAATGGATAAGATTGACACCAGTTCTGCTTCTGTTAAGGATACCATTGATGCCATGCAGGAAGTGTTTGATAAGTTTCAGCAAAGCTTTGATGACATTCAGGAAAAGGTCAATCAGATTAACGGTTTTGCAACCCAGACCAATCTTCTTGCTCTAAATGCTTCAATTGAAGCTGCAAGAGCCGGAGAAGCAGGAAAGGGCTTTGCAGTTGTTGCTACAGAAGTAAATAAGCTTTCTCAGGAGATAAAAACTCTTGTTGCCAATATCGGAACAAGTATGGATGAACTTAATGAAAACAATCATCATCTGGTAGAATCCTTAAATGACACTAAGACTGCCATTGATCAGTCCCATGAAAATATAGAAGACACCCGTCATATTATTGATAATATCAAAACAGTAGCTGATGAGGTGGGAGATCAGAGCCAGCAGATGACAGCAGTTATTGATAAGTGTAATGATTCTGTTGATGAGGTTAACAGAAATATCGATCAGTCTACAGGATATTTTGAAGAAGTTTCGGAAAATATCGATGCCATGAGAACTAAGATAACCAAGAAAGGCTTCATGTTTGAAGATATGAATAACATTCTTGAGCAGATTGATCCTGTGGTGGATAAGATTATTAAAGATAATCAGTAATAATATTTTGGGCAAAAAAATATGAGTAGGACTGTATGTTAAGATACAGGCCTACTCATTTTATTTGTTGATTATAGGTTTTATCATTTTCTCATGTTGTGCTTTTAAAGATTATTCTTGAGCTACGATTTCTTTATAGAAATTAGCATAGTCTTTTCTGTCTTCTTTTGTAAAAGCAATGGCTGTACGTGGATGCTGATTCAAAATACCTGTCATAAGATACTGAAGATCATAGCCCCACTTAACTCCGCTTTCCTTAAGAGGATTCATGTATTTCTCAATGAACTGTATTACAGGGAAAAGATTGTATTTAGGATTTCTAAGGAATCCTAAAAGATTTTCCATGTAGCAGTTTCCGGCGCCTCTTCCCATGCCGCTGTATGTTGCATCAAGCCAGTCCACACCATCTCCTACAGCTTCAATTGTATTGGCAAAAGCAAGCTGCTGATTGTTGTGAGCATGGATACCAAGCTTCTTATTATATTTTGTAGCAAATTCCATATATACATCACAAAGTCTTGCAAGCTGTTCAGGATACATGGAACCAAAGCTGTCTACAATGTAGATACAGTCACAGGATGACTGGCCTATCATATCAAGAGCTACCTTTACATCACCTTCCTGAGCATTGGAAATAGCCATGATGTTGCAGCTTACTTCGTAGCCTTTTTTCTTGGAATCCTCGATTACGTCAATGGCAGCAGGAATCTGGTTGATATATGTAGCAACTCTTATAAGATCAACAGGTGATTCGGAACGATCCTTAATGTCCTGTTTGTAATTACATCTGCCTACATCAGCCATTACAGCAAGCTTAAGGTCTGTGTCCTGATTGTCACCGATAACCTTAAGAATATAGTCATCATCACAGAACTTCCATGGACCGTAGTCATCAACTGAGAACATTTCCTTGTCAGCCTTGTAGCCAAGTTCCATATAATCAACACCGGCTTTTATATTAGTTAAATAAAGCTGCTTAACAAACTCATCTGTAAATCTAAAATCATTAACAAGTCCGCCATCTCTCATTGTAGCGTCTACGACCTTGATATCTTCACGATAGCCAAGCAGTTTTGCAATTTCCTTCATAATATTTACTCCTGTTTTAATAAATTTGCACCATAGATACCTATTATAAGTACAGACTGTCATTATTATCAATACAAATCCTGATTATTGTTAATTCGGATTCTAAATATAATCAGTACAGATTCTGATTATTGCTAATTCGGATTCTAATTATAATCATTACAGATTCTGATTATTGTTAATTCGGAATCTAAATATAATCAGTACAAATCCTGATTATTGTTAATTCGGAATCAAATTATAATCAGTACAGATCCTGATTATTGTTAATTCGGAATCTAAATATAATCAGTACAGATTCTGATTATTGTTAATTCGGAATCTAGATATAATCAGTACAGATCCTGATTATTGTTAATTCGGAATCAAATTATTATCAGTACAGATTATGATTATTATCAATGGGTATAAGCATAATATTTGATAAAAATTAATTTGTCAAAGGTGCTTGAATTATATTAACACACTTTTGCACTTTAAAGCAATACATTTTTACAAATAAACGCGTTGAAGTGTTAAAGTATTCGTTGAAAGCCTTATTTTTCGGGGAAAAGCAGATGGAAAAATTGTAAGGCTTATTCTAAAATAGGCGATTTCCAAAAAGAGATAATTGTACCTGCCTGCATATAAGTAAGTAGATGTTGAAAGGAAATTAGAAGATATATAACTGATTAGAATTGTGATATTTGGTTATGAGGCGCTGTATAGAGGTAAACAGATTATAAAATGAAAGTAAGTAGAATTTGTACATGTATGTAGAATTGTGATATTTGGTTATGAGGCGCTGTATAGAGGTAAACAGATTATAAAATGAAAGTAGGGAGAATTTGTACATGTATGTAGAATCGTGATATTTGGTTGTGAGGCGCTGTATAGAGGTAAACAGATTATAAAATGAAAGTAAGGAGAATATGTATATGTATGTAGAATTGTGATATTTGGATATGAGGCGCTGTATAGAGGTAAACAGATTATAAGATGAAAATAAGGAGAATTTGTATATGTAGATAGAATCCTGATATTTGGTTATGAGGCACGAGAATAGAAGGAATCTATAAGTTTAAATGTGAATATAAAGATATCTGTAATGAGGTGTATAGCATATTAAGAAAAAATTGAAAAAGCTATACGAATTCCCCATTTTTGTATAGCATCAGCTGGATTAGAGGTGATATGCTATACAAAATTGCTTAAAATGACTAAATTTCAAAGGAAATGTATAGCAAAACAAGAAAAATCCTAAAAAGCTATACAATTTATTTTAAAAAAACATTTTATTTGATTTATAAGCGGTCGGCATAACGATAACAAGCAATTTTGGTCAATATACGGTTTCTATATCTATCAAATAACGATAATTGAACATATGGTAAATACTAATCCTGACAAAACTATCAATATGTAACAAATATAATAACTACATCATGATAATTAAACCCAGCCAGGGACCCAAATGACTAAAATCATCAAAATTAAATAAACACAACAACCGAATTACGACAATCAAAACCAATCAAAAACAGACAAAAATCCAGCCAAGTAAAAGCAACAATATTGAATAAACACAACAACTAAATTATGATAACCAAAACATCTAAAAACCAACAAGCCACTTCTATCAACATTCTAATCAAATTCATATTTCTTTTACCTGATTTAATTTTACATTGTCATATTTGCTTTAAAAGTGTATAATTTATGCTAGCCTAATAGAGTTTACAGGGGAGGAAGTAATATGTCATCAATTTTACAGGATGATCAGGTTTTTGATAACGAAGTACCTTTTTGCAAGGTTTATTCCAAAGAAAGCAAGAAGATTCTTGAAGATAGATTTTTATCAAACAGAATTTCATATTATATTCAGTGGCAGGATCAGAATTTCTTGCAGAAGCTTTTTGCAGGCAAGAAAGAGCAGCTTCTTTGTACTATAAAGATTAATCAGGCAGATATAGAGAGAGCTACAGAACTTGTAGAGGGCATCGAAGGCATAAGACTTAAGGATTATGGCAAGAGACCTTCAGGTAAGAAGCTTGAGACTAATATTGTACAGGAAAACAAGGATTGATTATATTTTAGTCATTCATCCCCTTAAGCCGCTAAGACTTAAGGGGATTTATTATGCGGTAAAAGTTTAGGAGATTTTATGGCAAGCAAAAAAAGAGATTTCGAAAAGTATTTTGTAGGAAAAAATGAGAATAAGGTAGAAGCCATCAATAAGGAAAAGACTGCCAGAAAAAAGAATGCTGAAAGCAAATCAGATAAAAGCAAAGCATATGCAGGAAAACCAGATAAAAGCAAAGCTTATGCAGGAAAATCAGATAAAGTAAAGGCTTATGCTGATAAACAATCAGAAGAAAAAAACAGAAATAATAAAGCCAAATCCGGTAAGAAAGTTCCATATGAATATATAAAGGATTCTGAAAAGAAATTTGATAAAAGAGATAATAAATCCATCTTCAATAATGATGACAGAGATTTCAAAAAGGGAAAAGAATTTTCTTCAAAGCCTCGCAGAAACAGTGATAATGCAGAAACAGAAGAGATAACGCAAAAGGAAAAGAGCCGCTGCCCGGTATCACGTAAGTGCGGCGCCTGTCAGATGATAGATGTGGAATACAACAAACAGCTTAAGATCAAACATGACAGAGTACAGGAGCTTTTAAAGGATTACTGTACAGTGGAATCCTTCATAGGAATGGAAGAGCCGGAGAACTACAGATGCAAGGTACATGCTGTTTTTACCCATGATAAAAAAGGTAATCCCGTATCAGGTATATATAAGGAAGGAACCCATGATGTTGTTCCTGTAAAGGAATGCCTTCTTGAAAATAAAAAGGCAGATGCCATAATCGCTACCATAAGAGGCATGCTTAAATCTTTTAAGATCAAGACCTTTGATGAAGATAACGGATTCGGACTTCTTCGTCATGTGCTTATAAGAGTGGGCCATAACAGCGGCGAGATAATGGTGGTACTTGTTCTGACATCACCTATACTTCCGTCAAAGAATAATTTTGTTAAGGCTCTTAGAGATAAACATCCTGAAATTACAACCATAGTTGTAAATGTAAATGACAAACAGACCTCCATGATTCTGGGAGATAAGGAAAAAGCTATTTACGGTCCGGGATATATTACAGATACCATGTGTGGCATGAAGTTTAAGATATCTCCAAAATCTTTTTACCAGGTTAATCCTGTTCAGACAGAGATTCTTTACAGTAAAGCCATTGAGCTGGCGGGACTTTCAGGTAAAGAAAAGGTCTTGGATTGTTACTGCGGTGTAGGAACAATCGGTATTATTGCAAGTCCTTTCGCAGGTGAAGTTATTGGTGTTGAACTTAATCAGGATGCGGTTAAGGATGCCATCATCAATGCCCGCATGAATGAAGCCAAGAATATTACCTTCTATCAAAATGATGCAAGTAAGTTTATGCTTCAGATGGCCGATGCAGGAGAAAAGGTGGATGTAGTATTTATGGATCCGCCTCGTTCAGGTTCTACACCGGTATTTTTTCAGGCAATGTTCAGACTTTCCCCAAGGAGAGTGGTATATATATCCTGCAGCCCTGATTCTCTTGCCAATGACCTGAAGCTTATCACTACCCATGGCTACAAGGTAGACAGAGCAATCCCTGTAGACATGTTTCCTTTTACAAGGTCGGTAGAGACAATTGTCAGTCTCAGTAAATGCTGATAGGTACTGACAGGTTCCAATAAGCATTAACAAGTACTAATAAATACTGATAAAATTCTAATAAATACTAATAAGTACTAATAAATACTAATAAATACAAATAAGTACTAATAAATACTAATAAATACATATAACTATTAACTAACTGCATCAGACAAAACTTATCTCAATACAATGTTCATCCACAAGGACGCCGTCATCAATGGACACACCAAGTGTAGATTCTCCCTTTGCATGAGGAGGAAGATTTACAATATAGTGTCCAAGGCGTCCTTTTCTTATTGGAAGAGAAGTGGCAATACCATTTTCTTTTTCTATAAGAAGAGCGCTGACATTTAAGGTGGCAGGCTGTGCAGCAACAGATTTATTTAAAGAAGTAAGAAGTGAAACTACATCATTGTGACCTTCATTACAGCTTATATCATCGGCTACTTCAGAAGCAGGATCGTGAATGCTTAAATAAAAGCTCTGCTCGGTATCAGCTTTTAGCTGTGTGGTTTGTGGTGCTTCTATAAAGGGTCTGAAAACAGTTCTCGGAAGAGGATATTTGGTAGTAGGAACTGCGAAATTGTAGCCGCTTTCAGGAGTAGCCACTGTAGGATACTCGTATAAAGAATCCGCAGGAGTTCCGGGAGATGGAGCATTTATTGTCACACCGCAGATTGATAGAGCCGAGTTATTAACAAGATTATCCACTGTGGTTGTGTGATAAGGATATTCCGGAACATACTCGCAGCCTGTATCCCTTCTGTAATTATCTGTAACGGCAACCACCTGAAATGCTGAGTTTGCCGTACTTCCATATTCATCAAGCATGGAATAATTCTCTGTGCAGGAACCATTATTATATTCAATCTGATCCAAGGTAATATCATGGGCATCGTCAAGAACAATGAGTGGTCTGTCATCAGGAATCTTATAGGTAAAGGTAATATTTCCAAGCTTTAATCCGTTTATATGTCTTGCATAAATACCGCAGGCCGGAAGAATACCAAAGTTACTGGATTCCGGATAGACATCAGGCATCTCTGGAACATTAAAGGGATCATCCACCCAGTTTTCAAGATCTTTATCCCAATCGACTCTCGGAAGAAGAGCTTCATTTTTGCAAAAGAAGGTATTAACAAGCCAGGGCAGTGACTGAACCCTCAAAGGAGCTTTGAACTGAGAATAACTCCAGTTGGTATTAAGCTGTCTTTGCTCTATGGCCATTTCCATGGTGATACCACCGCGGAATTCCACACTGATATCATGGATATTCACATTTTGGATAAGGCTGTTGTTAAGACCATGGATCAGAATAGGATATCTTGGATCTGCATCGGTAATCTTTACATTTCTGATTTCAATATCCCTGCAGCTTGCAAAGTCAGGGGTTCCTACAGCATTAGCAAAAAGAGGCTTCTGCCAGTCCTGTATTTTTTCATCAGACCCTGCGTCTTTTAAAGCTTTCTCAATAATCTCCAGATTGGCATCATTAATAAGACAGGGCTTTTGTTCATCCACAATAGCGATGTCCTGCATACCATCTACACAGACTTTTTTGCCCTTATTATATGCTGCCTGAAATCTGCCAACAGGATACTGAGTATAATCATCGGAGTCTGGAAGTACCCAGTTCTGGTTAGTCAGACGGACTTCCCTTTCATGTTTTAAACTGTCATCCTTGTTGATACCACGAACAGGGAATCTGGCCCTGTCTCCAAGTCTTATAAAAATTGGAGCACTGCTCACATGATTCATTTCGCAGTCTTCCATGAGAATATCATGCATCTGCGCCGTATCTACTGATTCAAGACAAAAGCCTCTGGATCTGTCAAAGCGCACGCGCCTTATGATAACAGTATTGCATCCTCCGGTGGCCTCGGTTCCAAACTTTACTCTGCCTGTAGGGCCGCACCTGTCATCTGCAACAAGCTTATTAACAGCGTACTTTTTGGTATAGACACTTCCTGCATCATAACCACTGACAACGCAGTCTTCTACAAGAACGTTTTCTACAGGGGCAAGTATCCCTCCACCATAGGAAGCCTTTAAACAAATGGCATCATCAGTCAGGGAATTGAAGGTACTGTTTCTGACAGTGACATTTTTGCAGGCATCGATGTCAAAAGCATCCCTGTTGGTATCCACCAATATATCCTCCACCAGCATGTTGTCCACACAGGTAGTGAGTATTCCAAAATGTCCGCCTATTAAAATAGTAAAGGATTTAAAAATAACATTTTTGCATCTGACCATGGAAATGCACTTGTTGCCAAACCAGCTTCCCACATGGCCAGGAGCATCACGATGAGGATCTTCAACAGAGTCATCACCATCAAGAATGTATTCCAGAGGCTTTTCCGCTAATTTTTCCAAATCTTCGTGGAAAGAACTTCCGTCAAAAACACCGGGGCCTGTAATGCATATATCTTCCAGATCTGCACCGTAAATAAGACTGTTTGCAAAATAGGTATGTCCCGGATCCTGAAGTCCTTTGTATTTGTTAAGTTCCGGAGCATCGTAATTGCCTCCTTCGCCTTTTTTTGCAGGAATATCTATGGTAGCAATATCTGTCTGAAGTACGGATGGGGCAACATCAGGTCTTGCGGCTCTGATAACGGCACCCTCCTCCAGCTTGATAACTATATGGCTCTTAAGTCTTATGGTATAGACAGGGTAAAGCCCCTTTGGAATGACCACAGTACCGTGGGCGTCGGATGCCTCCTCAATAGCCTTGTTGATTGCTGTGGTATTGGCAGCAGGATCGTTATCTATGGCAAATCCGTAATCGCAGGCATTAAAAGTCTTTTCTAAGTAGCTTGAAAAATAGTCCTTGGTAATGGATGCACCTGTAGCAAGTTTCATAAAGAATCCTTTCTGTGTTTATAGAAATAATCACAACATTTTATTATGAAAAAAAGATATTTTTATAAGCTTAAAAAATTTTATAAGCTCTAATAATCATAGCATATTCTACTATTTGTGGTGCATCCCATTTTAAGCCCTAAATATTGAAATTACTGACAATTAAATAACTTTTTTATATATTCTTTATAATTTGTTAATAAACGAAATAACGATAATTACCGATACATATATTGCCCACTCCCATAGGGGCAAAAAATATTCATGTTAACACAAGTTTTGAAGGAGGTAACTTATGAGCTTTTATTATCGATTAATTGAAACCATTAAACCAAACGTAAAAAAGTTAACAAGGAAACAGACAAAGTTACTTCTGGGAAAAATTGAACAGGCCGGGAAGCAGAAGGTTGCTTCCGTTAAAGCTTATTAAAAATGCTTCTCCTTAAAATGAATATATATCCGAAAAAGAGCATGCCTTTAGTGGTATGCTTTTTTTCATATCATAGGAAATTGCTTTCCTATGATATGGAAAACGCTCCGCTAAGGATGCGCACTCGCGCGATAGGTAAATGTTGCATAAATGCAACCGCGCTCGGCGCGAGAATGTCGCAAGCGACATTCTTTGTTCTGAAACAGATCAATGAAATGTATGTATTCTTGTACGTCAATTACAGAAAACCGCATTTACTGCGGTTTTCGTAAGAAAATGATTCAAGAGGCAAATAAGCCCTGCGACGTTAGACGCCTGCAAATGGCCTATTTGCATGACTTTTGGAGCAAAGCGACAAAAAGTCATAGAAAGAATACATTGAATATAAATAGGTAAACTTTTGTAGACATAAGCTCTTGTTTGTAGCCAAAACCCACACAATTTAAGATAATTTATTGACAATTACAAGTCTCCGCGGTATATTCAACTTATATTTAAAAAAATATGAGGGAGGGCGAGTATGGCAACGATTAAGACTAATATTGTTCTGCAGTATGGCAGCGAACAGGCTACCAGAGAAGAGCTTATTCAGAAGGCTAAGGACACATATCTTAGCGCAACAGGCAAGAAGGCAAGCGATATCAAGAGCCTTGACTTGTACGTTAAGCCTGAAGAAAACAAGGTTTATTATGTTGTTAATAACAACGAAACAGGCGATTATAACCTGTAAACTGTAGATTGACAATAGAACCGAATCAAAATGTGGAGCCGTTTAAATGGAACGGCTCCTTTTTAATAGAAAGCGCAAAAAATTATGACATTAAATGATATTGACATCAGAGTAGCAAGTCCAAAGGATGCGGACAAAATCCTTAAAGTGTATGCTCCTTATGTGGAGAAAACAGTTATAACTTTTGAATACGAGGTCCCTTCGGTGGAGGAATTTAAAGGGCGAATAGAAAACACCCTAAAGAAATATCCTTATATAGTAGCTGTAAATAAAGCTACAGGAGAAATAGAAGGCTATGCATATACAGGCACCTTCAAGGCAAGAGCTGCCTATGACTGGTCTGTGGAGACCACAATTTATCTTTCCGACAATGCCAAGGGAATCGGACTTGGCAAAAAGCTCTACGATATACTTGAGGAAATATCCAGGGCTCAGGGTATTCTGAATATGAATGCCTGCATCGGATATCCTGAAATCGAAGACGAGTATCTGACACAGAACAGTGCCGGATTTCATGAACATATAGGCTATAAGCTTGTGGGCGAGTTCCATAAGTGCGGCTACAAGTTTGGCAGATGGTACAACATGATCTGGATGGAGAAGATGATAGGAGAGCATGTGGCTACGCAGCCACCTATAATACCTTTTCCGGAGCTTGATCTAAAAGGAATTTTATAAAATTATGTTATGAGGGAGATTTTAACTTGATACTGGCAAGATATTTTGACTACTTTGTAGTCTTTAGTTTTATTGGATGGATATATGAGTGTACCTACTGCACCGTTACAAACAAGAAATGGTCAAACAGAGGATTTTTATATGGACCAATCTGCCCGATTTACGGAACAGGTGCGGTTCTGGCAATGATTATTTTTACCTATGTGCCAAGCCTCTCATTTGAATCACCTGCATGGAAGATATTTCTTATATGTATGGTGGGCTCAGCTTTTCTGGAATATCCCACAAGCTTTTTTTTGGAAAAAAAGTTCCATGCGGTATGGTGGGATTACAGTAACATCCCACTTAATTTAAATGGCAGAATCAGTCTTCCCACAGCCTGTGGATTTGGAGCCGCGGGAATTCTCGTTGTTAAGTTCCTGCTTCCCTTTGTAAATTCACTTCATGTTGAGCAGTATCCTATTATAACAGAACTTCTGGCTCTTATTTTTATGGGAATACTTGGTGCTGACCTGGCTCTTACCGTAGCATCTCTTTCAGCACTTATTGAGAGAATGGATGCCATGGAGGAAGCCTTCAATCAAAGACTTGAAGCCGGGGTTGAAATTGCCCAGGGTGGTCCGGTGGCCATTGGTTCTCATATCAAAAATGCAGCTCTTAACAGCGAACCTGTTGAGGCAGCAAGAGAATTTACAAACGAGCTTACCAGCTCCATTAAGCATACAACAGTTGGTATTTCTTCTACTATAAAAGAGAAGACAGAGGGTGTTTCAAATTCCATGAAGGAACGCACTGATGCTTTTTCACTATATGTAAAAGAGTATGTTTCCAAGATGGACAGACATGACAGATATCATTTCAGCAGCATAAGGAAATTCAAACGTAACGATAAATCCTCCGTATCTGAGAAGATCAAAGATGCTATTGAGCAGTTTCAGAAGAAAAAAGACAAGAGCATCAATAAAGACAATGCTTCTTGATAAAACGCTTAAATAAAGGATATATGAGGGTGGAACATGAATAAGAAAATAAAAATCTTATTTACAATAGTCCTTGTGATAAGCATGTTTACTGTTACAGGTTGCGACTACGGTGATAAGGACTACGGTGTCTTTATAGGTGCAGAGAATGACAAAATCAGTACCATAATGCAGTACAAAACCGTTGTCATTGAACCGACTGCTTTTGAAGAAAGTGAGATTGCATTCCTGAAAGCCTGTGGCTGCACTGTTTACGGTTACATTAATATAGGTTCTGTGAAAGAGTATAGGGATTATTACGAGGAATTTGAAGACATAACCTTAGATGAATACGAGGGATGGCCGGATGAAAAATGGGTCGATGTATCCCAAAGTAAATGGCAGGATTATGTTGTAGATACTATAGCGGCAGCCTATGCCGAAAAGGGTCTTGATGGCTTTTTTGTAGATAATACGGATGTGTATTATCAATATCAGAAACCGGAGATATTCTTAGGGCTCATGAATATACTTCAGGGACTTAGAAATTACAATATAGAGGTCATCATAAACGGTGGCGATACCTTTGTTACGGAGTGTATAGATGACAATATAGCCGCTAATCTTTTTACAGGGGTAAATCAGGAAAGTGTATTTACAGCCATTGATTTTGAAAATGATACCTATGTAGTGCAAAGTGAAGAAGACCAGGCTTATTTTAAGGAGTATCTTAGAAAGGTAAGCCGTGCCGGGCTCAAGGTCTTTGTTATAGAGTATCATGCCACCGGAATAAACTGGATAAAGGCGCGGAATTATTATAATAGTAAAGGTTATACCTGGTATAATGCTCAGAATAAAAATCTGGAATAAAAAAGTGCTCATAGGCCAAAACGCTCCGCTATGGATGCGCACTCGCGCGATAGGAATATGTTGCATAAATGCAACCGCGCTCGGCGCGAGAATGTCGCAAGCGACATTCTTTTTTATTAGTCATTATTCTGTTTTCTTATTAATATAGTTGGATTTAAATTTGGAATAAACAATCTTCTGACTGCTGTAGAGTCCAAAATATCCGCTTACCACATAACTAAAGGCAATGGCCAGAAGAAATACACTTGCTCCTTCAAAGCCAAACAGCTCAAGGCAGATAAGAAATGCAGTTATGGGACTGTTGGTAACACCGCAGAACATAGCGCCCATACCGATGGCAGCACACAATGAAGGAGACATTCCCGCAATGTGCCCAAAAAGACAACCAAAGGTTGCTCCTACATAAAATGTAGGTACGATTTCACCGCCCTTATAACCTGCCGCAAGACAAACTGCTGTGGCAAGGATCTTTATAATGAAGTAGTACCAGGAAGTATTGCCTTGTATAGCTTCTTCTATAATAAAGGTTCCCGCACCGTTAAAATCCTGATTTCCTATGGCAAGGGTAAAAATAAGCATCGCAAGGCCTCCGATAAAGGCTCTTAAATATTTATTTGCAATAAACTTTCTTGCATATTCCCCGGTCTTGTGAATGGTCACACAGAAAACTATACTGATAAGACCGCATAAAATAGCCAGAATACTTACTTTGATTCCGGTTATAAGATTGAAAGGTACATAGCTTGTAATCTCATAGAAAGGAGCCGGTGCACCAAGCATGTTTGCTACATACCTTGCAGTGAGTGAAGCTATTACACAGGGAAGGAGCGCAGCATAGTGCATAATTCCCACAGATACAACCTCCATGGAAAAAACAGACGCAGCAAATGGAGTACCAAAGAGTGCTGAAAAGACGGCACTCATTCCCACCATGGTCATGGTCTTTTTCTCAGTTTCATTAAACCTAAAAAGCCTTCCAACAGTAAAACCAAGGCTTCCGCCAACCTGCAGAGCTGCACCCTCACGACCTACACTTGCTCCGCATAAATGTGAAAAAATGGTTGATATAAAAATCAGAACCGACATGCGGAAAGGAATCTTCTTGTCAGATTGTATTGATGCTATGACAAGGTTTGTCCCTCCGTCTTTTTCATATCCCAGAGCTTTGTAAAGATAGGCAATTCCCATGGCCCCAAAGGGCAGCAGGAATAAAACCTGGTAATGAGCTTTTCTAAATTCTGTTACATAATCAATTCCATGATGAAAGGCAGCACCCACAACACCAAGCAGAATCCCAACCACGAAGGAGAAAAGCACCCACTTCAAAGTAATCAAAGCCCTTTGAGCATTGTGCACAGCCTTGTGTTTAATGTATTCCTTATTTAACATTCAATTAACCTCATACTTCTTGTGTAAATGTCCCCCCCCCTTAAAGATAATAATAGCATAGATTGTATCGTAAAAAATTAAATTATGTAATAGGGTTCTTTGAGAAAAATTTTTATTAATTTTTCAGAAAAAATAAAAATGACCGGAAACATCGAGTTTCCGGTCAGGAATGAGCCACGGAACCTGGCACAATGTCATTTAGATAGCAAATAGCATAGGAATAGTGTATCATCAAAATCATGATAACTACAAACACGATACAGCCAGTTCTCGGGTTTACGGTCAAAAATTTTATTTTTGAAAAAGGCAAACAGACAGTCGTGGTGGGCTGCCT
>JAILBM010000097.1 GCA_024680925.1 Butyrivibrio sp.
ATGTCCTTTCCATCCCGAAGAAAAACTATTAATGGATTACAGGGAAACATATATATGGGGAGAGAACGAGCGCTTATATTATGATCTTAAGGACCAGGAATATACAAGGTATATCACACCATTTAGTTTTGGATTTCATAGTCTTAACGACTTTAATATTGCTGAAATAAGCAAACTGCCTATCCAATGGAAGATATCAGGGAAATTACTTGAAAAGATGGCAAATATCTATATTTATGATGGTTATGAAAGCCTTGATGTTTCATCTTCTTCTGTGCCATTTGTAAATACAGATATTAGTGGAGGAAGCTTTTTTATAGCAGATGCTAAAAGATCACCTTTTGTGACAATATATGATGCGGAGTTTTGTGACAGCAGTACACGAGAGGAGTTGATAAAAGAAGGCAATGACTTTGGAATAGATAGTTCGGATTTATTATGCAAAATAGATCATTACTACTATGGCATTGTCGTACTGCATAATTTATTACTGTTGATAATGGCAAAACGCTTTATAGGGGATATCACAATTGATGATATAAGAAGATGTACCGGCTATCTTGCTATGGGTGGCAAAGTAAAGAGCCATAACAGTACTGACGCAAAAGTAATGTTTTTGTGGGACTATATTGGGTGTAAATATCTACACAAATTTCTGTCTATGAACTGCCTTGAGAATCTTAATGTTGAGGATAACGAATATGCATTGGAAAAAAGATACTGTGCCCAGAATCTTTTTTCGCCATCCTTTATCAGAACCTATGGCATTACAGCGGCAATGCACATACTGGAAGATCACATGAAGCACTGTTACGGCAGTTTTTCTAAATGTCTGGATCACAAGCTTCGCAGGGATCCCCAAAAGGGTGTCGGACTTGGAGATAGTCTTGAATTATTATATGTTCCAACATATCTTACTGAAAAAAGGGGCAAAAATATCTATATCTATAAAGAAGTTTAATATGGGGCCGCCAAGATTTACGCATCTTGTTGAAAAAAGGGAGCTATAATTTGCTTAGATATGTTGATAATCAGCCACAAAGATGTTAACATTTTGTTTGGTGGCTGATTATAACACATTTTGCGGAGGCAGCAATGATTGGCAGAAAGCATGAAATAGCTGAGTTAAACAGGATTTACAACAGAAATAAAGCGGAACTTGTTGCTGTATATGGGCGTAGACGAGTTGGAAAAACTTACTTAATAGATCAAACTTTTAAAGGAAAGATTGTCTTCAGACATGCTGGATTATCACCTATTGAGCTTAAGAATATGACTGGTCGCAGTCCTATGCAAAAGCAACTAAAACACTTTTATACTTCCCTGATTGGCCAGGGTATGAAAAAGAGCAAGTGTCCAAGTGATTGGTTCGAAGCCTTTTTAATGCTTGAGCAGTTTCTGGAAGAAAGAGACAAGGGAAAGAGGATGGTTATCTTTTTAGATGAACTTCCATGGATGGATACTCAAAGATCTGGCTTTATAACCGCATTTGAGGGATTCTGGAATACCTGGGCATGCCATAGAGATAACCTGATGGTAGTAGTCTGTGGAAGTGCTACAACCTGGATAATAAATAAGCTGATAAATAATCATGGCGGATTATATGATCGGGTTACTTATGAGATCAAACTTTCTCCGTTTACTCTGGCGGAATGCGAGGAATTTTTCAAGCAGGAAAAAGTAAAGATGTCGAGATATGATATTACTACCGCTTATATGATGGTTGGAGGAATACCATATTATCTGAACTATTTTGAACCTGGGAAGAGCTTGCCTCAAAATGTAGACCATATATTTTTTAACAAGGAAGCCAAGCTTAAATACGAGTATGACAGGCTGTTCACTTCAATATTTGATAATCCGGATATGATGAGAAGTATTGTTGAAGTCCTCAGCAAAAAGAACTGTGGTTATACCCGATCAGAGATTTCAAAGCGTTCAGGATATACGGTTGGAGGAACGCTCACAGATGCATTAAGTGCGTTAATAGCCAGTGATTTTATTGAAAAGTATGTTCCTTTTGGCATGAGTAAAAGGGAAGAACACTACAAGCTTATAGACCCTTTCTGTATTTTTTATAATAGATTTGTAAAGAACCATAGTTCATTAAATGAATCATTCTGGATGATGAATCATGCTTCTCAAAACATCATTTCCTGGAGAGGTCTGGCATTTGAAAATGTCTGCTTTAATCATGTTCCACAGATAAAAGCTGCCCTTGGCATAAGTGGCATTAGTACTGAACAGTCAGCCTGGTCAAAAAGAGAAGATGATAAAGAAGGAACACAGATTGATATGATTATCAAGAGAAAAGATAATATCGTAAATATGTGTGAAATGAAGTTTTATAGTGCCGAATTCACAGTAGACAAAAAGTATCATGGGGTCCTTTGCAATCGTCAGGGATTGTTGGAAAAGGAAATACCATCAAAAATGGTAATACATAATGTACTTATTACCACAAACGGACTCATTTACAACGAATATAGCGGCTTTTTTGATAACGTGATAACTCTGGAGGATCTATTCAAATAATGCTATATTCAGCCATGAATGATAAATTATATCAGTTTGTGGCCGAGTATAATACATCAAGAAATCTCTCCGAAGATTGATTTCTG
>JAILBM010000102.1 GCA_024680925.1 Butyrivibrio sp.
CGGTTATGACATACTTTTTGTTTGCTTACAGAACTTCTCTTATATCTGCTTTTCAGAGAAAAGATATTGAGCACATTTTCAGTATAATAACCAATACTCTTTTGTATATTATTCAGGCTGTTGTAATAGTAGTATTGAGAAATTATTATTATTATGCTTCTATAGTTATATTTATTGCCATAATATACAATTTGCTAAGTGCATTATATACTATTAAAGTTTACCCGAAATATAAGCCGGAGGGTAAGCTTGCAAAAGAAGAAGTACAAAAAATTAACAGCAATATAAAAGATCTGTTTTTTGTTAAACTTGCATCTGCTGTAAATTTATCGGCAGATACAATTGTTATTTCTGCTTTTCTTGGAATAACGGTTCTTGCCAGATACCAGAATTATTATTATATCATGCAGGCAATGACAATTATTATTTCAGTTATTTTAAATGCCTGTACTGCAGGTATTGGTAACAGCCTTATACTGGAAACAAAGGAAAAGAATTATAATGATATAAAGAAACTGACTTTTCTCATTATGTGGATTGTGATCGTTTTTTCCACAGGTTTAATATGTGATTATCAGCCTTTTATAAAGATATGGGTAGGTCAGGAGAATATACTGCCATACGGAATAGTAATTTCTTTATGTATATATTTTATTTTTATGGAAATTCAGAAGATAATGTCAGTATATAAAGATGCTGCAGGTTTATGGAAACCTGACAGATTCAGACCACTTATATGTGCACTGGTTAATTTGACCCTGAATATAGCATCTGTTAAGTATGTAGGGTTATATGGTATTATTTTTTCAACAGTTATTACATTTGCATTAATAGATATTCCCTGGGGCTGGAAGGTGCTTTTTAATGGGGTATTCAATAATGCAATGCTGAAAGAATATATTGGAAAGATATTTATTTACTTTGTCTGTGCAATAAGCAGCTGGGGCATTGGTTATATTCTTACCTTCAAGATAGAGATAAACCCTGTTGCTGATTTTGTAATTAAAGGCTTAATAGCCGTTTTAGTATCCAATTTTATTTTGTGGCTGGTTTTAAATAAAACCCGTGAGTATAAAGAAAATAAGGTTGTGGTTAAAAAGTTGCTTTTAAAGTTCAGGAGATAATCTTTTGAGGGGATTATATGAAGAATAGTAATATTATTACATTTTTTATAATGATAGTTGTTACTATAGCGGGCATAACATCGAAATCAATTATTTATGATGAGGTTTATGCCGCAGATAAGAGTGCTGCCAATATTTCTGCTCAGATCAGTGCGGGGTGGAATCTTGGAAACAGTCTGGATTGCTATTCCAATAGTTATGCTCAGGGACAGCAGGAGGCTCTTAATCAGGAAAACTTGTGGGGAAATCCCAGAGTTACAAAGGAGCTTATAGATTATGTGAAAGGCTGTGGTTTTACTGCTGTCAGGATTCCTGTTACCTGGTATTTTAATACCTATAGAGATGAAAGCGGAAATCTTCACATAAAACAGGAATGGCTTCAAAGAGTAGCTGAAGTCGTGAACTTTTGTATATCGGACGGGCTTTATGTTGTTTTGGATTCTCACCATGATGGAAAGCTTTTTACCGCAGGGGTGAGTGAAGAAAGATTCGCTTCCATGCTTTTGGATGCAAACTCCCTATGGAGTGAAATTTCCACGTACTTTGCAGCCTATGATTATCATTTGATATTTGAAGGGTATAACGAAGTAGTAAATAGTGAAAAAAGTATGGAATATAGTGCAAACGCAGCAGAGCAGATGAACAGATTAAATCAGGCTTTTGTAAATGCTGTAAGAGCTGCAGGCGGACAGAATTCAGACAGAGTACTTATTGTTCCAACACTTTTTCATGATTACAGAACTTCTTTTTTAGAAGGATTTAAGCTACCTTCGGATTCAGCCTACAAGAGATTGATAATAGGTGTACATTTTTATCCGACAGGTATAGGACAGGATCTTGATCAGAGTTTAAACAATCTAAAGGGTTATTCGGATAAATTTGGTTCTCCGGTAATGATAACGGAATTTGGAGTAAAGGCCTCTGCTTTATCAGAGGATTTGAGGTCTGTGTATATTTCTAATTATGTTGCAAGGGCCGGAAGCAGAGGAATAAAATGTTTTATTTGGGATAACGGGGCCTTAAATGATTATGGACTTGTAAACAGGAAAGATTTTTCCTCATCTAAAACAAATTTGATAAGTGCATTTTTTGCCGGAGTAAATGGAAATAAATATGATTACAGTTCCTTTTATTTATTTGATTCAATGAAAGGGATAGAAGTAAAAAGACCGGATCTTGCCACCGGAATAATACGTGAAGAGTACTGGACTACGGTAACTGTACAAATGAGCGATTTAATGGGAATACCTGTACCTGCAACTGCAACAAAATGCTTTGTAACTGCCAACAGTGGCGGGGATGCAAGTGATGTACATCTTGAGGCTTATGTTTTTTATGATGCTTCCGGTAATATGGTTTCATCCGGATGGTTAAGCGGGGGTTCCGGTAAAATTTTAGATATACCTTCAGGGGCATCCTATGTAAAGGTGTCAGCCTTAAGTCCATATAGGAGAGTTACGGCAGAGGAATATGCAGCCTACTTTAAATCGGGGGATTTAAGTTTATCTGTAGGTTTTTATTGATATAAGAATCAGTATGTTATGGGAGAGAAAGTGAATATGAAAAATGAAATAGCAGCAGTCCTTGCAGAAATCGTTCATGCGGGACTGGAGGGGAAATCGATACAACATCTTGATGAACATATAAATTTCGATATGCTTCTTGATATTGCTAAGGAACAGAAAATGATGGTGATTTTGTTAAAACCATTATTAAATGCTGATAACATTACTGAGGAGCAGAGAAAAGCCATAAAAAGTATTTGTATGTATTCATTTATGGCATCAGCAAATCAGCTTAGGGAAGTAAAACTTCTGGAAAAACTCTTTGAGGAGAATGGTTTGAAATACCAGTTCCTTAAAGGATCCTTGTTAAAAAATATATATCCTAACCCAGATTTGAGAGATATGGGTGATATAGATGTGCTTGTGGACGTGAATGAAATTAAGGATATAGACAAGGTTCTTAGAGCTAATAATTATTCCGAAGCCCGTAGTATAGAACATCATGATGTTTATACCAAATTACCTAATATTGTTTTGGAAGTACACAGATATTTGTCTGAGGATAAGCATTTAAATATTGAAAGAAAGTATTTTGACGAGAAGAGTAACAACAGGCTTATTGAAGGCAGAAAGTATGGTTATGAATATTCCGTAGAAGAGTTCTATGTATTTATGCTTATGCATATGGCAAGGCACTTTTATGAGCGAGGTTGCGGAATAAGAGGACTGGTAGATATATATGTATATAAAAAAGCATATGGAAGCCTGATCAATAAAAAGCTTTTGAATGAAAGCCTTGAAAGATTTGGAATAAATGATTTTGAAAAGCACATGTCAAAGCTTACAGATATATGGCTTGGAGATTCCAAATGGGACGACTTTTATAGCGGAATCTTCGATTATATGTATGAAGGTGGTATATATGGTAAAGAAGGTAATGGAATCTGGAGTCAATATGCCAGGGAAAAACAGGTAAAAAATAACTTCTTTACCAAGATAAAGCTTAAGATATGGTACCTTTTCCCTTCCTATTCATATATGGCCAATTATAACCCATGGTTACGTGGAAAGCCGTATCTTTTACCATTTTCGTGGGTTTACAGGGCTTTAAAATCCAGCGATAAGCATGTATACAGACAGAATATGACTGATAATACAGATGCTCAGACTATATATGAAATGCAAAAAATGTATAAGGCTATGAATTTTAAATTCACAGAATAATGATTATGAAGTTTAGTATAAAAAATTTTATTTTTAAAAATCAGTTTAAAAAGTTAACGATACTTTCTTATATTTATTCTGCATATTATAGATTTCAGATTAAATTTATAAAGCCTTCCAAACTGAAAAAAAATTGGGGAGAGGAAGGAAAAGAATCGCAGAATGAGGAAACAAAGGAAAATTATCTTTATGCAGCTCATGTGGCCCAAAATGTGGGACGCATTTGCAATAAAACAGCCTGGGAAAGTAAGTGCCTTGTAAGAGCGCTTACTGCAAGAAAACTTTTGAATAGCCGTAATATTCATTCCACCATGTATCTGGGAGTTAATTACGCTGATTCACAGATGAAAGCCCATGCCTGGGTAAGGGTTGGAAGAATGATAGTTACAGGTGGTGATGTATATAAGGATTATACCGTTGTGGATAAGTTTTACAGCTAGGATATGTAAAAAGGCAAAAGCCTGAATATAGCTTTTGCCCATGGATTACAATTTTTGGGAGATATAATTATATAGACCTAAATTTAAGTTGAATATAGTTTTTTGAATAAAGAGTTTTTTGGATGGGATTACAGAATATATATAATTTAAATGCTTTTTATATTCTTTGTACAATCTGTTGACTTCAAGTTTAAAAGCTGTGTCATTCTTATAAGCATCTGTAGAATAGGCTTTTCTTAAAACATAGGCTCCATCTCCAAAACAGCTTAAGTACAAATCTGTATATTCTTTTTGGATAAAGTAGTTAAGCCGTTGTGATAAAAAATCCGCCTTACATAAGTTTTTTATTGTCATAGGTTTATCCATGACACTATCGGATCTTAATCTGTAATTATAAATATTTTTAACTGACAGGATTATAGTGTCGGAAATGCTTACTACCTTGTGCAGGATTTCTTCATCTTCGTGGATAAAGTTTTCTTTAAAGGAAAGGTTTGCAAATAATCTTTTTTTGTAAAGCTTAGTCCACACTACGATAGCTGGAATGCAGGGAGTATTGGCATAGGCATATTGCCAAAAACTATGTTCGTAGCAGAGTTGGTATTCTGACGATATACCAGGAAATGACATTTCTTTTACAAATTGTTTATTTTCGGTAACCTGAATTGCTGAACCTGCACAAATGTCTGCATCATATTTTTGACTTAGATTTACCAGATATTCAATGGCATCTGATTCAAGATAGTCATCGCTGTCAAGAAAGAAAAGGTAATCGCCACAGGCGAGTTTTAAGCCTTCATTTCTTGCGGCAGACAGACCGCCATTGGGTTGATGCTTGACCAGAATACGTTTATCCATATCGGCATAGTGATCACAGATTATAGGTGTATCATCTACGGAACCATCATCTATAATTATTATCTCTAAGTTAGGATAGGTTTGGTTTATGGCACTTTCAATACATTCTGAAATAAAGGCGCCTACATTATATGCAGGTATTATTACGGAAACTTTTGGTTGTAATTCCATTGTTAACTCCTTAGTAATTTAATTACTAAGTTATTATAAATAAATATATGAGTTTTACCAAGTTTTATTTTCAAAGGGGGGAGAAATATGAACAGGAGAGTGTGGGGTAATGAGAATAGTATATTTAACACAGCTGCCGGCTACAGATAAAAAAGCCTGGAGCGGTACTATAAGCTTTATTTATTCCATTATCAGTAAGAAATATGAGGTTATTCCAATAGCCATAGAGAGAAGCTTTACGCAAAAGGCCCTGGAATATATATTGAGGAAAGCTACCGGATATCCAAGATATGAGTCGCCTCTTTTTCTTGAATCCAAGAAAAGAAAAATAAGAAAAGCACTACAGGGATATTCATCAAAGGATACGGTTATTTTTGCTCCAATAGGAAGTAATCTTATTTATAGTGGTGGAATACCTGAGGATTTTAAAGTTATTTTCCTATCAGATGCAACGTATCATTGTCTGGATAATTATTATTTTTTTGATGTACCTGAAAATCAGGGTAAATTAAAAAATAAATTTGAGCAGGCTGCACTCAATAGGGCTGATGCTATTATATATGCCAGTAACTGGGCCAAAAATGATGCAATGGAATATTATAATATACCTTCGGATAAGATACATGTTCTTCCTTTTGGAGCTAATCTGCCGGGATATGAATATGTGCCAAGAAGCTTTGATAATAAATTCCATTATAAGCTTATACTTGTAGGAGTTGATTGGAAACGTAAGGGTGTAGAAATTGCTATAGATGCTTTCAGAGCTTTAAAGAGCATGAATGATAAATACAGCTTTGAATTTACTGTTGTAGGTGTATGTCCTGAAAATCCTTCACTTTATGAAGATGTTAGATTTGTTGGCAGACTGGATAAAAATAATCCTAAGGATATGGACAGACTTGCAGAGTTATATAAAGAACATGATATTGCAATATTGCCAACTATTGCAGAGGCTGCAGGTATTGTTTTTGCAGAAGCTGCAATGTTTGGAGTTCCTACATTTACCCATGCTACAGGAGGTACTCAGACTTATGTAGAGGATGGGGTAACGGGCAGATGTCTGCCCCTTGGAAGCACAGGAAAAGATTTTGCAGATGCGATTATGGATATGCTTATTAGGGGTAAGCTGCCGGAATACTCTGTAAATGCAAGAATAAAGTATGAAAGACAATTGAATTATGATTTTTGGATGGAAGCTTTCGACAGTATTATCGAAAGTTTTCATTGATAGTAATATAAGGTGGACTTATGAAAGATTTAGTATCTATACCAATGCATTTTGTGACATGCTATAACTATGGATTGTTTTTTAGATTAAAAAGGCTGGAAAACAGGAACTTGAGGATATTTAATTATATACTGCTTAGTCCGATTATGTTAGTAAACGGAATTTTAAATTTTCTCTATTATAATACTATTGGAATCATTACTTCCAGGTATGAACTTAAAACCTTTCAAAAAAAGACCTATAAGTATGATTACGGTATAGTAGCCTGTGTTAAAAATGAAACACCCTATATAAAGGAGTGGCTCGAATATTACAGAATTTTAGGTGTAAAGAAGTTTTACATATTTGATAATGAGAGCAATGATAACTTCAAAGAATATATAAAGGATTATATTGATAAAGGTATAGTTGATTATACGTTTTTTGCAGGAAAGGGCAAACAATATGATATGTATTATGAAGGCCTAAAAAAATGCAGAAAAGATTGTAAATACGTTTCATTTCTTGATATCGATGAATTTTTGATGCCTGTTAATAAAGAGGAATCGATTGTTTCTATAGCTGATTACTATTGGAATAAATATGATAATATGGCGGCTCTTGCCGTAAACTGGCTTATATATGGAAGTGCAGGACATAAGACAAAGCCGGAAGGCCTTGTAATAGAAAATTATTTATATCGTGCTAAAGAGGATCATGATTCAAATAAATGCATAAAAGGAATCTGTAATCCAAGACTTATTAAAGGGTATCTTACAAGTTCTCATTTTCCTATAACAAAGAATTTTATGTTAAAAACAGTTCTTCAAAACGGAAAAAAGGTAACAGGTCCCTGGGTTTATTATCCTGATAACAGCTATGAGAAATTAAGAGTCAATCATTACTTTAGTAAATCCGAAAATGAATGCAGAGAAAAATTTGAACGTGGAAATGCATCAAGACTTAGTAATAATAAGCGCAAATGGGAAGAGTATGAGATATTTAACCGTAATGAAGTATATGATGACTCTATGCTTTATTATGCAGATGAAATAAAAAAAAGACTAAGCAATAACTATTAATGTTAGGGGATAGTATGAAGAAGGTTAGATTATATTTTCTTGATTCAATGAAGGGAATACTTATTACAAATGTTGTGTTGGCCCATTCTATGCTGACGGCAGCAGATGCCATGGAAACAAAAAATGCCTGGATAATTGAGTTTTTCTCATATTTTACGATAGCAGCTTTTTTCTTTATAAGCGGTTTTTTATATAACAACAAAACACCGGATAAACCGTTAAAGACAATAATACATAAGGTAAGGGTTTATTATATTCCTTTTGTGCTGTTTAACGTTTTTTATCTTGCCTGTCATAATCTGTTTATAAAAATTCACTTTCTGGACGGATATCTATATGATTTGAAGACTTTTATAAAGCATTTTGTGCTAATATTTTTAGGCAAAATGGAGCTGAGTTTAAATGGTCCTATGTGGTATTTAAGAAGCCTTTTAATCATGACGGTTGTCTATATAATAGTCGAATATTTATTTTATAAGATAGGTGATGAAAAATTAAAACTGATACTTATGGGAGTGCTTTTTATTGTTATGGCACAGATAGGAGTTTTAAAGCTTCTGCCTGATAACTATAATATTAATCAAACCTTTTATTATATTCAGTTTTTTTATGTTGGATTTTTATTTAAGAAATTTAAGATTTATGAAATTATAAAAAAGTACAAGATGCTATTGTTTATAGTTGGTTTTGGAATAGTTATTGTGCTTAATCTGACTACCCATGCAGGAACAACAACAGATTATGTTCTTCATTTTGTTAAGAGCTTTGGAGCCTATAGTGCAATTATTGCATTAGTAGCTCTTACACAGTTTGAAAAAATAGAGATGTTTAAATTCCTTCATATATTAGGGACAGCATCTTTGGATATTATGTCAGTCCATTTTCTTTTCTTCAAGCCGGTAACATTATTTATCATTGCAATATCCGGATATTCCATTGAAAGATTGGCTGAAACTCCTGTACTCTTTGGAGTAGAAGGAGGATGGTTTGTTTTATATACACTAGTTGCAATGGCCTTATCTACAGCATTTTATTATTGCAGAACTTCCTTTATGAAAAAAATAAAACATATAAAACCTGCTAAGGAAAGTAAATAATGAAATAATAAAAGCTCTGCTTCAGAAATGAAACAGAGCTTTAAATAATTATTTTACTGTTAAAAAACCATATTCATTAAGCTTATTTAGAAAACTTAATACTTCATCAAAACAGGTTTTTTCATCTACATCGTATTCTTTCAGGAGAGAAGCTACCAGATCGGATACTTTTATCTCGCTTTGTATTCTGTCCCAAATGTCGTTTCCGACACCTTTGATCATGAAATATTTTCCTGTTTCAAAATCGATCATGATCTTTTCCCCGTCAATTTCCGATGTACTTGCATTTTTGCTGATAAGTACAACTGATTCTTTTTCAATACCCATAACAATCCCTCTTACAATCAAAATTTTGCTAGAAGCATTTTACTATATGATTTCCAAAATGACAATATAAATGTTGCGAAAATACTTATAAATGTTCTTAAAAATTGTGTTCATAATTACTAAAAGAGAGAATATTACAATATATAGATAAATATAAAAAAGTTAGCTACAGCTATCATAAGTCCATTTACAAGGACTAAGTATTAGGTTATTATTTTTAAGACAAGAAAATATGAAAGAGATAAAAATATGTATAAATATACTGCGTACGGACATAAAATCTTATCAGATATAGCTTTTGAGCAATTTGAAAAAGCAGAGTTTGACTCTGAAGGGGACATAAGGATTCACCATTATGTTGAAAAGGAAATTAAGGATATACTTCAGGAAGATTATCAGGTTTCAATAAGAAATAAAGATATTTTTTATAGAAACCAGGTGGGCTTTTTTGAGGCGAGAAACGGAAAGGAAATATTCTTTGAAGAGTATCCGGGGTGCAGTCTTACAGAAGCAAAAGAATTCGTTATGGGAAATACCTTTGCCCTGCTTTTTTATGAAAAGGATATGAATGTAATTCATGGTGCCGCTGTAAGAATCGGAGATAAAACTATCATTGTTTCCGGAGACAGCGGAGCAGGAAAGTCCACAGTAACCTCTAAGCTTATCAGGGAAGGGGCAAGGCTTATAACAGATGATCAGTCGGTAATTTATGTTAAAGATAATGTGCCTATGCTTTTACCGGGGTATCCTGCACAAAAATTGTGTGTAGATGCTGCAGATAGAAATGATTTAAACATAGACAATCTTGTAAAAGTGGATGATCAGAAAAATAAATACGCAGTTTCCAGGAAAGAAAATTTTTACTCAGAGGTATCTAAAGTTGATGCTGTTATTTTTCTTCAAAAACATAAAGAAGGAGAGGAAGTCATAGCTAAAAAGATAGGCGGAGCAGAAAAGGTTAACATGTTTACAAGATACTTATTTTTGTTTCCTTTTTTTCAGACTGCGGTTATGCTTCCGACAGATCTTATGCTGCAATGTGTGAGGATTTCATCACTAATAGATATTTACACTGTTTCGAGAAAAGAAAATGTTAATACAGAAAGTAAAATATATTCTTTCATAGAAAATCAAATCCTTTAAATATATGTGTTTTGAGGAAACTATCTCCTAAAATCTTACAATTCTGTTAGGATTCTTTTGTTGTTTATACAATAATGATAATATAATGGCATCACAGGGCTATATATGTGATAAAAAAGGAAAAGGAGAATGGGAAAATGAAGAATTGGACAACACCTGAAGTTAAAGAGCTTGAGATTACTTCAACAGCACAGGGTACATCATGGACCTACAACATTGACGAGATTCGTTTTGACAAAAACGGAAAGATTTGGGCTAGCTGCTCAAGCGGAAAAGATCCTAAATAATTATTGAGGATTAAAAAAGGGAATGGCGAAATCGCCATTCCTTTTTAATTGCTGTTTTTATTAAGAAAAAGTAAGAGAGATAGTACATTTAGGGATGTAAATACTTCAATCTGGTCTTTACTATCCGGATGAAATAATTCTGAAGGACTCTTATCAAGAAATCTGTCTGATAAAGTGCTGCTTATGATATGGGAATAGTCTTTTGAAAAATTGGAAAGCCTGTACATATAATCAGCACTTTGTATACCCCTGTGGTACATATGTTTAATGATTACATCAGGGACAATGTCTTTCATAAAATCTGAAATAAGCCTTCTTTCATATTTTCCGTCAGAAAAGCATCTTATTGGCATGGCCATGCAAAGCTCAATCATACGTTTATCTTTTGTAGGATCCCTGGATATGAGGCCATTTTCTAATTCAAAAAATACATGGCCATTGGATATTTGCTGAAAGCTATTTGTAAGATATATACTGTTTCGTCTTTGCTTTTCTGTAAATATGTTCTCATTGCCATATAATTTTCCATGCTTTTGCACTGTATTATAAATATCATATTTTTTCATTAAAACTGTTTTGGAAATAGCATGGTTAAAATCATATTTCGGAGCTATAAAGGCTGAAATATCAGAAAAAAAAGCATTCAAAAACATTTTTCGGTTGACATGAAAATTGTGGGAAAAGCTGCGGTATTGTTTAATGGCTTCCATAAAATGGAAATGAGTTAATTCAGACCATATTCTTGGAATAAGTCCTCCAAATGAAACCGTACAATTCCCGTGCTGCCCTTTTAATATTACACGGCATCCGTCCAGTGCAGCCTGTTTATAGATTTCTTCTATCCATACACAGTTTATGGAATATTTTAAAGGAGTATTCAAAAGATTGACTAAATGTTCCATTTCTGTAAGAGCGCTTTTACCTTCACAGGAGAGAAATGTTGGAACAATATTATCAAAATGTTCACAAAATTCCTGTACAGGACTACTTTCATCTTCAAGGCGCAGACCATCCTTTTGAGTATAGCCCTTTGAGGGAACTGATGTGTAGGAGTAAAGAGATTCGCCTTTTTTCTTAAGCTCAGCTAAAGCCAGAGCAGCTACGGAGGATGAATCCAGACCACTACTTAAAAAGGCACCTGTTTTATTAGCTGAGCGAAGAGTTCCGGTCACGCATTTACTATAGGTTTTCAGGAACAGCTCTTTATACTCGGAATCTGAGAGCTTTAATGGCTTAACATTTTTTACAGGGTCATAGTAACGAATTGTTTCATAGTGAACCTTTCCTAATGTGAAGTCTGCTGTAAGAAAGCAGCCTGCCAATAACTGATATATGCCTTCAAAGGGAGTTAATCCCGGAAAAATTACCATGTCTGCAGTCATATTGGATTCACAGGCAGTAATATATTTTTCGGAAACCTGTATATTAAAATTATTGGCTGCCTGAATAGGGCTTATAATTGTAGAAAAATAAATAGTATTGTCTTTTTGATAATAATGAATACATCTGTCACTGACATGATCCGTAAATAAATAAAAGCTATTTGTTTTGTAATTGTATATGGCAAATGAAAAAACACCAAGAAGGTGGTCACACATATCTTTGCCCCAGGCCAGGTAGGAAAGGTAAATAAGCATTCCGTCAGGTGTGTTTTCATTGATGTGCAGTGTAGCTTTAGTATTAAGTTCTATGCAATTTAATTCTTCGATAAGGTCATCGCGATTATCAAGAAAACAGTCTGCGGTAAAAAGATTGTCATTTAATTCATCATAAAATGGCAGAACTTCATTTGGAGCTTCTTTTGTAAAATATTGTATTGCGGCTCCGAAAGCTGCATTTTTATTACTTATATATTCAAATCGGTCAATCTTGAAGTCTTCGTATTCCTTTTGCATTTTGTCAAAGATTTCCTGATCAATAGGATTTTTGTCTAAATTTATGAATCCCCAGATAGCTGACATATTATTACCTTCCTTGTTGTGAAAAATATCAGATTTAATAATACTACATTATGGCACAAAAGGGAGCAAGTATAAGAAGTAAGTCTTACAATTATGTTAGATTTGTTTACACGGATTTCTAAAATAGGTATTCTTATTTATGTAAAATAGATTTATTCTAAAAGTATGAAAAAGTTGGAGGATGGAAAAAATGAAGAGATGGACAAAACCTGAAATGGAAGAATTATCAATAAATGAGACAGCTGCATCATTTAATTGTTTCCCACCAAGAATTATTATTCCTATATATCCATGTCCTAAACCGGGTAAAAAGGAAGACGAAGAAATTCATTATGACAATGATGAAGCAGATAAGCTCAGCTAATTAAAAATAACAGGTAGGAAATTACTTCCTACCTGTTTGTTTTTAACAGGTTACGTTGGCAAAATAAATATTTTATAATTTTATTTTTCGTAATTCAGTTCAAAGGTAAATGAGGTTCCATGACCTTTGCCTTCCGAAGTGCACCATATGGAGCCATTGTGCTTTTCAATAATGGATCTGCAGATGGATAAGCCAAGGCCTGCTCCGGGATTATTGTTTGGAGTTCTTGCATCGGATATTCTATAGGTACGATTAAATACAAGAGGTAGTTTATCTTTTTCAATGCCTATCCCTGTGTCAGAAACTGTAATGAGGATTTTATCATTGTCAGAATTAAGTCCTGCACTTAAGATGATTTTGTCATCAGGACCGGTAAATTTAAGAGCATTGTTGAAAAGATTATCAAGAACACGTTTAATGTTTTCTATATCTATATTTATTGATCCGGATAAATCGCTGTTTACATCCAGAATCAGTTCTCTTTGGGAAAATTCCGGTTCGGCATCATAGGTATAAAACGTATCTTCGAGAAAAGGTATGGCAGGAACAGATACGAAGTTAAGATTGTAAGAAGACGAATCGATTTTGGTTAATAAAAAAATGTCATTTACCATTTTTTGGAGGACCTGACTTCGGGTATCTATCAGTTTAATGGCTGAATTTAAGTCATCCTCTGTAGGATGGTCAAGTGACTGTATATATTCCACTGAGGACCTGATGGCAGTAATAGGAGATCTTAGATCGTGAGATATATTTGCAAATATTTCATCTCTTTCTTCTATGGTTTTTGTCAGTTTAAGATTTGCCTCATATAGAGCATGTGACAGATCTTCAACGGATAATTCGGGCTTTTCAAAGGATTTTTTCTTCATAAGCTACTCCTATGGAAAAAATAGTAATTAGGCATGTTTGAATATATTAAAGAATTCCGGTATCAGGCAGAAGGCTTTAGAGTAAATTTATAGCCTTTTCCGTAAAGACTTTCTATGGCATTATCAAGTCCGGCATAAAAGCTTAGCTTTTTGCGAAGACGACTTGTCAAAACCATTATTGAACGCCTGTCTTCGTCTATATAGGACTGATAAAGAGTATTACCGATTTCTTCGTAGGTTACGTCACTGCCTGATTTATTGGCAAGTAGAAGCAAAAGGTCATATTCCTTATTGGAAAGAGCAATTTCCTCCTCATAATAAAAAACCTTATGTTCCTGGGTATTTATTACAAGTGGAGGGAATGACAGAAGATTTTTATCATTGGATTTCTGATTTTTGCGCAGCTGAAGAATTATTCTGGCAGATAACTCGCCAAGACTGTATGGCTTTATCATATAGTCATCGGCTCCGGATAAGAGGCCTTTTATACGATCATCCTCTGAATCTTTACCTGACAAAAAAATAATTGGTGCACTGCAAAGACTTCTGATTTTAGGAAGTGCTTTGAAGCCGTCAATATCGGGCATCATAACATCTAAAACTATACAATCCGGAGATTGCAGGGGAATAGCACTGAGGGCATCTGATGCATTGTTAAAGGTTTTCACATCGAAGCCGGCATTTATAAAGTATTTCTGGTTTATAAGAAGTACGTCTGTATCATCATCAATAAAATAAATTATACTCATGGAAATTGATACCTCTGTTTTAGTATTTGTACTGACAGTTTTATAAGAATATGTTATAAAAAAAGGGTTATGGTTAATTACCAAAATCAATTTTCATTTTACGAAATCATATATAAATTAGCAAGGAAATAGTTATGAGTTATAAACAGAAAGTTAAAAAGCTTTGGAACGACAGAGATAATCAAAAAAATTACTTTAAATGGTTGATGATTTATTCCAAACCATATATGGGGCAGATATTGCTACTCATGTCAATAAAGCTTGCAGGAATATTTGCAAGTATATACATGGCAATTCTTTCCCAGAAAGCAATAGATGCGGCAACTGCTGACAATGCAAGTATAGTAGCGCCTCTTGTGGGATATGTTGTATTAATGCTGGCATTGCAGGCAAGTGTTGTAATATATTCCCTTATAAATACCATGCTTAATGAAAAATACGGATTTGGTATCAGAAAACAGGTATATGATAAAATACTGGATTCTGTATGGATGGAAACACAGAAATATCATACAGGTGATCTTATGACCCGTATGACAAGTGATGCGGGAATAATTGCCGATGGTGTGATCACGGTTATTCCGGGTATTGTCAGTTTATTGATCGAGCTTGTTGCAGTATTTGGAACCTTATTTGCCTATTCACATTTTCTTGCTGTATCGGCACTTTTTATGGCACCTTTTGCCGTTGTCTTAAGTTTCTTTCTTGGACGCATTATGAAAAGACTTCAGATAAAGGTTCAGGAATCAGAAACGGCATATAGATCCTTCATTCAAGAGAGTCTTGCTAATATTTTGATAGTTAAGTCCTTTGCCAATGAAAAAATGTTCTCTGATGAGCTTTCAAGGCTTAGAGAGGAAAGATTTGGTTGGATATGGAAAAAAAGTAAAGTTTCACTGGGGTCTTCCGCTGTAATCGGAATTGCTTTTCAGCTTGGTTATATACTTGCCTTTGCCTACGGTGTTATTCAGATTTCAAAGGGTGAGATTACCTATGGAACAATGACTGTATTCCTTACTCTTTTTAACAGAGTCATGAGTCCTGTAGTAGAGCTGGCTTCTCAGCTCCCAAAGGTGGTTTCCATACTTGCTTCAGCAGGACGTGTTATGGAACTTCAAAACCTTGAGGAAGAAAAGAGAACGGGCACAGGAAATGTTGATAACAGTGTTGGAGTTGATGTAACTGATATGTCCTTTGGATATAACAGGGATATTGTTATAGAAAACTCTACATTCAATATAAAGCCTGGCCAGTTTGTGGCTATAGTCGGTGAGTCGGGAATTGGAAAAACCACTCTTATAAGAATTCTTCTGGGATTTGTAAATATTAACTCCGGAAGCATCAGTTACTATGATCGTGATAGCAATACCACCAATATCAATGCTGATGTAAGAAAATTTATTTCTTATGTTCCGCAGGGTAATACACTGTTTTCCGGAACCATCAAAAGGAATCTTCTTATGGGCAAGATAAATGCATCAGAGGAAGAAATACAAAAGGCTCTTGAAGTGGCAGACTGTCTTGAGTTTATAAATGAGATGCCGGATGGACTGGATACGATCATAGGAGAAAAAGGCATGGGACTTTCCGAGGGACAAGCCCAACGAATAGCCATTGCCCGTGCATTAATACGTAAATCTCCGTTTATAATATTTGATGAGGCAACTTCAGCACTGGATGAAAATACAGAGCTGAATGTAATAAACAATCTTAAGGATATGACACCAAGACCTACCTGCTTGTTTATTACACACAGAAGAAGTGTTCTTAAATATTGTGACAGACAGTTTAGAATAGAGAATCGTTGTATTACTGAAGAAGCAGTCAATGATAAAAATATATAAATCGAAAGGGATTTTGTTCAAAAATATATAAAAAATAAATAAGAATATGATAGATTTTATGATTTAGATTATGCTATATTTCTTTCTAGCATAGTTAATATTTTTGTGGGGAATGGGAGAGAAGTGAATAATGAAAAAACTATTGTTGGTAGCATCCTCCGGGGGGCATATGGAGGAGCTTACTAGGTTACACAATCTTACTGAAAAGTATGATTGTTGTTGGGTTACTGAAAAAAACGACTTTCAAAAGTATGGAAAGGCTGAGGAAATTCAGTATTATGTTCCTCAGATGAACCGTAGGGAGTTCTGGTTTCCTTTGAAGTTTATCTACTTGGTTGCAAGAACGTTGTTTATTCTGCTTAAGGAAAAGCCTGAATGTGTAGTATCTACAGGTGCGCTTATTTCTTATCCTTTTTGCAGGATTGCGGCAATGATGGGTAAAAAGGTGATTTTTATTGAATCCTTTGCAAGGGTAAATGAATTATCACTTACCGGAAAGCTTTTGTACAATCATGTAAGCATGTTTATAGTACAATGGCCGGAGATTGCGGAAAAGTATGATAAAGCTATAGTGGGAGGCGGTATATTTTGATTTTTGTGACAGTGGGGACTCAGAAATTTCAAATGAATCGTTTGATGAAGCAGGTTGAAGAACTTGCTGTTGAAAGACCAAACGAGAGAATTGTGGTACAGTATGGGCATTCGACCTATGTACCTAAAAATTGTGAATGTTACCAGTTTATGGACAGACCGCAATTTGAGGAATGCATTGATAAGTGCGATATTTTATTGACTCATGGTGGTGTAGGGACCATTATGGCAGGTCTTAGACATGGAAAACAGGTTATTGTTGTTCCGAGACTTCGTCAATACGGTGAACATGTAGATGATCATCAGATAGAGGCGGCACAGGCTCTTAAACATCATAATTGCCTTGCTATCTGTATGAACATAGAGTTTTTGACATACATGGTTGAACATATTTCAAGTTATGTTTTTAGTAAGTATGAAGAACCGGAGAAAAAGGTTGAAGACTTGGTTTTAGAGTGCATTGAATCACCAAAGCCATTGGAGGAAAAGAATTTGTCTAATGGATTTTTTAAGATTTTTTCCAGGAAAAATACTGTGGCAGATACTGTAAAACAGATGTAAAAATTTTGAATATAATTTCATTAATAATAGTTGAGCAGTATGCAATGCATACTGCTCATATTATTATTATGTTAAGGATATTAGTTATTTAGTTTTTCAAGTATCATGGCCTTCATTTCATCTAAGGAATTTTTGCCTGCCGGTCTTCCTAAAACATATATAGGAAATTTGTCAGATATTTCGAAACACTTTTTTCCGCTGGTACCTTTATATTTGTCATCCTTTAAAAGCTTTCTTAAAAATAGGTTATTAGCGCAGATAAGCATTTTCTGAAATCCTTTTATTTCCTGTAATTCAATCTTGTCACTATCGACTTCGCCCAGAAGTACAAACATTGCTTTAACAGGATATCCGGATAAATCAAAATTACCCTTATATGGAATGAGAAATTTATCCTTGTCTTCGTCAATATAGATGAGCTTGGATAAATCTTCGTTGTTAGAAAGGGCTGCGTCTCTGCAGAGCTTTTGATAAGGAAAGGCAGGGTAGGCTATTGCAGAATTTTCACCGGGACTTACTATTGCCATGTCATCTGCCATTAGGGACATTCCTTCATTTAACAGGGCTGTGGTTATGGTTGATTTACCGCTTCCGCTTTCACCTGCAATTATTACAGCACCGTTATTGGTGGATAAGGCTGAGCAGTGAACAGCTATCTCGCCTCGTTGCAAAAAAAGCATTGCCATACCATAACCCAAAATAAAAGAACGTAAATAGTTTTCGTTTCCATCTGGCTTAAGTTTATAGATTATTTTATTACCATCGGTTATTACCAGATAACAGGTCTTGTTTGAAAGAAAACTTCGTTCATCATTTATTTTATATTTTTCAGGTGTTGATAATATATCTTCGGGTATATTTCCCTCGTTTATGTATATAGAGGCTTCTGTGTCCGTTGACTTTACAAGCTGCCTGAATTCGATGTCAGAAACAATTGTCTGACCGTAAAGTGAGTAGTAATACATGTTAACCTCATTTCCATATTTTAATTTACTCACATATTTTAAATTATAAAACAATAATAATCCAGCTATTTGCCGATTTTTTTAAAATAATATGGAAAACAAAAAGTATATATTGTAGAATGTAAAAGATTGTTTTGTTAATAAAAATTTTAGCATTTTGAATGCGGGGAGTAGTATGAATCAGAAACAAAAGGGGATCCAAACATACGGATTGTGGCTGTGTGATATCGCTTGTATATTTGTTACTTATCAGATAGCTACTATGCTGAGATTTAATTCTGGCAACAATGACTGGGGTAGTAAGACTCTTCATTACATGGTCCTGGTAATATTTATTCTATTTAGCACATTATATAGCTTCTTCAGGGATTGGAACGGTAATTTCATGAAGAGGGGATATTTTGATGAATTCATAGCAATTACAAAATATATAGTTATAATGTTTGCTGTATCGCTTACCACGGTATTTTTCTTACAGTGGGCATATATCCTTTCACGTACGGTAATTCTTAATTTTGCATGGATGAATTTCCTGCTTACATACATAATACATCAGGCATATAAAAAATTTCTGCTTAAAGTATATGATAACGAGATGCTTGCATCTCAGGTTGTGGTTGTAGCTGAAAAAGACCGCATGCAGGAAACTATAGTTGAGCTTCTCGATCAGACCAGGGATCAGAGCTATCACATAGTAGGAGCGGCCTATGCGGATGTAAAAAACATCGAAGACTTGGCAGAACCGGAAGAGATTCACGGGGTACCGGTTTTTGCGGGATATAAAAATCTTACTGAAAAAATGATCACACTGCCTTTTGATGAGGTGTTTATAAATGCACCCTCTCTTCCAAGAGAATATATAAGCCCTATGGTACATGGCTTTAAGGAAATGGGTGTTACCTGTCATTACAGTCTTGATATTCCGGAATTCGGGGAATCAAGTAAGGCCGGAATGTTTGGAAATTATAACGTTATTTCCTATTCAGGTCCGGAATACAGTTATAAGAAAATGTTTGTTAAGAGAGCTGTAGATATTCTCGGAGCGTTGGTCGGACTTATTTTTACCGCAATTATTACTGTATTTCTTGCTCCTGCAATATGGCTTGAGGACAGAGGACCTATCTTTTTCTCTCAGGTACGAGTAGGTAAGAACGGAAGAAGATTCAGGATATATAAGTTCCGTTCCATGTATAGAGATGCGGAAGACAGACTTAAGGATCTGCAGTCACAAAATGAGATGAACGGTCTTATGTTTAAAATGGAGAATGATCCAAGAGTTACAAAGGTTGGTAAGTTTATCAGAAAGACCAGTCTTGATGAATTTCCACAGTTTCTTAATATACTTAAAGGTGATATGAGTCTTGTGGGTACAAGACCACCGACAGAGAAAGAGTTTGAGCAGTACAACGAGCATTACCGTCGTAGAATCAGTATGACTCCCGGACTTACAGGAATGTGGCAGGTAAGCGGAAGAAGTGATATTGAAGATTTTGATGAAGTAGTTAAGCTTGATCTCGAATATATAGATAACTGGAGTCTTATGCTGGATTTTAAAATACTTTTTCAAACTGTAGGCGCTGTTTTTGCATCTAAGGGGGCAAAGTAATTAAATGGATAAGGCTAAGGTTATTACATACGGTAAGGGAATGGCAATAATAGCAATAGTGCTGTATCATTTGTTTGTTGCATTTTTGTCTGTACCACCTATTGTAAAGACTGCTTCGGGTTTTGGCGGTGCGGGAGTACATGTTTTCTTTCTCTGTTCCGGATTTGGATTGATGTTTTCGCATATTAGAAAACCTTTAACCTTTATTCCTTTTATAAAAAAGAGATTTAAGAAAATATATATTCCATATGTAATAGTAATTTTAATAACATTTTGTCTTCCTGCTTTTTTTGGAACCAGAGTAAACAGAGTTTTAGTACTGTTTAGCCATGTATTTTTGTTTAAAATGTTTGTTCCAGCTTTGGAGGATACCTTTGGAGGGCATTTTTGGTACATATCAACTATTATTCAGTTTTACTTTGTATTTGTAATTCTCGCAAAGCTGCTCTTGAAATATGGTAAGAAGAAATTTTTAACAGCCTCCTGTAGCATTAGCTTTTTATGGGCTTTACTTGTTTATTTCCTGGGATTTAGTGAGATAAGAGTATGGAATAGTTTCTTCTTACAATATCTGTGGGAATTTGCTCTGGGAATGGTAATTGCAATGGAATATAGTGAAACAGGAGTAATAAGGTTTGAAAAAGCCAAAACTCTTCATATTATCCTTGTTGTTATTATTTCTTTTGGAATATATTTTGTAATGAGTCTTGCAGGCGGAGGCTTTAAGAGTTTTAATGATCCCTTTAGCCTGGCTTCCATAGGAGGGATATTCCTATTATTATATAGATGGAATTTTCTGCCGGGATTTATTGAGTTTACTTCAGACATCTCCTATGAAATATACTTATTACATGTCATGGCTTTAAAAATAGTGTTTATATGCCTTGGAGGAATCCTTCCTGAAGCAGTACTTGTAATTATTTCATTTATAACTATTTATATTGTTGCTTATGCGTATCATATTTTTTGTCAAAAGCTATTAAATAGTAAGATGTTTAATTAACTGATAATAATGATAAAAGAGATATCCGGTATAATATTTTTTAACCGGATATCTCTTTTGAATTGTAGCTATTTTGTAATCTTTATAATTACCAGGGAATAAGGTTCTATAACAAAATTATTTAGCGAATCTGTTTGGGTGTCTGTAGTTGTAGGACATATTTTTTTCGGATCTTCAAAATAGTTTGCATCACTAAAGCTGTCTCCTGAAGGAACTGTTAATAGAGCTGTATGTTTGTAG
>JAILBM010000121.1 GCA_024680925.1 Butyrivibrio sp.
GCTTCCTGAGCTGTAAGATCATCAATAGCCTGCTGCTGCATCTTGGCAAGTCCATCCTCAGGCACCTGGTCTAAACTTGTGATCCAGCTATCAAGACCCTCTACTGTATAATCTTTACTGATAGTCTCCGGCATTACGCCATAATACTCTATGAACTCCAGCTTATAACTATCTTCATCCTCTGAAGTTATTGTCACAGTGATAACATCTCCATTACTAAGATCACTAGACTTACTCAGTGTAAAATAATAGTCACTTTCAGTATAATACTTGTTGGATACGCTGCCTCTGTCAATAGATGCTGTTCCATTAGGAGCTGTGCCTTCGTAATTTATTACTAATCCCTCAAATGGATCAAAGGACTCAACTTCTTCAAGATTTTCTACTGTAAAAGTCTGATCTTTGGTAATCAGTTTAACATTCAGATTATCAGATACTTCTTCAGTATCAATATCCCAGACAAAAGTTACTGTATCGCCATTTGATAACTCCTCATTAGTGTCAAGGTCCCCAGTGAGCTGGGCCTGAAGATAATCTATGGGCTTACCGTATTCTTTTTTTAGATCCTTGGTATTTCCTTTGAATTCCAGCTCATCCTTATAATCCTTCTTGAGCTGTTTAAAGTCGATACTGACAGTAGCACTTCCATAAGAATCATATCCTGAGTATTCAACGCTAACATATTTACTTAGATCAATTGTAACCGGGCGTATCTTGATATAGAGAAAAACACCAGCTACAACTATTGCAAGTATAGCTACGAAACTGAGAATGCCAATGATAGTCTTACTGCCTGACTTCTTCTTGGCCGGATCGCCGGAAGGAGCTGTGCCTATATTAGCAGGATTCGCCATGTTTGAAAGTTTTGCTCCGCAATTAGGACAAAAAAGGCTTCCATCTTTTAATTCTGTTCCGCAATTAGGACATTTCATATTATACCCTCATGTCGCGAGTGAAACGAGCGGCTTATGGCTTGAACTGGCGTAGCTCGCGGCACCAATCCTGGTTTGAAAACAGATCATCTGGAACATCTTCAAACTACTGCCTTATATACTAAGTGTATATACCGCATTCATGTTTTATCATACAAACAATCATAATTTGGATTGTTTTTTGTAAATGACTGTGATTTATACTATCACCTCACTGGTATGCTGTCAATATGTAAACTATATATCGATAATAAAAACAGTACATTTCTTTTACCGCTGTAACTAAATAACCTCTATTTCAAGAGCGTCGCTGATAATTTTACTTCGAGAGAATATCTCCACATAGTTCTGTATACTCTCAAAATCCAGATCAATATGCCTAAAAAAAGAAAAATAAAAATTTAGGGAATATCGTTCGTATAATACTTTTAATTCTAAAAAACAGAAATTTTTTATATCTTTTTAAATTGTAATAATAAAATCCACGGCGAAAGCCGTGGATTTTATTATTTATGTACTTTTGCAGTAAAATGTTGCGTCCATGACATATATTCATCTGGAATATGTGTGTAATTATTAAACGTATATTTGTGAAAACAACTTATAGATACACCCTGCCAAAGTACTTCGCCTTGTTCTTTACCATAGAGCATGTTGTGGTTATGTCCTGGCGAATTTTTCCAACCAGTCATTACTGCTTCTGATGTGTCGTATCCCATCGCAAGATTTTCGCCGCCGCCACCATTTTGCCAAATTGAGTTGGTAGTAATCCATCTTTCACCATTTGGTCTAGTATGCGACCAATAAGCCAGTGCTTCAAGCGCACGAATATTTGATGATTCTTGTGTTGCATTGTTATAGTCAAGCACATTTAAACCGTTTTCTGTTCTATAAGTATTAACCATATCAAATACTTGTTTGGAATAATCGTCGTCAAAATATCCATACAAAACTACTTCGTTGCCGTTTTCATCAGTTGTATGATATTCATTGTATGGATGAATTTTAGTTACTTCCAAAACAGTATGACAATTACTACATGATTTTTCAACAACACCCCATGTATTACTGTCAGCCTTAACTTTTTCTGTATATATTGGTGAATATTTATGGTCGCAATCACTAGATTGTGCTACTCCAAGTATTTCGTCGCAATATTCGCAAACCCAATAAATTCCATCATTAACATAAGTTGCTTTTTGAGAACTATGATCACAAACTAATTTTGGCGTTTCATATTCTTCTGTATAGCCACATAAACTACAAACTTTTCTTTTAAGTCCTGACTCTCTAAAAGTTTGATTTTTAATAGTATAGTAAAGCATAGGTCCATGTGTAGTTCTGGTTATAACTTCGTCGGGGTCTTCCCATGCACTATCTGTATAACCGCAGTCGTTACATACAATACTATAAACGGCTTTTGTTGTACAAGTAGCTGCTTTTACAAGTGTTTTAGTGGCATTAGTATGTTTACAAACAGTTTCAATTTTAGGAAGTACATTTGACCCGATTACTTCGCCGCAAATGCTGCAGATATTTTCTTCAAGTCCTTCTTCTTCCGTTGTAGCTTCCTTAGTTACAACCCACTTGCCTTGATGTTTAGTTTTATTAATAGTTGTAGTTCTAAGAAGTGTATCGCAATTTGGGCAATAAAGTTTTTTAACACCTGTTTCGTTACAAGTCGCAGGCTTTTCAATTACATATTGACCAGACCAATCATGTGCTTTTTTTGCAATTGATGTAGAATAAGTGTCATTACAATTACTACAAACATATGTAGTTTGACCCCGAGTACTACATGTTGAAGGCGTAGTTTTTACTACTTTATAATCATGTCCAAGCGATGGAATGACTGCATATTTAACCTCACCACACATTGAACATGTAAGTTTTTCCCGACCAAAAGTCAAGCAAGTCGCTTCTTTTGTTACTTCACTTATCCAGTTATGGTTTTCAGGATCTGTTGCTCCATCTGGGTCAACATAGTCATCATCAACTACTACGCCGCAATCATTGCAGATCACTTTATAGTGGGCAGGATTTTTACAATCTGCTGCAACTGTCTCTTCGTTTCTTGTGGAAGAGTGTGAACATGGCTCCATAACTTCTGTTCTGGATACATCACCACATACGCTGCATTTATACTCTTTTAGTCCGTTCTCTGTATTAGTAGGATACTTGGCTACTACCCATTCATAGCTATGTTCTTTCTTAGCTATAGACTGGGGAGCACCTATCTGGCCGCAGTCTTCACAGGTTATTTCATAATAGCCTTCTTCTGTACATGTAGAGTCCTTGACCAGAGTCTTGTTAGTATATTTGTGATCTAATTGCGGAATGCTTGCAGTAGATATTGTTCCGCCGCATTCCGTGCATACTGTTGTAGTAAGACCTGTGCTTGTACAGGTTGCAGGTGTTATGAGCGTTTCTGTGTTTCCTGTATGCTCAGCAGATTTAGGAACAGCTACTCCGGGTGTACTACTGTCTGTTTCGCCGCAGTCTTTACATATCCTTTCTTTAAATCCCTCCTGTGCGCAGGTCGGCTCTTTAGTAGTTACCCATTCGTAGGTATGTTCTTTCTGTGCTATAGTCCCAGATTCGCCCTTATTACCGCATACTGTGCAGACAAGTTCGTAAGAGCCTTCTTCTGTACAGGTAGAGTCCTTGACTGTTTTTTTAATATAGTCATGCCCTGTTGCAGGAATAATAGCAGTTTCTCTGGTGGGATCTTCTGCACCGCAGTCATTACAAACCCTATATTTGATTCCGTCATCGGTGCATGTTGCTTCCTTTACAGTTACCCAGCCATACTTATGCTCTTTTTTATCAAGTGTCTTAGTTTCTAACACTTGGCCACATTCCTGGCATTTATAAAAAATTGTGCCGGTTTGTGTGCATGTCGCATCTTTGACTATAGTTCCTTCATCTTTGATATGACCAGTTGCTGCTATTGTTTCTGTATATGTTATTCCGCACTTAGTACATGTGTAGGTCATGATGCCTGTTTCTGTGCAGGTCGCAGCTTTGGTTACAAGTCCTTCAGAATATACATGGTTTTCACTCAGAGGAAGCTCTGAAGTCTTGCAATAGTCGCACAGAAGGCACTTATAAACTGCAGTTCCATGTTCGGTACATGTAGAGGGTGTTACGCTAACAGGTGCATTGTAGTTGAACACGTGAGATATGTGCGCAAGTGGTGCTACCTGCTGTTTAACAGACCACTTGGCATATAAAGTCTTATTTCCTGTTGATCCTTTGGCTATTGATGTAACCTTGGTTCTGTAGTTTTTGTCCTGATACCATCCAAGGAAGGTATTACCAACCTGCTCAGGCTCCGTTAATACAAATGTATCATAATAGGTATATGTAGAGGGGTTGCTATTGTATGACATAGCAGGGTCTACATAGGTTATTGAATAGTTTGCAACTTCCCATACAGCATATAAAGTCACATTTGATGCATAGGAACCTGTAAATTCGCTTCCGTTTACAAACTGTGCATTTGTAAGAAGGACATCGCCATCCTTACTGGTACTCCAGCCTACGAAGTTATAGCCTTTTAATTTATATCTGGTCTTGGTAAGCTTTGTGGATGTTCCATAGTTTATGTTTTGAGCGGACATCCTGCCTGAAACTTTAAGTCCTTCAGGGGCATTAGCATCATAAGTTACCTTGTATTTATTTGGAGTCCACTTGGCATAGAGATTCAGATCTCCCTTGCTACCCTTACGAATAGATAGTCCAAGCCTTGACTTAAGCGCAGCATCCTTGTACCAGCCGTTGAAGGTATATCCGTCCTTTGTAGGAGTAGGAAGTGTATAGGTGGCACCTCTGTTGTATGAATAGGAGCTTAGAAAGCTGCTATCAGTGATAATTTCATCACCGTCGTGGTAGGTTATATAATAATAAGTTATCTCCGGATCTATAGTCCACTTGGCATAGAGATTGAGATCACCGTATGTACCCTTGGCGATGGTATTGTTCTTCATTATGGTTTTATATGAAGGATCTTTGTACCATCCTGCAAAAACGTATCTGTCCCTGGTGGGCGTAGGAAGTGTGTAGCTGGTAGTAGTGCTGTATGAATAGGCTGCTATTGCATTGGTAGCGATCACACCGCCTTCTGTATGATAGGTAATCAGATAGTCTGATTTTGACCACTGAGCATACAGAGTAACCTTGCCATTATTAGTAGCAGCAAGATTTGCAATTGCCTGTCCGTCAGCATAGTTTATTCCTGATCCGTCAGCTTCTGTATTCCAGACAGAGAAGAGGTATCCTTTATTTGTAAATTTATTAGCATTTAAGTTTACAAGAGTATCATATGTCACAGATTGATTGGACATAGATCCTGTTGCTGTCTTTGAGTTTTTGTTATAAGTAATTGTATATTTTACAGGCGTCCACTTGGCATAAAGATTGTAGTTCTGCCCGGTTGTCTTACTTATGGATGATACCTTTTTCTTAAAGGTTCCATTATCGGTATACCATCCGCCAAAGGTGTAACCATCTCTTGTAGTAGTAGGAAGTGATACAGCAGTGCCATAGGTATATATTATGTCGATGACAGAAGATCCGCCATTTGTTTCAAAATGAATGCCGAAAACATCTGACCATACCGCATAAAGTGTTACGCCAAGGTTCTGGTCTACGACGTTCTGGTCAGTTATGCCAAGATCTGTACTGTTAACAGAAGCTCTGTCTGCATAAGTAGCTGTAATAGAGTCCTTATCAAGGCTCCATCCCATGAATACGTAACCTTTTCTCTTGAATGCATTCTTCCTAAGTCCTTTGGATATACCAAAAGTATAGGTATCTGATGCCATCTTGCCTGTAGCATCAGTAGCATTTGAGTCATAAGTTACGGTGTAGGTTACAGGATTCCACTTGGCATACAGGTCTATGTTGCCTGTGGATCCCTTGGCAATGGAGGTAGTGCTCTTCTTATATGAAGAGTCAAGATACCAGCCGCCGAAGCTGTATGCAAGTGAAGCTACGCCAGGTACTATATCAGAAAGAGATATGGTATCTGTAGTTATGTTGTAGGATGTAACCTTGTATTCATCAGACAGAGTTCCGCCGTTTAAGTGGTAAGTTATAGTGTACTGTGTAGGTATCCACTGGGCATACAGGGTAACCTTTTCATTATTGGTAGATGAAAGGTTTATTACATCAGCTTTGTTTGCATATATGATGTCAGTATCTGAAGGCGCAGCACTGGTAGACCAGCCTGCAAAGGTATAGCCTTTTTTGGTGAATTTGTTGTCATTAAGTTTATAGCTTGTGTCATAAGTTAGAGTCTGATTATTAACTCTGCCGGATACACCTGTAGAGTTAGAGCTGTAAGTAACTATATATTTGATGGGAGTCCACTTGGCTATAAGGTTGTAATTGCCTGAAGTGGTCTTAGCTATAGATGCAAGCTTTACTTTGTAAGTGCTGTTAGTATACCATCCTGCAAATGTATAGCCTTCTCTAATGGGAGTTGGAAGTGACTGCGCAGTTCCATAGGTATATGGAAGATCGTCTACAGGCTGTCCTCCATTTGCATCAAAACTTATAGTGAAGTTATTGTTCCAGATGGCATAAAGAGTCACTTCGAGAGTGTCTGTGCTTACATCCAGCTTTTCACCTGTTACAAGCTCTTTGTTAACATAGGTCGCAGTCTCAGATTCAGGATCAAGACTCCATCCCATGAATACGAACCCGCTTCTTTTGAAGGCATTGGCTCTGAGAGCCTTGGATGTATTATAGGAATAGGTATCTGAAGGCATCTTGCCTGTAACTGAGCCGTCACTTACGTTAGGATCATAATTGATCTTATATGAAGGGATCACCCACTTTGCGTAGAAAGTGATATTACCTGTTGTACCTGCAGTTATCCCTGTTGCACTTTTCTTACAAGCTTTGTCCCTATACCAGCCGCCAAAAGTATAGGCACCTGATTCAGGGACAGGATCTACAAGTGTAAATGACTCGATCTGAGTAACATCATAGGTGGTCGCATTATCATTAGTAGATACGTTTATACCGCCAAGGTTATAAGTGATCGTATATACTGTAGGATTCCAGACTGCATAGAGAGTAAAGGTATCACCGCTTGTAGCACACAGGTCCTGCACGTAAGAAGAGTCTGTATATTCAACTTCATCGCTATCAGGAGTAGTGCTCCATCCTGCGAAGGTATAACCTTTTCTGGAAAATGTGTTTTTGGTAAGCTTGTACTGCTGACCATAAGTACAGGAGAGATTATTCATCTTTCCTGTGGCATCATCGACTGACTTATTATAGCTTACGGTATATTTTATAGGAATCCATTTGGCATATACTGTCTGATTTTGTGCAGTAGATGTATCGATGGAGCTTGCCTTTTTCTTATAAGCAGAGTCATAGAACCAACCGCCAAAACTATATCCTTCTCTTTCTACTATAAAGCTGCCAAGATCTATAGCCGGGCTTGTGACATAGAACGCCTTGTAGGAGTCATCTATTGTCTCCAGCTCTTCATCTGTAAGGTTTAAATAGGTTACAGTATAATCGCCAAGTCTCCACTGAGCATAGAGAGTTACCTGACCATTATTTTCTGATGTGAGCTTTTCAACCTGTGAATTATCTGCAATGTACTTTTGTAAAGACTCCTCAGCTGAAGTCTCTCCATTTGCATACTCTTCATTATAAGGATTCGCCTCAAGGCTCCAGCCTATAAAGGTGTATCCTTTATTAGTGAAGGTATTGGAATACAGTGTTGCAGGGATATCATATACAGCCTTTTGGTCTTTCATTGTACCTGTTGCTGTATCTGAGTTTTTGTCATAGACAATAGTATATTCATTTGAAGCCCACTTAGCGTATACAGTAGTATCGACTGGATTTGATACATCTATACCTTCGAATACGGTACTAAATGCGGCATTAGTATACCAGTCAAGGAAATGGTAACCTTCTTTGACTGGGACATAAAGTTCTATGTCAGATGCTGTCAGAACTGTATATTTGACCTGAGTAGTAGTACGATTGATAGTCTCATTAAAGGTTAATGTATACTCTATTAGCTCCCACTGGGCATATAGAGTAATCTCATCCATGTCAAGGACAGGAGGTGTGCTAATGAGGGCATTGTCACCTACAAAAGTTCCTGTACCGTCAGGAGATGTATTCCAGCCAGTGAAGTTGTATCCGGTTCTGGTATAGAGATTAGGACTTAGGACATTATCTGCACCTGTTACCATCTCCTGATTATCCATAATGCCAGCAGCATCATCAGCATTCTTATCAAAGATAATTGTAAAGGATTCCGGATATGAATCCTCACTGCCATCGTCTGTAAGATCGCCAAAAATATCAGAATCTGTAGAAGAATTTGCAATCTTGGATTCTGACAGATCATCTTCTGATAACGTATTGTCAGGCTCAGAATATGTTAACTCTTGAAGATGGCCGCAGTCATCTGTATGTACATGATCTCCATCATCACCTTCGTCATAGCCGTCGTCATCCCCCTCTTCGTGAGAATGGTCGTCGCCATCTACGTGAGTATGGTCTTCACCTTCTACGTGCTCATGATCATCATAGGGGATAACATCTGTATATTCATCTCCTTGAAGATCTGCTGCATAGACATCTGCTGCAGGAACAGAATTAAATACTATTAAGAATGCAAATATAAATGCAGTCATTCTTTTCATAATAGATAAATACTGTCTCATTTCTTTTGGTCTCCTATCTCATCAGTTACCTTGTTACATTCGTCAGATAGCGCATGCTACCTGGCATTAACCCTCAAAATTTATGGCAAAAAAAAAGCGTAGCATGGCTACGCGAGACTGCAGCTGGCTGACATTTTAAAGTCCCTTTAGCTTTGCGTCATAATCTTTCGATTATTTTGCCACGAATTTCAGTTTACTACAAAACAATAATATTAACAAGATATTTTGAAAATTTAGATTATTTTCATGATTATATGGTTTGCTAACTAAAACATATAAAATGATATAGCAGTTATATTATTATAAAAAATCAGGAATAAGTTTGAAATCCAAAACTTACTCCTGATAAGCAATAAACAAGCTTACAACAAGATACATTTATCATTGTAACCCCTACAACTGTATGAATCTGTATCTATATCCATACCTGTATAAAGGATATTATCTTATTTAAAAAATTCATTCAATTGTACTTCAAGCTTTAAAGTTATTAAGAGTATCTATAACATAGTCCTGCTCTTCATCAGTCATGCCATTATACATAGGAATTGACAATACTTCCTTGGCATACTCTTCTGTTATAGGATATTCGCCTTCTTTATGACCAAGATATGCATAAGCTTCCTGAAGATGAGGTGGTACTGGATAATGAATAATACTTCCAATCTCTTTCTCATTTAAGTATTCAATAAGCTTATCACGGCTCTTACATCTGATAACATACTGATGCCATACACTGTAACTATTCTCTACTTCTACAGGAGTAATGATAGAAGGATTAGTTATCTTTTCAGAATATCTCTTTGCAAGCTTCCTGCGCTCATCAGTGATTTCTTCCATGTACTTAAGTCTTACTTTTAGAAGCGCAGCCTGCATCTCGTCAAGTCTTGAGTTGGCACCTACGACTTTATTATAGTAATGCTTATGACTTCCGTAGTTACGATAAGTTTTGACATCATCAATAAGCTTAGGATCATGAGCTATAACAGCGCCTGCATCACCAAATGCTCCCATGTTCTTGGTTGGATAGAAAGAGAAGCATCCTATATCGCCAAATGTTCCAACCTTCTGTCCCTTCCACATAGCTCCATGTGCCTGAGCACAGTCTTCAATAAGGAATAGC
>JAILBM010000190.1 GCA_024680925.1 Butyrivibrio sp.
ACTCTAAAAAATAAATAATCGGAAAAACGTTAATTAAATTTATATAAAAACAGAGAATATATACTATATTTCGGATATAAATTTAATTAACGTTTTTCCGATTATTTATTTTTTAGAGTAAATGGCTGTATTATAATAAACTTAGTTGTTTTCAAAACTTATGAGGACAAGACTTTGGTGAAAATATTTAATAACATCAAAAAAAATAAATTAGTCAGACTTAATGTAATAATTCTTTCTGCCATTCTGTGCTTTTCCCTTATAGTTTCATTTTTTATGTTTAGTAAAATAACCCGTGATGACAAAAAACTATCTACCACTGTTATATTCAGAGGTATTTACACAGCTATTGACAATGAAATTGAACTTCCTGCTAAAATTGTAAAGACTATGTGTTATGACAGCTTTTTACAGGACCTCCTTGATGAAGAAGGTCTAATGCCTCAGGATGAGTTTAATTATAAAATCGGTGAATATCTAAGGACTATTCGTGATGGTAATGGATGGGAAAGTGCATACATTGTTTCATCAAGAACCCTTAATTACTATACCGCAGATGGTCTGTCCAAGACTGTAGATCCTGAAAATGATGACTATGATGTCTGGTATAAGAATTTCCTGGCAACCGGTTTGGAATACGGCGCTGATATGAGTTATGATGAGCACAATGAACAGGCCTGGACTATTTTCATAGACAGACGTATGGATGTAGACGGTAAATTGAAAGCTGTTTTTGGCTGTGCTGTTTATTTATCTGATATTTCCAATATGCTGGCAGAATTCTCACAGCAATATAATGTAGATGTGTATTTTACAGATGCCTATGGAAATATAACTCTGGATAAAGACGGAGTTTCAGTAGGCGAAGCCTATTATAGCAGAAACTATTCTCCCGATATGATAAGGGAATATTCTGAATACACTGATGGTGCTTTTTATGTAAAACAGTACATTCCTCTGCTTGGAATGTATCTGGTGGTAAAAAATACGCAGCATCTTCTTTCATTGCGCTTTCTTATTATGTTAATGTTGTACCTGCTCTGCTACTTTATCTTTTTAATAATAATCGTAGTATATAATCTTAATACTTTTAACAATGAGAAAATTGCACTTGGAAACAAAGTAAGAACGGATTATCTTACAAAGATATCTAATTTAAATGGTTTACAGGACAGCATAAATCTATTTATTGAAGAAGAGGGCAGCCATCATATAGGTGGAACCATGCTAATGCTTGATATTGATTATTTTAAAAATGTAAATGATACCTTAGGACACGGAAAAGGGGACGAGGTACTTATTAAGGTTGCCACTATTTTATCAAAATCCTTCAGAGGCGGAGATATTGTAGGTCGTCTTGGTGGTGATGAATTTATGGTATTTTCTCCTTCTCTGAAAGACTATGACAGTATTGCCAATAAATGTAAGGAATTAAACAATTCATTTAGATTTACCGTATCAAACGATGAAGGTAAATCAGTTAATATATCTGCCAGCATTGGTGTTTCGGCATATCCTCAGGATGCCGATAATTACCATGATTTATACAAAAAGACTGATGAAGCCCTTTATTATTCCAAAAATCATGGTAAAGATCGTTACTGCATCTACTGTGATATTGCTAATTTAGAGAAAAGTAAGCTATTACATTCATAATTCCAGATCAGTCTCTGGTCTCTATGGAAAATTCGCTTCCGTTTTTAGTCTTTATAATATGAATCTGCTGAGGGATGCTTTCAAGAAGCTCTTCCCTGTGACTTATTATGCCCACAAGTTTTCCCTTTCCTGAAAGTCCGGTTAATATTTCCATAGCCCCATCAATTGACTTTTTATCAAGAGTTCCAAAGCCTTCATCCACAAATAAAGCATCCATCTGAATACCACCCAGATTTTGTGACACGGTGTCTGATAATCCAAGCGCAAGGCTAAGAGAAGCTTTAAAGCTTTCTCCACCGGATAGATTACCAACAGGTCTTCTGGTACCTGTAAAGTTATCTAATACCTCTAGATCCAGTATTTCTTTGCTTCTCTTACTATCCAGATTCTGTTTTCTGAATAATTCAAATTGTCCGTCACTCATAGGAATCAGTCTCTTATTTGCAGCTGCAATTATTCCGTCAAAGCCTGCCGTTTGTATATACTGCTCCAGTGTGATTTTGGCACTACCATTGGAAATATTACCACTCACTAGATCGTAAAGCCTTCTGTGCATATTATTTTCCCGTACTGCCTTTTCATAAGTATCTGCTTTACCTTCAATATTGTTCTTGATATTATCATTTGTCTTTATGCGGCTTTCCAGCTCACTCAACCTTTTTACAGATAATCTGTAGGAGTTATCCAGATTTTCTTCCAGCTCCTTTTTAGCACTGATATCAATTATCTGTTTTCCTTCAGTCTTAGCCAATGCTTCTTTATAAAGAGACTTTGCCACACTGCAATCGCTGTTGTAGGAATTTATTTTATTGTTGAGATTATCAATAAAATCCTGTTCTACGACATATTCCAGGAATTCTTCTTCAGACTTAAAGACTTTTTCCCTTTCAGTTTTATATAAAGTCTCCTTTTCAGAAAGCTCATCTTTTCCTTTAGTAAGCATATCTTCACTTGTTTTTACTGATGATAAAAGCTCTGTTTCAGCTTTATTACAATCATCATAGTCCTTCTGAGATTGCTCAATCTCTTTTTGCATCCTGCCTACTTCTTTTTCAAGTCTTGTAATCTCTTTATAGGCAACTTCCCAGCTTTCATAGGTTAGATTCTGAAGATTTTTAAGTGTTGTTTCATCTTCTTTTACCGCAAGTTTTGCAGTTTCAGTATCCCTTATGACTCCCTCAATATCGCTTTGCAGCTTTGGAAGTTCTATGTTTCGTACTTTATCAATGACCTTTTCAGTATCTTCAAATTCTTTCTTTCGCTTTTGCTGGTCTATAATAGCTTTATCTGCGGTCTTTTGTTTTTCCAGCGCACTTTTATAAATATTTTTTATAAGCTCTTTATTTTCTGCAAGAGTGCTTTTCGGTCTTTCACTACATTCCGAAAGCTCATTTTCACAAATATCCAGTATATCCCCTAAAAGAGCTTCTTCCTGGGCCTTAGAAGCACTGATATGTCTTTCTGCTTCGCTAACAGCTTTTTCTTTAACTTCCCGGGCCTTATCCTCTAAATCTTTATATCTCTCAAGCTCATCTTCTGTTATGGACTCTTTTGGCAGTGCAGCCGGACTTGGATGTTCCAAAGATCCGCACACAGGGCATGGTTTTCCCTTTTCAAGGATTTTAGCAAGAATCCCGGCTCTGCATCCGTCTAATATCATTTCATAATGTTTTCTGCTCTGTTGTGCAAAGTTAAACTTTTCAATTTTTTCTGCCGCTGTGTTCTGAAGCTCTTTAATAATATTTTGTTCTGCAATAAGCTTATCCGTAGCTTCAATAGCAGCATTTATATCTTCACAAAGCTTTTTATAAGCCTTCTGTTGTTGCATAGCCTTTAATAATAGTTCCGTACTGTCCTTTAAAGGTTGATACTGCTCTTCCAGTTTAACCAGTTCTTCTTTTTTGGCCTTTTCCTGCTCTTTAAGCTCATCCAGCAGTTTACTTGCCTGTTCATACTTTTTCTTATGTTCTGAAGCGTTTTTTACGGCTTTATCCCGTTCTTTATAGCCTTCTTCATTATTGAGTATTTCACTAAGCCTTACCTTATAATCTGAAATAACCACATCCAGCTTCTTATTTTCTTCAAGTGTATGTAAAAGGCTTTGCTTTTTTTCTGTAATATCCTGTAATCTGTTTTTCTTTTGAGTAATGCTTTGCTCCAATGAAATATTAGCTTTTTTCTGCTCATTATAGGCCAGATAGCGGGGATTTATGATATTACTTGCCTTCATGTACAAATTTACCTTTTTCCCCAAATTCTCAAAGCCTTCCCTTTGTTCTTCAAGTTCTTTTACCTTTGCTTCATGTCTTTTAACATCTTCAAAAAGCTTGTTATTATTATCTGCCTCTGTAATTTCTTTACGGATATTTTTCAGCTGATTTTCTACATTTTCTGCTTCCTTAGCCTTTTCCGCGGAAATAGACTTATCATACTCTATAATACTTTCTGTTAAATCCAGTATTTCCTCAATATTCCAGATAGCCTTTGTCTGACTTGTACGATTGACAAGATCCTTTAGCTTTTCGGAAAGTTCAGTTTCTTCTTCAGCTGTTATTCCCTCCATAAACTGAATGATACCTTTTCTGGCATCTTCACTCTTTACAAAGCTCTGGCTTTGCAATTCTTTTAACTCATAAACCATTTTCTGATATCCGTCAGTCAAAAAAATATTACGAAGGATTTTGGTTCTCTCGTCAGTGGAAGCATTAAGAAGTTCCCAGAACTCTCCCTGAGCAATCATGGCAACCTGCTTAAACTGTTTAAAATCTATGTTAAGAATCTCGGTTATGGCAGTATTAACATTTTTAAGCCCTTCAACAGGTACCTCTCCATCAATATACAATACTGCACTTTCATTTTCTTCTTTAAACCCTGTTCCTCTCTCCTTAGGTCTCATATAGGAAGGAGTTCTTTTAAGATGATAATTTTTTCCCTGATGTGAAAAATAGAAATCTACATAGGATTCTGTCTTTTTATCTGCAAATTCACTTCTCAAATGCTTGGTATCTCTATATGTGCCACTGGTCTGACCAAAAAGTGCAAAGGCTATGGCATCAAAAATGGTAGTCTTTCCTGCTCCTGTTTCCCCGGATATCAGGAAAAGCCCGTCTGATTCGAAATCTGTAAACTCAATGGCAGGCATAGTTCCGGCATATGGTCCAAAGGCGCTTATAATAAGTTTAATCGGCTTCATTAACAATACCTACCTTTCCGGCTATTTTATTCATAATAGCCATTTCTTCATCAGAAATATCTGTTTGATACATTTGCCTGTAAAAATCAGAAATCAGTTCCGGAAAACTACGCATTTCAGCAAGTTTTGACGGATCTACCATGGCAATTTCCTTAGTATGGTCATTTTCATATCTTATCTGCATGGTATTGGGATAGGTCTGTCTTATAATATTCATGGCATCATTTACAGGATCATTATCTGTTAAGGTAACAAAAATATAATCCTCGGGATTTTGTACATTTTCCGGTGCAAGAAGCTGTTTTAATGTCCCCTTTATCCTTCTCATATCATGAAGAGGCTTTAACTGCCTAAGTTCTATATTTAAATCACCTTTTTTGTTTAAGGTAATTATGGGCATAGACTTATCATCATTTACTTCATCAGAATGGTATTTAAGCGGTGCTCCTGCATATCTTACTTCATCTCTTCCAACTCTCTGGGCTTTATGAATATGGCCAAGTGCCACATAATCAAAGTCATCAAAACAGTCATAGCCTATCTGCTCAACCAGTCCGACACTTGCCGTTGCAAGGCTTTCAGAGCCTCCAAGTGAAATAACACCTGTTTTTCCTGCAACAAACTGATGTGATAAGATAATATTTCTTTCCTCCGGATTAATATCACTGTTTTTTATAATAGTCCTTACTGCCTGATCATAGTTATCAATCTGCTCTTCAGGATGAAAATGCCTTACCTGGGATGCTTTTACAAAGGGCAACAGATAAAAGTTGACAGGTCCATACTCATCTTTAAATGTGCGTTTATAAAGCTTTCCATCATATTTTGTGCAAAAAAAGATTTCCTTGTCCGCAAATATTCGGCTTCCGAAATTAAGTCTTTCATCTGAATCATGATTACCGCTGATAACAAAGACTTTTGTAGGAATCTGTGACAGATTAAAGATAAAATCATCAAAAAGATGAACTGCACTTTCCGGCGGCACCGTTCTGTCATAGACATCACCGGAAATAAGTACGGCATCAATGTTTTCTCTTTTTACTGTTTCAACCACCTGATCCAGAATATATTTCTGATCATCAATCATGCTGAAATCCTTTACGGTTTTACCAATATGGAGATCCGCCAAATGTATGAACTTCATACTATCTTTACCTCTTTCTGTAAATTGTGATAAGTTTACGGCCTGCTTTTAATTATAATACTAAACTAAAAGCAGGCCGATATTACGGACAGTTCAAAGGCTTTATTTTTAAGCTTTTGCCGGTTTATTTACAACATATATACCAAGTACAACAAGTAAAAGTGAAACAATAGTCAATGCATTTAATGCTTCGCTTCCTTCATTTAAAAAGATAGCTGACAATAAAACGCCCAGTACAGGATTCATAAATCCAAGAACAGTAACATGGCTTACCGGATTATATTTAAGCAGGACTCCCCACAGTGTATACGCTCCAGCAGAGATAAATGCCATATATATTAGAAGAGGTATACTAAACACAGACATTAAGTGAAGCTCGCCTCCAAGCAATAATCCGATGATTACCATAACAATTCCGCCAAAAAAGAACTGATATCCGCTAAGTACCACAGGGTCTTCCTTTGCTGAGAAAAGCTTTATAAAACACCCGGAAAATGCATTTACAAATGCAGCAACCAGCATGGCACCTTCACCCTGAATACTAAAGGATCCGGAAAGGGAAGTTAAATTACCGGCGCTTACAATAAGAACAACTCCGGCAAAACCAAGAAGGCTACCCACTGCCTTTTTTGCGCTCATATTCTCAAAATGAAAAAGATATACCGCCAAAAATATACTAAAGAATGTTCCTGCGGCATTAATAATAGATCCACGAACTCCTGAAGTATAAGCCAGTGCCATATAGAAAAAAATGTATTGCAGTATTGTCTGGAAACAGGAAAGAATCAGCACATACTTAAGAGATTCCTTTTTTAAAGCAAGAAACTTTCTGGAAATAATACTTCCAAAGATTATAACCATTATTCCGGCTATAATAAATCTGCTTCCGGCAAAAAGAATTCTTGAAGCTGTATCTGAAGCGCCAATATCAAACATTTCATAGCCTATCTTAATAGCAGGAGATGCACTTCCCCAGAGCAGGCAGCAAAAAAAGGCTGTAACTACAAGAACAGGCAGTCTTGACCATATTGGTTTTGATAAATCATTATTCATAATATACTTTTTTCCTTTTATTTTTCTTGATCATATTAATTTCATAATAATCACAATGATAATATTTTAGCTTTTTAATAATACTTATACAAGCGCTGATTTTAAGCTTGCCTTTAGCGCTTTGCTATGGTAACGTATTAAATAATAATTGTATACAACAAAACAATCACAGGAGGACGTATGAGTACACAAGTTATTTTAGGCGTTGTCATTATCCTTTATCTGGCCATGATGATTTTAATCGGTGTCGTTTTTTCAAAGGGCAATGATGATGCAGGGGATTTTTATTTAGGTGGCAGAAAGCTTAGTCCACTGGTAGCAGCCATGAGTGCCGAAGCCTCTGATATGAGCAGCTGGCTTCTTTTGGGAATACCTGGACTTGCTTATCTTTCAGGTATGGCCGATGCAACCTGGACTATCATCGGACTGGCAGTAGGAACATATCTCAACTGGCTGTTTGTTGCAGCAAAGCTTAGGAAATACACAGAAAAGCTTGGCGCTATCACTATTCCGGAATACTTTGCAGCACGATATAAGGATGAAAAAAATACTATTACTTTAATATCAGCTCTTGTAATAGTTATCTTCTTTATTCCTTATGTAGCTTCCGGTTTTGCAGCCTGCGGAAAATTATTTAACACATTGTTTGGCATTGACTATATGTTTGCCATGATCGCAAGTGCCATCATAATCGCTTTATACTGCTCTTTGGGAGGCTTTAAAGCAGTTTGTATGACAGACCTTGTTCAAAGTATAGCCATGTCTGTCTCACTGGTTATCGTTATATTTTTCGGAATTGCCCAGGCAGGAGGTCTTGATGCCGTAATAGCAAATGCCAAGTCACTTCCGGGGTATTTTAGTGTATCTGAAATTTACGATCCTGTTTCCAAAACCTCTTCACCTTATGGTGTATTAACAGCCTGCTCAATGTTTGCCTGGGGCCTTGGCTACTTTGGTATGCCTCATATTCTGGTTCGTTTCATGGCAATCGGAGATGAAAAAAAGATTTCACTTTCAAGAAGAGTTGCCAGCATCTGGGTTGTTATCGCTATGTTTGTAGCTCTTGCTATCGGTGTTATCGGCCTTGCAATGAGTGCCAACGGTTCTATCCCTGTTCTTGAAGGAAGTGGAAACTCAGAGAGAGTAATCATTCATATTACAAATCTGATGAGCAGCTTTGGTGTGCTTCCGGCAATAATAGCAGGTATTATTTTATCCGGTATACTTGCAGCTACCATGTCTACCGCAGACTCACAGCTCCTTGCCTCTGCCTCTGCAATTTCAGCAGACCTTATACAGGCTTTTGGTAAAAAGAAGCTTGATGATGAAACACAGGTTAAAGTAGCTAAGGTAACTGTAATTATTATTTCTATCATAGCTATTTTTATCGCCAGAGACCCTGATTCATCAGTATTCCAGATTGTTTCCTTTGCATGGGCAGGATTTGGTGCTGCTTTTGGTCCTGTTGTTCTTCTGTCTCTTTTCTGGAAGAGATCCAATCTTCAGGGTGCCCTTGCAGGAATGGTTGCAGGCGGTGCATTTGTATTTATATGGAAATACGGCATTGCCAAGCTGGGCGGCGGTTTTGCAATATATGAACTGCTTCCTGCATTTATCATAGCTCTTGTTGTAAATGTTGTTGTAAGTCTTGCTACCAAGGCTCCTGATAGTGAAATTGTAAGCACATTTGAACAAGTTTAAAAATATGAGCCAGCAAGGATATCACTGATAATCCATGCTGGCTCTTTCTCATATCATAGGAAATTGCTTTCCTATGATATAAAAAACGCTCCGCTAAGGATGCGCACTCGCGCGATAGGTAAATGTTGCATAAATGCAACCGCGCTCAGCGCGAGAATGTCGCAAGCGACATTCTTTGTTCTAAAAATCTTATTACTGCTGACGATTATATATCAGAGAAACATGTTTTTTATTTCCACCAATTATGATTATGGCGCCAACAGCGCAACTAAGCATTGCTATTAGCAGCACTATTCGTTCAGGAGCTATGATTGTTGCTGCACCTGCGATAAATTCTCCAAGTAGTGTTCCCACCGTATTTAACATATTAAAAGCACCGTTAAAGCGGCCTCTTTTTTCATTAGGAACATAACTCTGAGTTGCAGATATACGTATTGTATAGCTTGTAACACCGCCTATACCTACTCCAAAACACAATAGCATCTTGATCGGTATAGGGAAAAACAGGTAAACACCTTCAAAAACTGAGATTGATACATACACTATCAGAGCCATTGCATAACGCCATCTTGCAGGTATCTTCCATCTGTAATGAATCGCACCGCCAATACCCCTGGCAAGAATAGACATTCCCCAGACAAGCATGTAAACATATTCTCCATTATCATAATTATTTTTGAAATATGGCAGAGTTATTACGCTTGAAACGCCTCCACATAATGATGATATGGCAAAATACATTGCAATGGCCAACAATCCTTTTTCTGAATACAAATATTCAAAGCCTTCCTTTATATCAAGGAATATCTGTTTAAAATAGCTGTTTTCCTTATCTCTTGTCTTTTTTTGTTCCTCGATATAGTCTTCACTAGCTCCTATTCTGGTTTCCATTGTCGCTGCTATAAAAAAGCATAATCCATTCACCAAAAGAAGTGGTGCTAGCCCAATTTGATTATACAAAAAGGTAGACACAGGAACCATGAATGCTGACAATGTCTCAAGTACACTGGCAATTGAATATGCCTTTTGATAATTTCCTTCTGTGATAAGCATTGGATAAAAGCTCTCATATGCCACCATATATACACTTTGTACCGATCCCAAAATAAAGCAATAAATTGCAAAAACAGGAAACGAAAACCAACCTGTTCCAAGTACTATTGCCATAATCAGGTACATAAATGAAGATATGTAGTCCAATGTATATATCATTTTTTTCCTGGAAAAACGATCCAGAAAAGCCCCACTAAACATAGGCATTATAAGCTGCGGAAGTGTATACATTACAATATATATAGCATACAAAAACGTAGAGCCGGAAATATCAAGCACCATAAGGCTCATTGCAAAGCCTGAAAGGGCATTTCCAAGCATGGACACAACACTGCCTAATGTTATTATCGTAAAATCTTTGGTCCACAAAGTTTTTTGTTTATTATTTTTCATAAATCCTCCGTTTTAATAACAAAAAAATCTATTCTGCGTACGATTTGCATACGCAAAATAGATTCATCAAACAATCACAACTATATAAATACTGTTATCCTATTATGTCTCCATATTACTTACCTTGCTGATCCCGAATCATGTTCTCAATTATTTTAGCCCGTATGCCTAAAATTAAGAACATGCCTGTAAATAATATAAAGTCTGGTCTAATCAATCAGTCAAACATCAGTATTTAAATAAAGAAATGCTTATAGTGAAATCTAATTTAAACGTACACAAATAATCCTGTTCAAAACAGGAATATCCATACTTATGCAGTTTTAAATTAAGCAAACACTACAGAGCTCATTTCTTCACCTATACACTAATGTGTTCTTTCTTCTTTAATCCGTGTTACTCACAACACTTTTTAAAGTGTAACACTTTGTAATGTCCTTTACAAGGGGTTTTTGAGAAAAGCAAACTCTCTCACTACTCACATGTTACTGTTCACTCGCTAACAGCTCGCTCCAGTAACAAATTCGCGCATTCATTCCAAATCGCCTTCGGCGAGGAATGCGCTCACCCCTGAATCATTTTCTTACGCAGTCAGCGGCGTAGCGCTTCCTGCTACCTCTGA
>JAILBM010000220.1 GCA_024680925.1 Butyrivibrio sp.
ATATTTTGAAAATATAGCCGTAAATAACCAGGCACATTCAGGTATGACAAGCAATTGCTTTAGAGATGACGGGCATTGGGACATTGTATATAGCCGCATTAAAGAAGGTGATATATTTATGCTGCAATTTGGCCATAACGATCAAAAGCGCCGTAACCTTGCAGCCTTTAAAGGATATGCCGACAATCTTCGCTGGTATGTCTCAAAAATAAGAGAAAAGAAAGCCTATCCTATTTTACTTTCTCCCATAAGCAGAATTCCTTTTGAAGACGGCGGAAAAATGAGATCTCTTTTGCAAAGTCATGCCGATGCCACAAAGACAGTTGCAGATGAGCTTAATGTACCTTTTATTGATCTGCACAGAATAACAATGGAATACTGGTGTTCACTTGGAGAAAATGCTCACGACTATTTTATGCCGGGAGATATAACCCATACAAATGAATACGGAGCAATATATATAGCCGGCCAGATTGCAAGAAATATAAGGGATAGACACATCATGCCTCTATGTGCTGATATTACAGGGGTTCAGGCATCAACATTTCTTCCGGACTCTGATACCAAGGATTTGCCAAAAGAGCCTGCCGGAGGAATGTTTGAAATTGATATTCCATATATAGACATAGAAGGTATACCACAGTACGATGACATGGTTAAAGCTCTAAGATATGGTCTTCTCGATCCGTGTGTAATGCATCTTCATCCTACGGAAGAAATGCCCCGTGCCCAACTTTTAATGGTTCTGTTCAAAGCTTTGAGAATTAGCGGAAAGAGACCGTATAATGGAAAATTCTGCGATCTGTCACGCTTTGAATGGGATTCATCCTACGTTGAAGCCTGCATAGATGAAAATTTAATAGATCCACTTACAACTCCCAATGACCGCTTCAGACCTGACGCAGCTCTAACTGCCGGTGAATTTGCAAGTTTTGTTATCCGTGGTATGGAAGAAGATAAGTCAAAAAGAGACATCTCTATTAATAAATGCCTGGAAAAAGCTATAAATCTAAATATAGTTCCGGGTCACTATAAAGCAGATGATATCATCTGCAGGGCTGACTGTTACGCCGGACTTGTTCACATGATGGATATGGCAGGAAACACTGCCAAGGCTCTTCCTAAAGACGTTGAAGTACATCCTGTGGGATAAATTTCTTTAATTTAAAACCCATTATTTGTTATTAACCGATATAAGGAAATTCTATAAAAAAAGACTGTGTTACCATCACTGATACTGCTTCGATTTTTAGTGATAGTAATACAGTCTTTTTATTAACAATATATCTATTTTTGTAAAATTCCAACTGCTTTTCTCACAAATGCCCTTGGCAGAAGCTTTACAGCTATGATAGCCAATCTGTTGAGTATACCTGGGATTGCGATGACCTGCCCCTTCATAAGGGCGATATATCCGTACTTTGCCACATCTAGTGGTTTTGTAAATCTAAACATGTTGGCAAATCTTCCCGCAGGCATTTGTGCCGCACTTGAAAAGCCGGTATCTGTAGGACCGGGGCACAGGGCAGTTAATGTAACGCCTGTGTCTCTAAGTTCCTCTGATAAACTCTCTGTAAAAGATAAAACAAATGCCTTTGATGCATAATAAACCGCCATTTGGGGACCTGCTTCAAAGGAAGCAATGGATGCCACATTTAATATTTTTCCCTTTCCATTTTTTACCATAGAGGGCAAAAAGGTATGTGTCATCTCCACAAGACTTCTGTCATTAAGATCAATCATATTACTCAGTTTGGAAATATCTGAATCCACAAATCTTCCGTAATCACCAAAACCTGCATTATTTATAAGAATGTCCACCGCAAGATTGTTTTCATTTACAAACTCTTCTACCCTGTGGGCTGCATCGGGAATACTTAAATCCTGAGACAATACAAAAACCTTGATGCCATATCTTTTTTCCAGAGATTTCTTAAGGGCTGTAAGTTTATCTTCACTTCTTGCAACAATCAATAAATTATGGCCTTTAGAAGCAAATATCCTGGAAAACTCTGTTCCAAAACCGCTGGAGGCTCCTGTTATCAAAACTACATTTGTCATTTCTTATTTCCTCTCTTATTGAACCACCTGAAGGTAACTGCTGACGCAATATAAAACCTGTCCGTTATATTCAACTCTGGACCAGCCGTAGTCATTATTTATGCCTGTTCTTATGGCAGTCTCACCATTAGATAGTGTGGCAACTACTGCAGAATCTTCATCCGTAACACTGGGCTTAGACCTTAAGTTCACTATGTCCTTGGCAGTTACAACCTCATTACAATCAGTAAATTTAGTTTTAAAGCCTGATGTATCTTCAACTACTTCCTCTGTCTGAGCAGGCGCTGATAAATCTGTAGTAAGGAAACTTGAAACTGCATAATATACAGTTCCTTCATATACAACCCTTGACCAGCCACTGGAGCTTATACCTGTTCTTGTAGCTACCTGCCCGTTTTGAAGAGTTAGAACTACAGTACTGTCATCTCCCTGACTTGGTTTATTTCTAAGATTAGTTGAGCTTTTGGCAGTTACATTTTCATTTACCTCTTCAAAATTCATCAAAGCCTCAACATCTGCAGCTACACTTTCTCTCTCTGAAGTATCCTTGGCATTTTCTGTACCATCATAGCCAAAATAGGCCACATCTACATCCACAGGCCCGTCAATACCTGCAATATTACCCTGATTGGTATATTGCCACATGGCACATTGTCCATCGTAAGATGGTCCGGAGGCAATATTTGAAGTGTCCTGATTGTACCATGCAAGCCATATTTTATATTTTTGCTGTATCTGAGAAGTGTTCCATTTTTCATCTGCCAAAAGCTCACTCTCTGCAGCATAGAAAATAGGTGTATATCCTGCATTATAGATATTATCCAAAAAAGCCATGGCAATACTGCTTCTGTCATCTTTGGAAAGTCCATACTGCCTGCTGGAGGCACTTTCAAATCCCTCACAGTTATATCCCACAGGATAGGTTATAGGATACTGTGAAATATAATCGGTAACCCAGTTTGCTTCAGCTGCAGCTTCATCTGTAGTTACTGCTGTGGAAAAGAAATATGCACCTATTTTTATTCCGTACTTCTCTGCTTCCTGCATATTGTACTTGGCATTGGAATCTGCCTTGATCTCTCCGGTGGATGAATCCCTGTATCCTACCCTGACCATAACAAAATCAATTCCACTGTTTGCAACTTCTTCCCAATTTATAGTCCCCTGAAATCTTGAAACATCAATTCCATGGGTTAAAGAAGAATTTTCTCCAACACTGCTGGCGCTTAAAACCTTAGCCACATCTACCACAGCTCCTGTTTCATTACCTGCAATGGTTGCAGGATCATTTACTGTTTCAGTTATTTCAGATGAGCCTTCTGATGAAGCAGTACTACTTGACACTGAAGTTTCCGTTACAGGATCATTTTCAGAAGAAGCAAATGCAGTAATATCATTTTCCTCTGTACCACTTTCTGCAGCTATGCTATCACTGTCGATTTCTTCAACTATGATTCCCGCCTCATTAGCTTTTGTTTCTTTTCCATGCAAAAAAGTTGACAAAGCTATGCCTATACACAGGCAAACAGCAATTCCTCCAATGATAGTCCCCATTACTACGACTTTATTTTTCCCATTTTTACTACCTTTTCCCCTAAGACTTTCCCCTAAAGTCTCATGATTTTTTTTCATTACTCTTGCTCCTTTTAAGTATATTTACGATAGTAAATGGTTATTGTTATAAGATTATATTATATACATCTTCACTGCCATAATCAAAAAAGATCCTGCTTTTTTTTAGCAGGACCTTAAATAAAATTTATCCTATAAATAAAAGACCGATCATTCTGACTATAAAGGCTATGATCCACGCCAACAGGCATTGCCATACCACTACTCCTATGGCCCATTTTTTGCCCAGTTCTCTTTTAATTGAAGCCACGGCTGCAACACAAGGTGTATAAAGAAGACTAAATACCAGCATGGTTGCTGCAGAAACCGTATCAAGGGCTGTTTCAATCTGTCCCTGGAAAAGCATCTCCATAACTGATACCACACTCTCTTTTGCAATAAATCCGCTTATAAGAGATGTCGTTATACGCCAGTCTCCAAGTCCAAGGGGTGCAAATACAGGAACCAGGATGCTGGATATCCTGGCCATTATGCTATCCTGAGAATTAGTTACAAGGTTAAAATATGGATCAAAATTACTCAAAAACCAAACAACTATAGTAGCAATGAATATGATTGAAAAGGCTTTTTGAATAAAATCCTTAGCCTTTTCCCAAATCAGCTGTACCACGCTTTTAGGGCTTGGAAGCCTGTAATTTGGAAGTTCCATTACAAAAGGAACCGGTTCTCCTCTGAATACAGTTTTTTTGGTCAAAAGTGCAAATAATATTCCGGTACATATACCAAGAACATAAATTGCAATCATAATAAATCCGCCCTTACCCGGGAAAAAGGCATTTACAAAAAATGCATAAATCGGCAGCTTTGCCGTACAACTCATGAAAGGAGTAAGAACTATTGTCATCCTTCTGTCTCTCTCACTTGGCAGAGTCCTTGTTGACATTACAGCCGGCACAGTACAACCAAAACCTATCAGTAAAGGTACAATGCTACGGCCCGATAAACCTATTTTTCTCAGCAGCTTATCCATGACAAAGGCCACTCTTGCAATATATCCACTGTCTTCCATAAGGGAGAGGAAAAAGAATAGTGTAACTATTATGGGCAAAAAGCTGAGTACACTTCCTACGCCTTCAAATATTCCCTTAACTATAAGGCCTCGTAGTACTTCGTTCACCTGATTGGCTTCAAGAAGTATATCCACCTTATCCGTAATAAAGCCTATGCCATCTTCCAAAAGTCCCTGAAGAAATGCTCCAATCACATTAAAGGTAAGGAAAAATACCATGGCCATAATAAGAATAAATACTGGAATTGCAGTATATTTTCCGGTAAGGATCCTGTCTATACTGTTACTCCTTGCCTGTTCTTTGCTTTCCTTTGGTTTGACCACGCATTTTCTGCATACCCTTTTAATATAGGCAAATCGCATATCTGCAATGGCTGCGCTTCTATCAAGTCCACGCTCTTTTTCCATTTTGCTGACTATATTTTCAATAGCATTTTTTTCATCTTCATCAAGATTCAAGCTGTCAATAATCAGCTTGTCACCCTCAATCACCTTGCTCGCAGCAAACCTTAATGAAATATCTGCCTTTGCAGCATGGTCCTCTATCATCTGCATAACCACATGAATACACTGGTGAACTGTTCCGCTGTTATCTTCCTTGGCACAAAAGTCCTGTTCCAAAGGCTTTTCCTGATATTTGGCAATATGAAGAGCATGAGCTATAAGCTCATCAACGCCCTCATTTTTGGCAGCGGCAATAGGAACCACCGGTGTGCCAAGTTCTTTTTCCAGTGTATTTATATCTACGGCTCCGTCATTACCCGTAAGCTCATCCATCATGTTCAGCGCCACAACTGTAGGCACATCCATTTCAAGAAGCTGCATTGTAAGATATAAGTTACGCTCTATATTAGTTACATCAACTATATTGATTATTGCAGTAGGCCTCTCCAAAAGCAGATGATTGCGGGAAACAATCTCTTCACTGGAATACGGAGACATGGAATATATGCCCGGAAGATCCGTAACTCTGGTATTCTTATAACCTCTTATCTCTCCGTCCTTGCGATCTACTGTAACCCCGGGAAAATTTCCCACATGCTGCTTAGAGCCTGTAAGCTGATTAAAAAGTGTTGTTTTACCGCTATTCTGATTACCCACAAGAGCAAAGGTAAGCATGGTACCTTCCGGAAGAGGGTTTTCATTTTCCTTACTATGAAATATTCCCGGCTCACCAAGTCCGGGATGTTTACTGCGAAAAGAGATTTCGCTGTTATTTATAGTTTCTGCCTGCGTATAAGGCTCTTTATTCTGATTGAGGTTTCCAGTCTTAATGGCAGGCTCTTTTTCCATTGCTGAAATTTCTTCTACGTCAATCTGCTCAGCCTCAGATAATCTAAGGGTGAGTCTGTATCCATGTATCTCTATCTCCATAGGGTCGCCCATGGGTGCCAGTTTTACAATGGAAAGCTTTGCTCCCGGTATAACACCCATATCCAAAAAATGCTGACGAAGAGCTCCTTCACCGCCAACCTTTGTAATTCTTGCTCTATTCCCTATCTTAAGTTCTCTGAGAGTCACCTAAACGTTCTCCTTAATGAAAAAAATTATCAACTAATATTATCATATATACTATAATGCTTCCATATTAAATTATTTTTGGTGTCCGGTTTTTTCTTATTTTTTCCACTTTAATATGTTGTTTTATTATCTATAAAACGAACACTACAGTAATTTTATTAATATGTTATACTTAAAAGATACACTAAGGTAACACAACAAAGGGTAAGGTTTATATTATATGGAAAATGAAATATTTGATTTAGAACAAAAACACCTGACAGACACCTATAATAAGCTTCTTGAGATGAAAAAAGATCTTGAGAACCAGATTGCCGATTTGGATCAAAAGGCATCTGATGAAAAAAATGATATAAGAGACAATATACGTCTTGACTATGCCGATGATGAGACCACTATGGAGACTTTAGGTGAAATAGAAGTATGGAACCGCTATATAGATACCTATAATATTGAAAGCAGCTCCCTTGGAAAAAGGCTTCGTACTGTTAATAAGCTTTTGGAATCACCATATTTTGCCAAAATCCAGCTCCAGTTTGATCCCTTAGAGGAACCGGAAAGCTATTACATCGGCTCTGCTGCCATTTCCGAAAACGGATATGATCAGATGATCATTGACTGGCGTTCTCCCATTGCAGAAGTTTATTACAATCAGGAAAACGGTCAGACTCACTATACAGTGGAAGACAGAGAGATTCCGGTAGATCTGCAGCTCCGCAGACAGTTCGAGCTTGAAAAAAATAAGCTTGTTTCCTATTTTGATACACAGATTGCTATTGAGGACCCTATGCTTTTGCAGTCACTTTCTCAGACCCGTTCTGACAAAATGCAGGCTATCACCGCAACTATTCAGAAGGAGCAAAATACCGTCATCCGTTATCCCGATGTACCATATCTTTTGGTAAACGGTATCGCGGGAAGTGGTAAGACTTCTGTACTGTTACAGCGTATTGCCTATCTTTTCTATCAGAAGAGAAATACTCTTCGCCCCGATCAGGTATGCCTTATGACCCTAAATCCTGTATTTAGGGAATACATAGACAATGTTCTTCCTGACCTTGGAGAGACTAATCCGGTAACTGTAACCTGGCAGGAGTTTCTTGAACTTGTACATGTACCTTTTACCGATACTGAATGGGATTATACCGAAGCTGACAGTCTTTCAAAAATTCATGAGGGTCTTTTGGAGCTTGTTCCCGAGGCCGATGACTTTTTTGACATTATGCAAAAAGAAACCAGAGTTATGTCAAAAAATGAAGTTCTTGGTATTGTAAGAAGCTTTTCACAATTTCCAATGGGTGTTCGTCTGATTCAGACCGTATCGGATGAACTTGAACACAGAGCCAAAAACTTCCTTCGAAATAATGATAACAACAAGGATGATGATTCCTCAAGCACAGCAAAATCAGAGCAGGCCGAAAACAATCGTATAGAAAATGATTTTGGCGGAGCTCTCAGTACCATTAAGCGCTGTAACTTTGTAAATATAAAGCATGTGGCACAACGTATACTTTCAAGGCCTAATATAACCGCTGCAGAATGGTTATATACCAAAATGGAACTTACGGGCATATGCGACAGAAATATGCGCTATGTAATGATCGATGAGGTTCAGGATTATACCAAGGCTCAAATGATAGTATTTAGAAAGTATTTTCCAAATGCCAGATTCATGCTCCTTGGAGATGAGTTCCAGGCAATTCGTACCGGAACTATTACCTTTGCTGAAATTGCAGAGATGGCCAAAGCAGACAAGAAAAACTTTGTGGAACTGCCTCTTATGACCAGTTACAGAAGTTCACCTGAAATAACAGATATGTTTGCTTCTATCCTTCCTGAAAACAAAAAGCTTATGGTTTCATCTGTAAAACGTCCAGGAGATGCTGCAGTAGTTAAGGTTTGCGGAGATGATAAAGAATACTTTGCAGAACTTAAAAAGCTTATAAATGAGTCCATTGCCAAGGAAGGCCTTACAGCTATTATATGCAGAAATCCACTTAATATGGAAAAAATCATAGCTTCCCTCGGACCTGATGCACCACAGGAAATAACCGTACAGGATGCACTTCCAAAAAGCGGTGCCTTTATAATAGAGCTGGCTCTTGCTAAAGGTCTTGAATTTGATAATGTTATTCTGGCTGATGCTGACAGCAATACCTATCCTGATAATGAGCTTGGTAATCACTGCCTGTATACAGCAATGTCCAGAGCTACACAGCACCTAAGCATACTTGCCAAAGGAAGCCTTGCTGTAAAAATCAAAAAATAATAAAGCTTATATATAATAAAAGAGCTTATATAATAAAAGAGCATTTATATTCAAAAGAAAATATAAATGCTCTTTATTTATGTGGTTATTTTTTTAATAGCTTTCTGTAGGTCAAATCTATAGCAAATGCTCCTAAAGGTGCTGTAAGGAGAATTGCTACAACAGAAACTGTAAGTACTGTTTCACCGCAGGCAAGTCCCATGGCAAGTGGAAGGCCGCCTATAGCTGCCTGAACAGTAGCTTTGGGTGTATAGGCTATCATACAAAACAGTTTTTCTCTGACCTTTAGTCCGGATCCCAGCATGCATATAAACACACCAAACATTCTAAAACAGAGAACCAGTAGTATAAGAACTATTGACTTTAATCCCGCCTGCATTGCATGATCTATGGCAACGGATGCTCCTACAAGAACAAAAAGGAATATCTCGGCAACTGTCCATAGTTTATCGTACTGCCCGGATAACTCGGCAGCCATATTTGAATCTTGTTTTTTGATCATTATTCCCATACACATTATAGCTATAAGAGATGCAAAAGGAATTCCCGGAAAGCTTGTTTCAATAGTTGATATTACAAAACTTACTGATAGTAAGATTATTGTCATAATTATGAGATTCATTTTAAAACCGGAGAACCATTTATAAATAATAAATCCCGCAATAAAGCCTCCTGCTACTCCCAGTATTATGGAAAACGGAATATTAACAAAGGACATAACAGACAGTCCTTCTCCCTGTGCCAGGCCTGTAAATGTAGTAAACATTACAATTACAAAAACGTCATCTACGGAGGCTCCCGCAAGTATCATCTGAGGAATTCCCCTGCTTGTACCATAGCCTTCATCTATAAGCTTTATCATCCTCGGAACTATAACAGCAGGAGAAACCGCTCCTATAACAGCTCCCAATATAGCAGCATCCAGTGTACTGATTCCAAGAATAGAAGGCGCCATAAGCACCATACCGATAAGCTCTACGGTAGCAGGCACAAAGCACATAAGAACTGCAGGTCTTCCTACCTTTTTCAGATCGGATAGATTTAGTTTAAGTCCGGCTCTTATAAGTATGATAATAAGTGCTATCCTTCTGATGTCAGATGAAATATTTAAAATAGAATCATCTATAAGATTAAGGGCATAAGGGCCTATTATAATACCCGCTATTATCATTCCAAAAAGCCCCGGAAATCTGACCTTTTTGCACAAGGTTCCCAATAACAGTCCCGATAATATAATCACAGCAATACTAAACAGCATAATTTCCTTTTTTACTCCTCCAAAGCAATAAATTTTATTCAGAAAGCTTTCCTGAGCTAAAAAGCACCCTTACTGCAGAAACATAAGCTGCAGGCGTATTGGCCTTTTTAATATCCTTCATGGCTTTATCCGGAGACTCAAATAAATTTCCCATATACTTCCAAAGCTCCTTCATACGATTTACAGCCACCATATCTCCCGGCATAGTCTTAAGATATTCATTATATATGTCATCGTGAAAAGCCTTGAGAACCTTGAGATTCATAAACAGGTTCCTTCCAGCCCCTTTATTTTCAACACTTTGAGATGTCATAGGCAAAGTGCTTGTATTTTCAGCATTTGCGCATTTTGAAGCAATTGCAAGGGCGGGATCTGCCAAAAGTCCTCTTCCCATCATGACAGTGTCAATCTGCGGGAAGTTTTTTGTAAACCGGTCTATATCAGATACACTACAAAGATTTCCGTTAAAACAGATTCTGTGTTTTGAAGTTCTTACTATCTGTGCAAATGCTTCCATGTCCGGTTTACCGCTGTACATCTGCTTTCTTGTGCGCGGATGAACAATCAGTTCTGATATGGGATATTTATCATAGATTTCAAATATTCTGCCTGCCTCATCTGCGCAGTGCAAGCCGATTCTTGTTTTTACCGAAATATCAATATCCACATTACAAAGTCCATTGAAAGCTTTGTCAAAAAAAGCATCCAGTTCATCCGGATATGCAAGAAAACCGGAACCTCTTTTTTTGGATACTATTGTCCCTGCAGGACACCCAAGATTAAAATTAACTTCCTTATAACCGAGATCTGCTATTTCTTTTACAACCCAGATAAAATTATCCGCATTATTTGTAAGAACCTGTGGAACAGCATTTATACCAATATTGTTCTTAGGCGCAATATCTTCTTTTTCCCTGGTTTTAAGATTATGGGAAGAATGAGCAGCCACAAAAGGAATAAAATACTTATCCACTCCGCCGAAATATTTATTATGAGCATTTCTGTATGTAAAGCCTGTAATCCCCTCTAAAGGTGCAAAATAATAATTCATTTATAACTCTCCAAAGATAGTAGAAATATAAAACATCCGGACTATAATTTATTCTTTTATTTCATATCAGTCAACCATTGCCTTATTATTCTGTTATAAGTTAAACCTATAACCAATAATAGAATACTAATATATTATGCAGTTCTTGTTTTTACTGATAAAAACTAATAAAATATTTTATAGTTACTATCCCTTTTACGCAAGGGTTGTGTTTTTTGATACATTTTACTTAAAAACGGAGATTGATATGCCAATAATCAATAAGCATGGAAAAAATATAGAACTATCCTGTGAGGTTTTTCCTCCAAAAAAAGATTTAAGCATAAGCGGAATATATGAAACACTGGATTCAATCAAATCACTTGATCCTGACTTTATAAGTGTTACCTATGGTGCCGGTGGCAGTAACAGTAAGAAAACTGCAGAAATAGCTTCATATATCCAAAACAGCTGTAACATTAATGCCCTGGCCCATTTAACAGCTGTAGGTGTAACTCCTCAAAAACTTAATGACCTTCTTACGGAATATAAAGCAAACGGTATTAAGAGAATCCTCGCCCTTCGAGGTGACAAGCCCAGGGATATGTCTGATGAAGACTTTGAAAACCGCCATTATAAATATGCCGGAGATATAGTTAAGGAAATATTTGAATTTGGTGGATTTCATATTTACGGCGCATGTTATCCGGAAAAGCATCCGGAAGCCGCTACCCTTGAGGAAGATATAAAGCATATAAAAGAGAAAGTTGATCTTGGCGTAAGCGGACTTATCACACAGATGTTTTTTGACAATGAAAAATTATATAGCTATATAGACAAGCTTGATAAAGCAGGTATCCATGTGGCAATTCATGCGGGAATAATGCCAATAACCGCACCAAACCAGCTGGGTACAAGTGTATCTCTATCCGGTTCATCCATTCCTACTGCTCTTAGTAATTTAATTGCTGAGCATGCAGATGACCCTGAGGGTATGAAAAAAGCCGGTGTTGAATATGCCATAAAGCAGGTGGAAGACCTGATTGCCCATGGTATAGACGGTATTCATCTATACAGTATGAATAAGGCTGATATAACAAAACAGATTTTTGAAGCTGTTATTTGAAACTCTTAAAACTCCTATTATTTTCTTAATAGGAGTTTTTCTTGTAATCAGCTCCTTAATATACTAAAATATTAACTATACCAATACGTTATTTCGTAATTTACGTTATAGTTTTTACTCCTATATATACTTAATAATGTTTGATACTACTTTTATACAAAAGCCTGAATAATGCCTTTTTTATAATTTTATTAAACCAACTATTACGTTAGGAGCAAAGCTTTATGTGGAATTTCAGTTTTATACTTCCAAGCTTTTTTATATTAGTTATATTTCTGGGTTATTATTTCTTTTTACCAAGAATGCCCTTAAGGAAAAACTATACTTTTCTGAAACTCCTTCTGGTTGAATTTGCCGTTATCATTTTGGATGTGATTTCAACCTGGGTTGATATTCAATATAAGGGGCATAGTTATTTTACTCTTTATTTTTTTAATCTTCTCTTTTTCATATTATTTTTTGTACGAACATATTTATATTATTCCTATACTACCTGCCTGGTTAACAGCTATAGGTTAAATCATTCCTTTCTCAAATATATAGGTATGATCCCTGCATTTGTTTGCTGTATCATAGCTATTTCAAGTGTCTTTACAGGGCTACTGTTCTATATAGATGAAACCGGATATCACCATGGTCCTTTAAGGCTGATTTTATATATAAATTTGTTTATATACATTTTTTTCTCAGTAATTCTGGCCCTTATAAAAAAGGATTCCTTTCAAAGAAAGCACGAGTTATGGGCTGCTCTGGGGTACAATGTATGTCTGCTGGTTGGTGCAATATGCAGATTGATTTTTCCAAATTTTTTACTAATGGATACCTTCTGTATTATGGCCATTATAATCATTTACCTGACCTTTGAGAATCCCGAGCTATATATAGAACAGCATGTAGACATATTTAATTCCCTGGCTCTTATTGATTATTTAAATGAATTTCCCAAATACAAGGACTATAAAATACTGGCCGTCATGATTCATAACTACAATGATATGAGAGAGATTTATGGTGCCATTCAGATGGATAAAGGTTTATATCTCATAGGGAAATTCCTTTCCAGACTGGTTTCAAGAACAAAGGTATTTTACTACCGGAAAGGTCGATTTATTATCATAACATCTCCGCAGGCTGACACAAAAAAATTGATAAATCAGATAAATGAGCGTTTTACAGATCCCTGGACTTCAAAAGATACAGAACTCTATTTGGAAGTAAACTTTGTCCAACTTGAAAATATAACACATAAGGAATCTACGGATCTGATTTTAAATACCATTGCCAATGCTCTGGACAAAAATGATATAACAAATAAGCATGATTGTCTGTATATTGGCGATAAAGAAATAATAGAAAATGAAAAAATATTTAACATAAAGCAGAACATAGAAACAGCTATAGAAAATGAAGCTGTAGAAGTATATTTACAACCTATAGTTGATTCACAAACATATAAAATCGCAGGGGCAGAGGCGCTGGCCAGAATCAGAAATACAAAAGGCGAAATAATAATGCCTTCAGATTTTATACCAATTGCTGAAAAAAACGGTGATATAAATAAAATAGGTAAGCTTATATTTGATAAAACCTGTCAGATAATCCAAGAACATGATTTACAAAATTCGTGCCTTAAATGGATAAACGTTAATCTGTCTCCCACTCAGTTTATCATGACCGATCTTGCTAAGGAGTATGGCGCGATTATTGATAAATACGGTGTTGATGCAAGCTTTATACATCTTGAGATTACAGAAGAATCTCTTGTTGATTACACTGTACTGACCAAACAAATATCTCTTCTAAGGGATATAGGCTTTCAATTTGTACTGGATGATTATGGCAAAGGCTATTCTAATCTTATAAGATTGAAAAAATGTCCATTCATAAATATTAAACTTGATATGGAACTGGTTTGGGATTATTGTAAAGATCCTGAAGAGATTTTTCCGAATATCATGCAAGCCTTTAAAATCGTTTATTTCAGTGTGACTGCAGAAGGTATTGAAGATGACTATATGGCTGCCGTAATGAGACAAATAGGATGTACCTACATGCAGGGTAACTACTTTTCAAAGGCTTTACCTGTCCCTAAGTTTTTGGATTATCTTGAAGCAAACAAATAATAAAACAGCTGTAATACAGAAGTAACTGTATTGCAGCTGTTTTTTTTGCACTATTATAATTAAAAATAATTATCTGAATTAATGATGGAACAATCTCATTCCTGTAAATGCCATAACCATATCATGGCTATTGGCTGCTTCAATAACGTTATCATCACGAACTGAACCACCAGGCTGAGCAACATATTTAACACCGCTTCTAAATGCTCTTTCGATGTTGTCGCCAAATGGGAAGAATGCATCTGAACCAAGGGCTACATCTGTATTTTTAGCAAGCCATGCTTTCTTTTCCTCTGCTGTAAATACTTCAGGCTTGGTCTTGAAAATCTTTTCCCACTTGCCATCTGCAAGAACATCCATGTAATCTTCGCCGATATAGAGATCAATTGAGTTATCTCTGTCCGGACGTCCGATTGTATCAAGGAATGGAAGTTCCAGTACCTTTGGTGCCTGACGAAGGAACCAGTTATCAGCCTTGCTTCCTGCAAGTCTTGTGCAGTGTATACGTGACTGCTGGCCGGCACCGATACCTATTGCCTGTCCGCCCTTTACGTAACATACTGAGTTGGACTGTGTATATTTAAGTGTTATAAGAGAGATGATAAGGTCAATCCTGGCTGACTCCGGAAGGTCCTTGTTATCTGTAACGATATTTGTAAGGAGCTCTTCATTGATTTCAAAATTGTTGTGTCCCTGTTCAAAAGTAACACCAAATACCTGCTTTTTCTCGATTGCAGCCGGTACATAATTTGGATCAATCTTGATTACAGCATAGTTGCCTTTCTTTTTAGCCTTAAGAAGCTCAAGCGCATCCTCATCATAATCCGGAGCGATGATACCATCTGAAACCTCTCTCTTTACAAGTTTGGCTGTAGCAAGATCACACTTGTCTGAAAGGGAAATGAAATCACCAAAAGATGACATTCTGTCTGCTCCTCTTGCTCTTGCATATGCATTGGCAAGTGGTGTCATATCAGGCATGTCCTCTACCCAGTAAATCTTTTTCTCTACTTCTGTAAGAGGAAGTCCTACTGCTGCACCTGCTGGTGATACGTGCTTGAAAGATGTTGCTGCAGGAAGTCCTGTAGCCTTTTTAAGTTCTGATACAAGCTGCCATCCGTTAAGGGCATCAAGTAAATTGATATATCCCGGTCTTCCGTTAAGTACTTCGATTGGAAGCTCGCTTCCATCTTCCATATATACGCTTGATGGTTTCTGATTTGGGTTACAACCATATTTAAGCTCTAAGTTCTTCATAGTTTTCTCCTTATCTTTTTAATCTATATTATTTGTTCTTATTTACGATTCTGCTTTCATATTTGCCTGTAGCAATTTCAATATATCTTGTGAAAAGAGATACCTTATTATCAGCATTAAGGGCATTCCATACATTCTCAGTAAATGTATCAATGTCGCCTTCGATATTAACAACTGTAGGCTCGCCTTCATAACTTGGAAGTGGGTTGCCATTTCCCATGTATGTGTGGATAAAGAAGCCTTCTCCAGCCTTAGGATTCTCATAAGAATATGTAAATCTCTGGCATGAAGATGGATCTCCGTGATTGCTCTTTAAGATAGACATCTGGAAATCATATTTGCCATCTTCAACGTGCATGATTCCTGAGATTCTAGGTGTATAGTTAGGAGCATCCGGTTCAAATTCTCTTGTTCTAAGAGACTGTTCAAATGTCTGACCCTGCTTCATAAGATCATAGATTGTATCTGTCTGATCACCGTTAGTTACGATTGTATCATTACCAAGTGTACGAACAGGTGCATAGATAATAAGACTTGGATCCTCAAGCTTGGCTGGATCAAAAGCCTGTGTGCGGATTCCTGTTCCTTCTTCAACGAATACTCTGTTTCTGCTGTTCTCACTTCTACCCATAATAAAATAAGCGCATGCAGCATATTTTCCATCCGGTGTTGTACCAATTACAATACCACGTCCCGGGTATTCATTTCCTGAAATTTCCTTGATTAAGTCTGTCATTTGAGCTCCTTTCAAAAGCATATAAAAAACCGCCTGGGAACCATTCGCAAACGGTGCCCAGGCGGTCGGCTAATCAAAAGAAATATTACTGTACTCCACGTGGTTTACTCCACTTATCCGCCAGTCGTACAGCTCACTTTTAAAATACATTATAAGCAAAAATAATGCAAGTATTTTTGTAAAGAAATATTTTATACGGCAATAAACGCAATATAAATGAAATATGCCACATATCCCAATAACATCAATGAACCGCCCACTCTTGCAAGCATTCTGTCTTTAAATACACAGAACCAGAGAAATACTGCTGCAGAAATAGCTATAACAGCATCTACAAGAAAATTGGAAGCAAAATTAATAGGAATAATAAGGGCTGATGTTCCTATAACAAACAAATAGTTAAAAATGTTACTTCCTACAATATTACCAATAGCAATATCTGCATTACCTTTTCTTGCAGCGGTTACAGATGTAAACAACTCCGGAAGAGATGTTCCAAGGGCTACAATGGTAAGACCTATAAATCTCTCACTCATTCCAAATGTTCTGGCAATTTCACTGGCAGAATCAACTGCAAAATCACTACCAAAAACAATCATAACTGCACCACCGATTGTATATAAAATCGCAAGTAACACAGGCATATCCTTTGCAGATGATTCCTCATCACCATTTCCTTTTTTGGCCATTCTGAAAAGATAAACCAGATATGCTATAAAACATAACCATAAAATAATTCCGTCTGCTCTGCTCATTGTTCCGTCCAGTCCAAGAACCGGAAACAATACAGATATACCAATCATAAAGGGTATCTCATACTTAACGGTAGATTCGGCAACAGCAATAGGTATTATAATAGCTGCAAGTCCTAAGATAACCAGGACATTCATGATATTACTTCCCACAACATTACCTATAGAAATGTCTGCACTTCCTTTAAATGCACCTGTAATACTTACTGCAGCCTCCGGAGCACTTGTACCCATGGCAACTATAGTAAGTCCTATAATAAGATCCGGAATGCCAAACTTCTTAGCAATACTTGCTGCACCATCAACAAAAAAATCTGCCCCCTTAACCAATAAAACAAAGCCAAGCACCAATAACAATACCTGAATAACCAGTGACATAATATGTCCTCCTCTTAAATAATATAGCTATAAGAATGCAGCAAACACTGTATTCTTAGTTTAGCACAAATACATTCGTTTTAAAAAACATTACTCTTTTTCATAAACAAAAAAAGAGACTTTTACCGTACATAAATATACGGTAAAAGTCTCGCTGCTTAGTCACATAACCGGATAGCTTCCGCTATCGTACTGACGATAAATGCAAACGCAAAACTGCGCCAGCTACTCCCTTTTTCCTATAAATTAACTTACTCTTTTTTATC
>JAILBM010000272.1 GCA_024680925.1 Butyrivibrio sp.
GGCTGCAACAAGCCAAAAAATGCAAACTCCGATTTGTTTAATAAGAAAATTCTAACCTTTTCATACATAAAAATAAAGCCCACCAATGTGAGCTTCATTATGTATCCTCATTTAATCTGTGAATAGTAACTTTTGTTGTTCAATGTAAAAATTTAAAGGAAATTAAAAAAAGAGTCAGCATTGTGAACTGACTCTTTTGGCGTATTCGGTATGCTCACTTAATAAAAAAACAAAAGAATTATAATTGGAACCGTTATCAATAGTGTCATCAAGCATCCACAACCAGATATTGATTTACCAGATTGCTGAAGATTATTTCCGGTTTGTTGCATTTTCTTGCCAATATCCTGTAAACGATTCGTATCTTTAGTTACTGTTAATTCCTTTCCACAATTTTTACAAAACTTAACAGTGTCTGCATACTCAGATTGACAATAAGGACATTTCATCTTCATTTAACCTTATTAAAAAACTTAAAGCCTTTGTGTTTGTTTATCCATGCTTATACGGTCACTTAAATTATTAGTATTTATTACCTAATTAAATTATTCTATCGCAATGAGTTTTATGGAATTATTTTCATAGCTAGCTATGCCATAAGCAGTACTTTTTATTGTAGCATTAAAACCATTTTTAGCAGAGAACTTTGTTACTATAAACAAGTCTCCAACTTGTACTGTGTCAGTCTTTCCAGCACTGGAAAGAGCCTCATTGACCTCATCAACATCCGCCTGAGTTTTAATATCACGATAAGTTGTTTCTATGTGCTTATAAGAGTCTTCATCATTAAGATTTTCCTTTATAAGCTTTGTCAGTTCTATATGCGAACCATCCCAAGCACTAAATTGATTTCTTATCCATATATTATGTGCGGAATTGTAGTTTATGCTTTCCATAGTTGTAGTTATTTCACCATTATCGATTGCAGCTATGAATAGGGCTTCTGAGTCTGCACCTTTTGCTTTGTCTCCTACTGTTATCATAGCAGAATCACATTCTTCAGAACTATTGATAAGTTCCTTTAGCTTATCAAAGAAACTATTTATGACATCTTCGTTGTTTTCAATAAGTACACCTGCCGTAAGGATGTTTGAACCATCATTAGCGGAATTTACATCCCAATCACTAAATATTTCTGCGTCAAATTCATTAACAAGTGCAACAAAGTTATTTTTAAATTGCGAATCGTACTCTTCTTTTGATTCTTCGGTTGTCTCAACTGTTGTAGATGACTCAAAAGATGCAGAGGTTTTTGTAATAGTTGTCTCTGGCTGACTTTCTGTTTTATTAGATTTATCTCCCAATCCACCAATTGCAAAGAGTAATATCCAAAAAATGACTGTTACAGCAATCTTAATTGGTAATTTCCATGTGTTCTTTTTTCTCCAAATTAATACCATTACTGGTATAGGAAAGAAAAATATCCATCCTAGTATCCATAAAACTAGATTTCCTTTTTTCTTAGGTTGTTGGTTGTCCAATGTGTTATTTTCCATAGTCTACATTCCCCCTTAAATAAATTCACACAAATAAACACCTTGTATAACGATTTATTTGCTTTAAATCATTATAGCAAGGTGTATTTATGCGCGTTCCCACCGTAGAGGTGGCAATTTTTAATGTTTAATATGTGATTATGGATAATCTGTGATTTTTGGAAAATTTAATATTATATTTGGTGATTAAATTCACCACTTAAATAAGTCAAAAATAGAGAAAGTTGTCTTTTTATAAATTTTGTTATATGCGGCTTTTTTAGGATTTTTAAACCAGCCAATCCCCTTTTTACCATAGCCGGGTATAAGAGATTTCTTTATTGATCTTTTTAAACTACCGGTAGTTCTTGCCTTGAAGCTTTTTTTAATGCTGGGCGATCTCATTCCAAATTTCATTTTTGTGCTCCTTTTGAATATTTTATCAAAATGGCTTATAAGTTTTGCTTTTAATTATTATCGAAAGTTCATTATAAGGATGAAGAAATAAAAATATATTATTTTTTTAATTAATCCTTTGATTATTTATTTAATGAAAACCAAAAATTTTTAAACAAAATTATTTTGACCCATAACCCCCTGCTATTACTGGCTCTGTAAGGTTTTGTTCATTTTAAATAAAATCTACAAAACAGTAATATATACCTATACAATATTGTAATAGTTTTGTTTG
>JAILBM010000276.1 GCA_024680925.1 Butyrivibrio sp.
TTCCTATGTATTCCAGGATGTATTTCTTTTTTCCAATACCATCGAATCCAATATTGCCTTTTCAAAGCCCTATGCTGATCAAAAGCTGGTAAAGGAGGCAGCGGTACATGCCCAGGCAGAAGGCTTTATAAATCAGCTTGAGGATCGCTATCAGACAATTATCGGTGAACGTGGAATCGGTATTTCAGGTGGTCAGAAGCAGAGAATATCCATAGCCAGATGCTTTTTGAAAAATGCTCCGGTTTTTGTTCTGGATGATTCTACCAGCGCCCTGGATGTAAATACAGAGAAGGTTCTTCTTAAGGAAATATATGAGAAGTTTTCGGAAAAAACACTTATTATTACAGCTCACAGATTCTCATCGGTCAAGGAATGCGATGAGATCCTTTACCTTCGACAGGGAAGGGTTGAAGAGAGAGGAACCTTTGAAGAACTTATGGCGATGAATGGCTCTTTTGCCAAGGTATATAAGATACAAATGGAGCAGAAGGAAAACAATCAGGAGATTTAACCCGGAAAGAGGCTTTTAATGGCAAAAAGAAATACTTTTTTTCAGGATGAAAAAATTGAAAAGAAGATAGATTTTAAACAGCTTATGAGGACACTTAGATATGTCCTTCCCTTTAGAAAAACAATCATAATGGTGGGAATACTGCTTTTTGTTTCATCAATCACATCCCTTATTCCCCCAAGACTTTTAAAGGTGATCGTGGATAAGGTAGTTGTAAATGAGGATTATAAACAGCTTGTCCTAATGTGCCTTAGCATGTTTTTTCTGGCTATAATCGAAATAACCGTTACTTATATTCAGACAAGAAATATGGGAAAGGTTGGATTTTCCATAATTTCCAAAATAAGAACAGATATATTCGATCATTTACAGGAACTGTCCTTTGACTATTATGACAGCAGACCTGACGGCAAAATTGTAGTAAGGGTCACGGAATATATTAACGGACTTGCTACATTTTTTTCCAATTATGTACTTATGTTTGCAGTATATATTGTTAAGGTGGTAGTGGTAAGTATCTTTATGCTTTCTCTAAGCCCGTTATTAACACTGGTGGTTTTTTGTACCGTAATCCCAATGATGACTCTTATATCTTTGCTTAAGAAGGTACTGGGCAAGAGATTTACCAGACTTAGAGCCAAAAATTCCAACAGATCAGCTTTCCTTGTGGAATCAATCATGGGAGAGCAGATAATAAAAAATTATAGCCGAATTGACAAAAATAAAGCTATCTATGATGATATTCACCAAAAAAGCATGCTGGAATGGTGGCATATAGTTATTCTTTCAAGGCTTAATTCTCCAATTGTCATGGGCTTTTGGAATGTTGGAACCCTGGCCATATTCGGAGTGGCTTTGGTTCTTATACTGGGAGGCAGCAGCACTGTAACAGCCGGTACGGTAATAACCTTCACGAGCTATATGGCAGCTTTTAGAGATCCTATTTCCCAGATAGCCAATATTATTCAGGAGCTGGCCCAGGTAAGTTCTAACCTTGAGCAGGTGTTTGATACCATTGATTATCCGGTTGATATCTGTGATAAAAAAGATGCTGTGGAAATCAAAAATGTAAAGGGACAGGTTGATTTTGATAGTGTAACCTTTGAATATGACGAAGGACAGCCTATTCTTGAAAATTTTGATCTTCATGTAGAGCCGGGAAAGACCATAGCCCTGGTTGGACATACAGGTGCCGGAAAGACAACTGTAATCAATATGCTGACAAGATTCTATGATGTCAAAAAAGGCTCTGTAAGAATAGACGGGATTGATGTAAGAGATATAACTCTAAGTTCCCTGCGAAAAGAAGTGGGAGTTCTTATGCAGGATCCCTTTATATTTAAAGGAACTATTATTGACAACATACGCTATGGCAAATGGAATGCCACTGATGAAGAATGTATTGAAAGCGCAAAGCTTATCCATGCGGATAAATTTATCAACCGATTTTGCGGTGGGTATTACCATATGCTGGAGGAAAGAGGGTCAGATCTTTCCGCAGGAGAAAGACAGCTTATCAGCTTTGCCAGAATTGTTCTGAAAAATCCATCCGTAATTATCATGGATGAGGCCACCAGTGCCATAGATACAGAAACAGAAATGATAATCAAAGAGGCATTGGATGAACTGACCAAGGATAAAACAACATTCATTGTTGCCCACAGACTTTCTACAATCAAAAATGCCGATGAGATATTGTACATAGGAAATAAAGGAATAATGGAGTCAGGTAATCATGAGGAGCTCATAGATAAAAAGGGTTATTACTATGAGCTTGCCAGGATAGGATAATTTTTTTCATTGTGAGGAGGTAAAATGAGACATTTTCATAACTTTAAAGTGACTGTTTATTGTGTAGCTCAGATTTTGGAAAAAATGGATCTTGATACCCTGAAAAAGCAATATGATTTTGTAGAAAAGTATGTGGGTATAGACAAGGTTTACTTAGAACCTTACAGAGACGGGTGCTGGGTAGACAAGGATAAGATGAAGGAAATATCCGGCTTTTTTAAAGAAAGAGATGTTGAAGTTGCCGGAGGTTTTACCACAGTTGTTCCGGATATTTATGACAGTGATAAAAAAAGGCAGAGAATATTTGGGACCTTTTGCTATACCAATTCTAAAATGAGAGAGTATATAAAAAAGGTTTCAGAATATTGCGCAGAGCAGTTTGATGAAGTTATTCTGGATGATTTTTACTTTACTAACTGTACCTGCGAAGACTGTATTAAAGCTAAGGGAGACAGAACCTGGGTTGAATTTAGAAAAGAGCTGATGAAAGATGTTTCTGAAAATCTTGTAGTGGGCCCTGCCAAAAAGGTTAATCCCAAGGTGAAGATGATAATAAAATTTCCTAACTGGCGTGAATCTTATCATGCAACAGGTTATAGGCCTGATGTGGAAAAGGATATATTTGATATGGTTTACACCGGCACTGAGACAAGAGCCAGTGCATACCAGGATCAGCACCTGCCTACGTATTTGAGTTACAGTCTTGTCAGATGGATGGATGAAGCATCAGGCGGAAGAAATCATGGAACCTGGTTTGATACTTATCAGTGTTGGCCTATAGATGATTATCTGGAGCAGGGATATTTATCGGCTTTTGCAAAACCTGAGGAGATAACATTATTCCAATGGACTGATTTATATGAAAATAAGCTTGTGACGCCTCTTGGACT
>JAILBM010000278.1 GCA_024680925.1 Butyrivibrio sp.
TCTTTATACAAACGATACAGCCAATACAGACTTCTATGTAGAAGGTGTTATGTCTTACCGCTTGGGTACAGATGTAAATGAAAACATCAAGGCTAAGGGAACACAGGATGAGACTAAGATTTACTCATCACTTAACTTCTATTGGAACGATGGCGCTTCAAGTAACAGCGATGGTCTTACAGTAACAGATGACTGGTTTGTATCACTTGACGCACCTGATGCTACAACAGATACAGCATACATACTTGGCGACAGCCTTAGAAATGATGATGGAAGCATTAACTTAAATGGATTCATGCAGCTTTCAGAAACAGGTATTGCAGCACTTGCAGAGGCAGGAATTGAAGCTTCTGATGTAGCAGCAGTTCTTGATGGTAATTATGAAGCAGCTGAATCAGTTTCAGATATCCCTGGATATGAGCCTGAGGAAGAAGAAGCTGTAATTACAGAAGAAAATCTCTTCACACGCTGGGCACAGCTTTACTGCTATGATACAGATATGACAACTCTTGTTACTGACAGCTTTGTTACAATCGATGGAAATACATATTACTTTGGTTCAACAGGCGCTGCCAAGAAGGGTGTATTCACAGTAGATGGAAATTCATACTATGCATACAGCACAGGAATCCTTGCAACAGGACTTGTAAGCAGATGGGCATCACTTTACTACTATGATCCTGATACATGTGCAATGGTAACAAATGAATTTGTAACAGTAGATGGAAATACATACTACTTTGGCTCAAACGGAACAGCTACAAAGGGAGTATTTACAGTAGATGGTGCATCTTACTACGGCTACAGCACAGGAATCCTTGCAACAGGACTTGTAAGCAGATGGGCAACCACATACTACTATGATTCTGATACATGTCAGATGGTTACAGGATTTGTAAATGTAACAACTGATGGTGAAACAGTTCTTTATCACTTTGGTTCAAACGGAGCAGCAACAAAGGGCTGGTTTACTGTAGATGGTTCTAAGTATTATGCTAAAAATGGTATAGTTCAGAAGGGTGATGTAACAATCTGGTTTGTAACATATCACTTTGATGAAGAAACCGGTGCACTTACAGAGTAATTACTTTTACAGACAATATAAGGGTTACGAAATTATAAAGAGGGACGCTGTATAGAAATATACGGCGTTCCTTTTTTGTGTTAAAATAAATTCGTTGAGTTGAATTTAGTATTATTTGGAAAGAGAAATGAATGCAGAGATATGAAATTGTTGTTCCATGTCATTTTGGACTGGAATCAGTGTTAAAAAAAGAAATAATGGATCTTGGTTATGACATTACAGAGGTAGCGGATGGAAGAGTTACCTTTTTTGGCGATGCCGATGCTGTGTGCAGGGCAAATATATGTCTTAGAAGTGCGGAGCGAGTACTTATTAAAGTTGGGGGATTTCATGCTGAAAACTTTGAGGATCTTTTTCAGGGGACAAAAGCACTTCCCTGGGAAGAATATATACCGGAAAACGGTAAATTCTGGGTTAAGAAGGCCTCAAGTGTAAAGAGTAAGGTATATAGTCCATCGGATATTCAGAGCATAATGAAAAAGGCTATGGTAGAGAAAATGAAACAAAGCTATCATACCAATTGGTTTAAAGAGGATGGAGAGAGTTTTCCTGTAAGAGTTTTTATAATGAAGGATGAAGTTACAGTGGCCCTTGATACTACAGGGGATTCATTGCATAAAAGAGGATACAGACGACTTGAATCCAAGGCACCTATTGCAGAAAATCTTGCAGCCGCACTTTTAATGCTTACACCTTGGAAATCAGACAGAATATTGGTTGATCCTTTTTGTGGTTCGGGAACTTTCCCTATTGAAGCAGCTATGATGGCAGCAGGAATTGCTCCGGGGCTTAACAGACACTTCACTGCAGAGAGTTGGAGTCATCTTATTACAAAACAGAACTGGGATGATGTTCGCGAAGAAATGCGTGAAGAGATAAATCTTGATATAGATACGGATATTCAGGGCTATGATATTGATCCTGAAATGATAGAAATTGCAAGAATAAATGCAGCAAAGGCCGGAGTAGAAAAGCTTATACATTTTCAGACAAGACCTATAGCTGAACTTAGCCATAGAAAAAAATACGGATTTATTATCAGTAATCCTCCTTACGGAGAGCGTATAGGAGAAAAGGATGAGCTTCCACAACTCTATAAAACAATAGGGGAAAGATATAAAGCTCTGGACAGCTGGTCTATGTATTTGATAACGGGATATGATCAGGCTGAGAAATTTATCGGAAGAAAAGCGGATAAAAATCGCAAGATATATAACGGAATGCTTAAAACCTATTTTTATCAGTTTAATGGCCCAAAGCCTCCAAGAAGAAATAATAATGAAAAAAGAGAGGAAGAGTAAAACTGATGAATAGGGAGGGGTACAAAAAACTTGCCGTAATATCCGGAATATATGCGGTTATGGCTCTATCTGTTATGTTTTACAGAGCAGGAACCAAGCGAATTATAATTGCTGATGCAGCTGAAAATGATTACAGCAATACAGATATAACACAATCTTATTCTTTAAGAGCAAGAGCACCTGAGGGTACTGATGAAGAAGGAAAACTTATAGTTCCTCTTCCCGGAGGTGTTCATTCTGAAAATGTAAGAATAGAGAACAGGTATATTGAACACAGACTGATCTTGTATGTAGATGCCAAGGATACAGGCTTTTATAAATCGGCTATCCTTGTGGCAGATATTGATAATCTTAATTCTGCGATATGTGTGCCACAATCTGTTGAAGGTGAAGTGGCTCTTATATTTCAGTTGGATGGAATATATGAAAGTGTCAGTGAGCTTACAGATGACAGTATTGTTATTACCTTTGAGGAACCCGGATGCATATATGACAAAATGGTAGTTGTGGATCCTCTTTGCGGAGGGGAATTTTTGGGTAGCAGCAGTGGGAATGTTACTGAAAAAGATATTAATTTAAGTGTTGCTCTTGCCCTTAAAAATATTGCAGATGCCGATACTGAAAATAATTTCAAAGTATTTTTTACCAGAACTTCAGATATATACAGGGATGAAGCTGTTAAAACAGAATTTGTTGAAGAAACGGGAGCTGATCTTTATATACAGATCATGACTGAAGCAGATACCATTCAGAATGAAGGCATAGCAACATATTATAATGATAATTATTTCATAAGAAATTTTGGTAATGTTCAATTTGCAGATACTCTTGAAAAAAATGTTTTGTCCAGCACCGGGGTAAATGCCAGGGGAGTATTGCCCTGTGAGAATGAATCGGCACTTCGAAATATAAAAATACCTTCTGCAGCAGTAAGTGTAGGAAATATATCTATCGAAGCTGATGCAGACAGACTTACGGATAAAAAATACATTAATAAAGTTGCCCAGGGAATATATGATGGTATTGTGGATTCTCTGTCGGAGCTTGAATGATACAGGTGGATAAATATATGAAAATAGTTTTTGCTACAGGCAATAAAAATAAATTACATGAAATAAGGGATATTATGGCTCCTTTGGGTGCAGAAGTTATATCCATGAAGGAAGCAGGTTTTGAAGGAGATATAGAGGAAAATGGCACAACCTTTGAAGAAAATGCTGCTATTAAGGCAGGGGCAATAGCTGACTGGTTAAAAAACACCTCCAAAGAATATAATTCAGAGGATATTGTGGTTCTTGCAGATGATTCGGGCCTTGAAATAGATTATCTTAATAAAGAACCTGGAATACAGTCCGCAAGGTATATGGGCCATGACACATCGTATGATATTAAGAATAACAGCCTTCTTGAAAGATTAAAGGGTGTTCCGGATGAAAAACGTACAGCAAGATTTGTATGCGCTATTGCGGCTGTATTTCCTAATGGTGAAACCAAGGTGGTAAGAGAAACTATGGAAGGAAGGATAGGATATGAAATAGCCGGAGAAAATGGCTTTGGTTATGATCCTATTTTTTATCTGCCAAAATACGGTAAGACTTCAGCAGAGATATCAGAAGAAGAAAAAAATGCCATAAGTCATAGGGGAAAAGCGCTTAGGGCAATGCAAAAAATACTTGCAGCCAGGGAAGCCTGATTTATTAAAACTATGGAAAAAGTAGTGGGGATTTGTTATGTATAAAGTTCTGATTGTAAGTGATACACACGGTAGAAATAATAATTTTTATCTTACATTACAGCAGGAAAAGGATATTGATCTTATAGTACACTGCGGTGATGTGGAAGCTACGGAGGATGTTTTGCAATCCATAGCGGAATGTCCTATAAAATTTGTTTCCGGTAATAATGACTTTTTTTCAAATTTGCCAAGGGATCTGGAATTTGAACTTGGTAAATATAAGGTATGGGTAACTCATGGACATCAGTACCTTGTATCTATGGGCTATCAGAATATCAAGGAAGAGGCTATAGACAGAGGCGCAGATATAGTTATGTTTGGCCATAGCCATAAACCTTTAGCCATAGAAGAGGATGGGCTTTTCCTGTTTAATCCTGGCAGTTTATCCTACCCCAGACAGGAAGGCAGACATCCGTCTTATATTACATTATATTTATATGATGACGGTCACATTAGCTATAAAATAAATTATCTGGAAGAATACTAAAGGTCAAAGGCAATATTAATCCATTGCCTTTGATTTACTGTTAAATTTTAACAGTGATATAAAATGATAGTAAACCATATAAATAAGGGATTTCACTGAGATTATCGCAACATGAATATGCGCTATTACGTAACAAAATGAATAAATAAAAAATTTTAAAAAATAGTGTTGACATTATCAGATATAGTATTATATAATCTTACTTGCGTCACGGAGATGACACTTCTTCGAAAGACACAAATCGGGGTGTGGCTCAGTTTGGCTAGAGCACCTGCTTTGGGAGCAGGGGGTCGCAGGTTCGAATCCTGTCACCCCGACTTTTTATCGCTAATATCGTTTGAGGCATAGCTAAGTGCTATCGCCGATATGCAGGTGTAGTTCAATGGTAGAACACCAGCCTTCCAAGCTGGATACGTGGGTTCGATTCCCATCACCTGCTCTGTGCTTTAAAGCACTTTATGTATTGTGTGTCCGTAGCTCAGCTGGATAGAGCAACGGCCTTCTAAGCCGTGGGTCGGGGGTTCGAATCCCTTCGGGCACATTTTTCATGAGATAAGGAATAATTGATGGCTTTCTTAGTGGTTCGCTTGAACTAAGGTGAAGTTATCAGAAATGTGCACAGTTCCCCTCATGTTTAGCGAAAGCAGCGGGATGGGCTGCTAAATATATGGTGGGTATGGCGTAGTTGGCTAACGCGCCAGATTGTGGTTCTGGAGACCGTGGGTTCGAGTCCCACTATCCACCCTTTATTTTAAAATATTTCGTTTTTAGGTGATTTAATCCCGCGATTTATAGTATAATAGCTTTGTGATACGATGGGCTATCGCCAAGCGGTAAGGCACAGCACTTTGACTGCTGCACTCGTGGGTTCGAATCCCGCTAGCCCAGTTTATAATATGAGATACTAGCTCAGTTGGTAGAGCACTTGACTTTTAATCAAGTTGTCGTGGGTTCGATTCCCACGTGTCTCACTCATAAATCTCCAAATACAGCCAACTGCATTTGGAGATTTTTATTTTACAGCATCCTTGTGCGGAGATCAGATTACATAGCCGTTAATACTTGATTTCTGCTCAATAAGTTAGTAAAATGTTAGATGATTTGGTGATAACATAAGCGGTTATGGCGGAATTGGCAGACGCGCAAGATTTAGGTTCTTGTATCGTAAGGTGTAAGGGTTCAAGTCCCTTTAACCGCACTCGACATCATGGCACCTCGATGCATAGGCATCGGGGAATTTCTTTATATGGACCTTATATTTGTAGGACGTGATATTTACATTAAACTCATGCGTTTATAAATATTGCAATTAGGTTGTTGCAGAAACGGCGATATACCAGTAAAGATTTAACCTTGTATGATTAA
>JAILBM010000304.1 GCA_024680925.1 Butyrivibrio sp.
TAAAAACCTGTCAGGGGATAGTTTCTTGGTGTTAGACACATACGACAGGAAAAAAACGGAATTCTCAGAAGACAAAATACATTTATTACCTTTCGAGGGATTGTTGTATGAATTGAAACAATAGAAGAGTTGTTCAAATTCGAATTTATCGAGATGAACGGTGGAACGTTATCTTGGAATTTAAAACATTACCTCAGCGTGGTGCCTCCGGCATTACGCTTTTTCTTTTCCCAAAATCCGCAGTAGTCAAATATTTAATGTTTGACTGCGTTTACCTTTTGTTTTGTGGCCGAGGTAGCCGCACTTTGCGGAGTTTTGGAAAAATCCCAGGGTAATTTCCCGGTAAAAATCATGTCCCCCAAACCCCGCAAAACAAGGCATTTCTCGGTATCTTAAAATACCAGATCATAAAATGGACCCCATCCCCAAGGGATCAAGATCATGTTTCGCGTGAAAGCATATCCGAACTTATGTATCCGCTTGGCTGACCATGTTGCCCCGGAACATATCTAAAGCAACGACCGAATTCTGCTTTTATTAATGGACCAACATTCTCAAGTTGTGTGTAGGGGCGATAATACCCTATAGGCCTCCCGACTAAACTTGCTTTTGGACGAACATACGCAAAACTTCTATGCTTATTTATTATAAATTTACCATTACTTGATGAACCCGTTCCGCCTGATACTGTCTCAAGAGCGTCTAATGATAATTTTTCTTTGTCATTATTGACATTTGCCATTTCTATTTCAGAAAAGTTTTTTTCTGATCCATATTCTTGATGTTGCTCATTTGCCATATGATATACACTCCTTTCGATTTGCTTAGCGTTAAAAGAACCTTCCCTACGAATATCATTATTATAGTAAAGAAGTATTTGGTTTCCTTTATATATTATACGATAAATTACGTAAGATGGTTAAGATAATATCATTTTTTATTCCAAAATTCTCAGTAGTCAAATATTTAAGGTTTGACTACGTTTTGACTACGTTTCGTGGCCGAGTTATGCCGTGATTTGCCAAGATTTGAAAAATCAGCAGGTCATTTTCCGGTAAAAACCAACACCTTCAAAACCCCGCAAAACACGGAATTTCACGGCATCTTAAACGGCAAGATCACAATGATGAAAAAAATGTTCATCTGCCGTCTTATTAAATGGACCGCTAACCTCGTCCCCAAGGGATCAAGAGCCAAAGTACACATGAGCGTGGCAATAGGACCGTCCCCAGCTACTTTCAGTTATAAGATTTTCTTATTGCCGATTATAAGAATTAATTATTATTCATAATATATCCTAAGTGCTATGATTTTTTTGCAGATAATCATTACAGATATCCAACGATATCTACTACCAAAACATTCTTTAAAGGGAGCATGCCATGGGTAATTTAATTCTATTGGATGGTGCGGTTGGCACTAGTATTTGGGAAAAAACTACAGATAAAGAACCGGTATGGACATATAACATAACCCGGCCGGAAATTGTACGTGAACTTGCAAATGAGTATGTTGCAGCTGGGGCAAAGATCATCCTGGCAAACACCTTCGGGGTTAACCGGATATCTGTAAAACAGAATGGCAAATACTCAGTGAAGGAAGCAATAACCCTTGCTATGCAAATAGCCAAGGATGCCGTTAAAGGAACAGACGTTAAGGTGGCTCTGTCATCCGGTCCGCTTACGGCAATGATGGAACCCTATGGAGACCTTAGTGAAGAAGAAGTAGCTGATATATATCATGAGGTATTTGAAATTGGGATAAGGGAAAAGCCTGACCTTATTATGCTCCAAACATTCTTTGATCTTGCCATGATGACGGTAGCAGCCAAAGAAGCTAAGAAATTCGGCATTCCTGTGTTTTGCACAATGTCATTTGAAGAGGTTGGAAAAACCATGTTCGGGAATTCTGTAGATGATATGATCGAAGAACTGACAGAAGTCGGTGTTGATGCAATAGGGCTGAATTGCTCTCTGGGACCAGACAAGGCCATTCCCATCATAAAACAGTTTAAAGAGAAAACCAATCTGCCTCTTGTGTTTAAACCAAATGCCGGAAAACCTATCCTCTCTACCGATGGAAGTACTTCCAATCCTTACAGCAAGGAGGATTTTGTAAGAGAGCTTGAACCGGCGTTTTCTCTTGTTGATTATATAGGCGGATGCTGCGGGACAAATGCCGCATACATCAAAGCTTTAGGTGAAAAGTTGGCTTTAATTCGAAAGTAGCCAACTTAAGGATAGCTCCTGCCAATTATATTTTTCAATGAGCAAAGACCAGCACACTCACTTAATTATCTGATTCCGAAGCAGTACAGAGAAGCTTATAAGTGCAAAAATGGGTCTCGCAGCCCACTATTCATGCGGTCTCCAGAAGAGTACCGTAGAAATGTGATAAGCCCGACTAAGGGCATTGATACTCTTTATATTTTTTATCAATTCCTAACATTCGTTTTGCGTGTAGAAATGTGAAAAGCCCGACTAGGGGATGAAAAAAAGGAATTAAAAAGAAGGCATGAAACATGCCAAGGTAACAGGATAATTCATATGAGTTATCCTTTTTTTATCTGCACATAATTGGTATTATGCGTAGATAACGAATGTTATTATAAATGGGCAAAAATTATCCAGGTACGTCAGTACCCGGATTTTTGCATTAAAGTTTTTGTGGGTGTTACGATTTAAGCTCAGAATCCTGAATGCCTGATTTTATTCTATCGATCAATACCAACCACCGCTGCCTATGTAGTTATCAGGGTTTTTAGGGGTCAAAGATGGGTGATTTTCCCCCACTTACCTCATCCATCTCTTCATCAGTAAGATCCATGCCTGCTTTTTTTATAAGTTCCTTAGCTTCTTCCTTTGTTTCGGTCTTTTCAACCTTTTCTTTTAATTCACCAACTAATTTCATATCGTGTACCCCTTTCTTTAACAGTTGTGCCTTACGGCCTTTGTATGTTTATACGATACTTCAGACCATTTAGCCAATGGATTGTTTCAATATATACATTATAACTTGACCACTCTTGGTAAAGTCAATTGATTTCTATAAATAAATGACATGCTCGTGTCTTTTTTTCCAAATTTCTCGTTCATTTTCACCCTTTCTGTCCTTGGGAGGAGTAGAGGGAAATAAAAATTGTAAAAATATCAAAAATGTATTGATTTAAGTTCGGACAGCTATTTAGCATAAAATAAAAAGGAGAAATTTTATGTTTAATATTTTGGGTATGCGGAATTACCTGTGGGTGACATGAAAATTTGATCATGTTTTCATTTAATTGCATACGGAATTACATGTGGGAAAGGTGTATAATTCTTTCCGGAGTTAAATTGGTATGTATGATATTGGCATTTCTGAAATAGCAGTAACCGCTAAGTATGAAGATACAGAAGAT
>JAILBM010000382.1 GCA_024680925.1 Butyrivibrio sp.
TATGGAGAAACCTTAACAAATACCCGGAGCTTTTAAAGCCCTTTAAAAACAATATTTTCAGTGGTGTAATGTGCTCAGGACATATGTTTCTTGAAAATGTCCAAGCCATACTTACAGATTTAGAAGATGCAGCTGATAAAGGAAGCGGTGAATGTGAAATCCTTTTTCACCCGGGAAGCGTTCTTGAACAGAAAGATATAGACCAAATCACCTGCCGGGACGATCTTGAATTTCTTACAAGTGATAATCGTCGTAAAGAGGCTCATGCGCTTAAGTCTCTTGTAGTTTTTAACAGATAACATTTTGATCATAAGGAGTTAATTATGCTATCGGTTTGTATACCTGCTTATAATGAGGAAAAAATGATAGAGAAGGCATCAGAGGTTGTGGATAAGATTTTATCCGATGCCGAAATACCGCACGAAATAATATTTATAGATGACGGTTCCAAGGATGACACCTGGAACATGATACAAAAAGCATCTGAAAGCTATAAGTCAGTCAGGGGCATCAGCTTTTCAAGGAATTTTGGAAAAGAAGCTGCCATTTTTGCCGGACTATCAGAAATGAAGGGTGACTGCTGCGTAGTAATGGACTGCGATCTTCAGCATCCTCCTGTTAAGATAATTGAAATGTATAATCTCTGGAAGCAGGGTTACGAAGTAATAGAAGGAATAAAATCTGACAGAGGTCAGGAAAGCGCCAAGCATGGATTTGCGGCTCATATCTTCTACAGTATCATGAGTAAGGAAACCCATTCAGATATGCAGAACACCTCAGATTTTAAGCTTTTGGACAAAAAAGCTGTTGAAGCCATTTTGCAGCTTCCCGAAAGAAGAACTTTTTTCAGAGCTCTTTCAGGCTGGGTTGGCTTTAGAACCATCAGAATTTATTACGAAGTTCAGGAAAGAGAAGCCGGTAGCAGTAAATGGTCAAGAAAGGCTTTAATAAAATATGCAGCTTCCAACATAACCTCTTTTACCACTATTCCGATGCAGGCTGTAACTCTCATGGGAGTATTGATATTCCTATTCTCGATAGTGACTGCCATTGAAGCATTAATAGAGTACATTATGGGAAAATCTGCTCCGGGCTTTACCACAGTTATTATAATGCTGGGCTTTATCGGCAGTATAATCATGATGAGCCTTGGTGTTATTGGATATTACATAGCACGAATTTATGAGGAAATAAAACACAGGCCAAGATATATTGTGGCAAGAAAGACTAAGGATTAAAGTGACAGCCGAAACTGTCTTAACCTTTATTTACAACTTAATCAACTATAAAAAAGGTGACCACCTCTATTGAAGTGATCACCTTTTTTCTTGATTTATTTTATTTAACCTATCTACTTGACAGCCCCTATTCAATCAGGCCACGTTTTTAGATGATTACATTTTATTATTTGATTGTTAATTTAAATGAAGTCTTGGCATTTGAGCCATCTGTTGCTTTAAAGGTATAGGTGGCTGTTCCTGAGCCTTTAGGATATACATAAACCATGCATACACCTATAGATTCGTCGGATTCCATGTATCCTACAAACTCTACTTCCATATATGCAGAATCTGAATTGCTGCAAACGAGAGTAGGATATGAATCTTCCGTAAGTCCCTGGCCTTTTATAGTTGCATAATAGCATCCCGAATAAGAAGAATAGTATATACCGCTTCTTGTAAAGCTTGTACAAGGATACCATATACGTATATAGGCTGTGGCAGTAATGCCTGTTCCGTCGGTAGATGCTGCAGTTACCTTGGCATAATAATATTCATCGCAGGTAAAGCTTAGCTTTTCCTGTATCTTGGTACTTACCTTTATTTTTCCGTTACTAATAGTTACAAGCTTATTGCTTTTTATTTCATCATTTACAGATACAGTCTTATAATCCTCATCCACTACGTCTACTGACCAGGAGAGCTTTGAATTAGTTGGCTTTCCGTAGCCTTTTCCGATGGTAGCAAGGGCAGTTGCAGAATAGCCAAAGCCTACCTGCTGCTGATCATTTTTAAAGGCAAGCGAAATATCTGACATCGGAACCAATACTTTTATGGTTACAGTATTTTTCTTTTTGGAACCGTCCTGAGCTGTACAGGTAATCTTGGCAGTTCCTGCAGAAATGGCAGTTACATTTCCGTTTTCATCTACAGTTGCAACCTTGGAATTACTACTGCTCCAGGTAACACTTGAGGCGTTTGTTGCTGTTCCTGTAAGCTGTATCTGAGACTCATCTTCATCACTTACGGAAATATCTGCTGTATATAATATAAGACTTGAAAGAGAGCTTGTTTTCTGATTGAAGCTCTGCTGATATACACTGTTACTGCTGTTTGACGTTAATACAACCGCTGTAGCTTTTGTACTTAATACAGTTACGGTCTTTGTGGCATATACCTTACCGGAATCCATTGCTGTAGCTGTAATTGTTATTGTTCCTGTCGTATAAGTATTTGGAACGTTAAGCTTTCCGGCAGATGTAATTGTAACTCCTGCTGCTGCAGAGGTACTGTCAACAGACCAGGAAACCTTTTTGTTGTTGGCAACTGACGGTGTTACTACTGCTTTATAGCTTATTTTTGAACCTGCTACTGCATTATCCTGACCGGTGATTGTTATACCTGTTACCCAGGTAGAAACTGTTACTGTACAAACTGCAGTCTTATTAGAGCCATCCAGTGCTTTGACTGTAATCCTGGCACTTCCTTTTCCCACGGCCTGAACAAGTCCCGCAGAGGATACTGTCGCTACCTTGGTATTACTGCTACTCCAGGAATAATTTACATCACTTGCCTGTGTTCCGTCAGATTTAAGTGCTGTAACGGACATCTGAGCATTTGTTTTTTCTGTGTCAGATTTGCAAATTAGAGAAAGCTTATTTTTGCTAAAGCTGCTGTCATCAGAGCTAAGTGTCAATTTCTTTACCAGGTCTGAGGAGCAGTTTACCTTTAGAGTATAGTTTTTATAAACAGTACTTGTCACTGTGGCAGAGGTTGTTGTAGTTGCTCTTACAACTATGGTTGCAGACTCTGTAATATTTTTAGGTGTTGTAAGAACTCCTTTTGAAGATATCTTAGCCTTACCTGTTCCATCTGAAACAATGCTCCAGGTTACATTTTGGTTTGCTGTAGCCTGAGGATAAACAACTGCGCCAAACTGAACCGAAGCTCCTGCCTTGACAGTGTTTGAGCTTGCATTAGTGGTAACAGTTACCTTTGTTGGTGTCTGATAATCAATGGTAAAACTTACAGAGCTTGTCTTACTGACCTTTCCCATTGCATTGACTGTTATGGCTTTAAGGGTAATCTTTTTATTAACCGAAAGGTCATTATCACTTAGGAGAGAACTTACGGATATTTCACCTGTATATTCTATTCCGTTTGTGATAGTTCCGTTTGATACAGAAGGTGTTCCTGAAACACTGTATACTACAGTTCCGCTTCCAAAACCTTCATCCTCAATAGTAATGGTTGAAGTATATGGAATGGCGCTCTTAAAATTATTTATCTCTTCATCATCGTCACATACGGTAATGGTTGGTGCAACAACTGCTTCTGAAGAAGCTCCTAACATATTTGCCACATTAACCACACCTGCGCCAATACCTGAAGATGATGTTTTGGTACAGGTACTCTTTAATACCTTTAACATAGTATCCGGAGATACTTCACCCACTACACTCATATAAAGTGCACAGGCACCTGAAACTATAGGTGCTGCCATCGAAGTTCCGTCATAGCTTACATAATAGGAATTGCTGTATTTTCCGCTGGATATAATATCAACACCCGGAGCTGCTATATCAGCCCAGCTGCCATAGCTTGAAAAATAAGCCCTCTGGCCGGAAGCATTGGTTGCTGCTACAGCTATTACATTATCGCAGGCTGCAGGATATAATGCGCAGTTAGAATTGGAATTACCCATAGATGCAACTGCAGTTATTCCTGCCTCATATAAATCATTTAATACATCCTGCAGATCAGAGCTGTAACCATAACCTCCAAAGCTCATATTTACAATGTTGGCTGCCTTGTTTGTTGCTATATATTCAAGTGCTTCCATCATTGAAGAATCGTCTACAGAGCCGCTTGAATTTGCCACCGCTATAGACAGTATCTCTACACCCGGAGCTACACCTGCTCCGCCTTTTCCATTATTTATGGAAGCAGAGATAATTCCTGCCACATGAGTTCCATGGCCAAGGGAATCTGTTGTACCTGTTCCTGTAACATGACCTGTCAAATCTTCGTGGGTTGATTTAACACCTGTATCAAGAACTGCAACAGTTATTCCACTGTTACCGCAGGTATCATTTCCATCTATTGTCGCCCAGGCTTCATAGGAACCGATATAATCATGAAACCACTGATACTCAGAAAGAGAGTGATCCAGATAATAGTCATTGTAGCCTGCTGTAACCCAGGTTTGACCTACAGGAATACTCTGGGCTTCCATCTCGTCTACCAAAGCTGCATAATCAATATTTTCTTCACTTTCAATAGGATCGATATATCTAATATAGTTAGGACTGGCTGAAGGAAGTTCATAATCTGTATTTTCCACCAGCTCCATAACATCATAAACTGTTAAGATATCTGTATCAATTTTAATAACTGCTATGCCATACTCATAGCTTTCCAGTGTGCCGTTGTATGCCTTTGCTGCAATCTCAGCATCTTCTCTGGTGTCAGTCATGATGATTATTTCATCTTCAACATAGTCTTCGCCGGCGGTCATATCCTTTAAATTATCGGCAACACTATGATCTATGGCATCCTGTCTTTTTTCCACCTGTTCTGTACTAAGTACGTAATCCTCCGGAAGTCCCTGCAGATCAAAAGGAAGCTCCTCGTCTTCTGATGAACTGCTACTTGCAGAACTATCTGACTGATCATCACTTGATGCACTTGATGCTGCATCTGATGAAGATGAATTTGAGCTGCCTGAGTTTTCATCTGATGAACTATCACTTGAAACACTTGAATTCTCATCTGATGAACTGTCATTTGAAGCACTTGAACTATCTTCTGATGAACTGTCATTTGAAGCACTTGAACTATCTTCTGATGAACTGTTACTTGATTGATTGTCTGTACCTGCATTAGCTGAATTGTTTGTATCTGAAGATGAGTCAGAATCCGTTACTGAATCTTCTGTACTGCTTTCTGATTCATCGCTTAAGCTTTCCCCTGAAGCTACATTTGATGAATCCTCTTCCTCCGATTCATTGCAGCTTTCAACTAAAGCCGCATCTGACTCTGCATATGAAGATATTGCTCCCTCAGCACTATCCTCGCTTTTGGCATCTTCATTTTCAGAATCTGAAGATGCACCAAGTTCTGTAACATCACTTTCAGAAGAGGCCAATGCCGATGACTCGGCAGCCACTGCTGTTACAGGACCCGTCCCCACCATGGCTGCTGTCATAGACACAGCAAGAAGCCATGATAATATCCTTTTTTTCATTTTCTTTATTCCTCCTATGCGTTTACCCCCATAAACAAAAAATATTATAAAATAAAGTGAAAGCAGTTTACAGAATTCTTTTATCGATTAATATTATTTTTTATTTTATAAAAATAACCGGGCCCACAGGACCCGGTTCAAGAAAATAATTATTATATAAATACATATTTCTATCAATTAACTCTGATTGAAAATGAATGTGATACATTTGATCCATCTGATGCCTTTACTGTAAATTTGGCGGTTCCGGATTTGAGAGGATAAATAACAATAACATATTCACCTGTTGTTCCGGAATTACCGTTATACTCTGCAATACCGTAAGCAACATCAGGAGTTGAGCATGTAACTGTCGGCCAGTTAGTAGCACTAAGTCCTGTTGCATCAATAAATGCATAATAGTATCCTTCACCGCTATTATAAAATCTTGACATCTGCATCTTACCTGTAGGATACCATATCCTGATCTTATTTGTTGCTGAAAGTCCGGTTCCATCTGTAGTCTTTGCTGTAACCTTAGCATAGTAATAATTAGAAACAGGTGACGATAAATAATTTACAATCTGACTGTTTACACTTACTTTTCCATTGTTGATAGTAATAAGTTTTTTATTCTTGATTGTTGAATTGTTGGAAACAGCATTACCGTTTTTGTCTACAACATCTACTGTCCAGGAAAGCTTGTTAATTGTAGCCTTTCCATAACCGCTTCCTATTGTTGCCATTGCTGTTGCTGATTTACCATAACCAACCTGCTGCTGATCGTCTTTAAATGCTACTGAAATATCAGATGCAGGAACAATTACCTTTACATTAACTGTGTTTTTCTTATTAGATCCGTCAACAGCTTTACAGGTAATCTTTGCTGTTCCGGCAGCAACTGCTGTTACAAGTCCTGTACTGCTGACTGTAGCGACCTTACTGTTACTGCTTGTCCATTCTACAGAAGAGCCGTTAGTAGCAACACCTGAAAGCTGAAGCTGTTTTTCATTAGCACTTGTTGCAGATGTATTGGCAGTAAACAAAACAGCACTGGTAAGTGAGCTTGTCTTGGAATTGTAGTTCAACTGGTAAACTGAATTAGTTGCACTG
>JAILBM010000414.1 GCA_024680925.1 Butyrivibrio sp.
CAGCGCTTTACGTCGTTTTAAGAGAAGCTGCGCTAAGGCTGGTATCCAGCAGGAGATTCGTAAAAGAGAACATTACGAGAAGCCAAGTGTAAAGCGTAAGAAGAAGTCAGAAGCAGCAAGAAAACGTAAATATAACTAATATGTATGTAGAAAAGTCCTTGGTTATTAATCAAGGACTTTTTTCTTTTGCCATTTTAAGGTAAAATATTCTGGTTGCAGGTTACGATTTTTAGCAGGAGAAATTAAATGGTATATTGGCTTTGCGCTTTAGCTGTAATTGCCTTGTTTTTTATAATAGTCATATATCATGACACTCATAATTTTGTTACCAGGCATTATGTGATTGAATCAGACAAAATTACAAAAAATATCAGATTTTGTCTTTTGTCGGATTTGCATGAGCAAAGTTTTGGAAATAATAAAAGTAATGACAGTCTTATAGAACAGATAGATAAAGAAAACCCTGATGCTATTTTGATAGCCGGAGATATGCTTACGGCCCATCGAAATGTAAATAAGCAGAACATGGATATAGCAGTTGATCTTTTGAGTGATCTTGTCAAAAAGTATCCTGTTTATCTTGCTAACGGTAATCATGAATATAAGCTTTTATCAAGAACCGCTGTCTTTGGTGACTATTATAAACGTTACGAAGATGCACTGTCATCTTTTGGCTTGTCCATTCTTCGTAATGAAAGTATTGATTTAGAAGATTACAATATAAAGATAACAGGTCTTGAACTTGAATATGCCTATTTTAAAAAGTTCAGAAAAAGACCTTTGAGCATGGAACATATTACAGAGCTTATTGGCGATTTGGATAATAAGAAATATAATTTGCTGATTGCTCATAATCCACAGTATTTTGATGAATATGCAGATTGGGGAGCTGATCTTACGGTTTCCGGTCATGTTCACGGTGGTATTATGAGACTGCCTTTTGTGGGAGGGGTTATAGCACCTTCCTATGAGATATTCCCAAAATATGATGGCGGATTATTTGATATACAAGGTAAGAAAATGATCTTAAGCAGGGGCCTGGGTACCCATACTTTGAAAATAAGAGTATTTAACCCGGGAGAACTTGATGTTATAGATTTAAAGGTTAAGTGAGGGAGAAAAAATGTCATTGGAAGTAAAGCTTCAAGTGTTTGAGGGACCACTTGATTTATTGCTGCATCTGATCGATAAGGACAAAATAGATATTTACGATATTCCCATAGTAAGTATTACAGAGCAATATTTAAATTATATAAGTCAGATGCAAAAAGATGATATGGAAGTAACCAGTGAATTTCTTGTTATGGCTGCTACTCTTATAGATATTAAGTGTAAAATGCTATTACCGAGAGAGGTCAACGAAGAAGGTGAGGAAGAGGATCCAAGAGCAGATCTTGTGGAAAAACTTCTTGAATATAAGATGTATAAATATATGTCTTATGAGCTTAGAGACCGACAGATGAACGCAGATATGCATTTATACAGAACCAAGCATCTTCCTCAGGAAGTTATAGATTATGATGAACCAATTGATTATGCTGAGCTTATAGGTGATGCCAATCTCACCAGACTTAATGAGATTTTTCAGGATCTTCTTAAGCGACAGGAAGATAAGATTGACCCTATCAGAAGTAAGTTTGGTAATATTGAAAGAGAAGAAGTTGATATGGATGCCAAGACTCTCTTTATCAGAGCCTACATAAGGGAACATTCACGCTTCAGTTTCAGACAGCTTTTGGAAAAACAGCATAATAAAACCGAAATAATAGTAACATTCCTTGTTATGCTTGAGGAGATGAAAACAGGAGCTATAGAGATAGCACAGGAAACAACTTTTGGCGATATTATAATAACAACAAGAAAGGCAAGCTGATATGGGGATTGAAGAAGGAGCAGCGGCAGTAGAAGCTATACTTTTTGCTATGGGTAATTCCGTAGAAATCGGAAGGCTTGCTAAGGCCCTTGAAACAGATAATAAATCTGTCAAAAAATATGTTGAATATTTAAAAGAAAAATATAAAAAATCAGACAGTGGAATAGATATTTTGGAGCTGGAGGATTCGGTTCAGCTTTGCACCAAGAGTGATATGTACGGATATCTTGTGACAATTGCCAAGACTCCGAAGAAGGTTACACTTACGGATTCTCTTATGGAGACTCTTTCTATTATTGCTTATAAGCAGCCTATCACAAGGCTTGACGTTGAGAGGATAAGAGGAGTAAACAGTGATCATGCTGTAAACAGACTGGTAGAATTTGGACTGGTTCAGGAGCTTGGAAGACTGGATGCACCGGGAAGACCTCTTTTATTCGGAACTACAGAAGAATTTTTAAGAAGCTTTGGTGTTAAGTCTCTTGAGGAACTTCCTTCGCTGAATGCTGTTCAGGTAGAGGAGTTTAAAAAAGAAGCTGAAGAAGAAATTAATGTAAAGCTTGATATTTGATGTAAAAAAATGCATAATAGTGATAATCGTATGACGATTCATTCGCCGGGGAATACTTTTTAGTATTTCTTCGGCTTTTTTTATTTTAAGATTTCGTTTTTTATACTTCTTTAATAATAAAAGACAGAAAATTGGTATATTTTAGGACTATTTGTGTTATACTATATTCTGACTAAGGTTGCGGTTATTCACTCGATAATCTAAATATTAGAAGTCGAGTTTATTTCAACTTTTACTCAATATTTACTATGGAGGTTAATGAAATGAGTAGTACTTCACAAGCGAGTCAAAGAATCAATGCTTTACTCGATGAAAACAGCTTCGTTGAAATCGGTGCTCTTGTAACAGCAAGAAATACAGATTTCAATTTGAAGCAAACAGATACACCATCTGACGGAGTTGTTACCGGTTATGGTGTTATCGACGGAAACCTTGTGTATGTATATAGCCAGGATGCCGGTGTTTTAGGTGGCTCCGTTGGTGAAATGCATGCAAAAAAGATTTCTCATCTTTATGATCTGGCAATCAAGACAGGTTCTCCTGTTATCGGTCTTATCGATTCAGCTGGATTGCGTCTTCAGGAGGCTACAGATGCACTTAATGCATTTGGAGAAATTTATCTTAAGCAGGTTAATGCTTCTGGTGTTGTTCCACAGATCACAGCTATTTTTGGCGCATGTGGAGGCGGACTTGCAATTATCCCTGGAATAACAGACTTTACATTTATGGCTGGAGATAAGGCTTCATTATTTGTAAATTCACCTAATGCTCTTGAGGGTAATTACAAAGAAAAATGCGATACATCAAGTGCTAAATGGCAGGCCGGTGAAGCCGGAAATGTTGATGTAGTAAGCAATGAAAATGATATCTATGCAGAGATCAGAGAACTTGTATCACTTCTTCCTTCTAACAATGAAGATGGTGATTCTCTTGAAGAGTGCACAGATGATCTTAACAGAGCATGTGAGAATCTTGACGGAGCAATTGCAGATCCTGCACTTGCACTCAGAATTCTTTCTGATAATGGCGTATTCTTTGAAACTAAGAGAGAATATGCAAAAGAGATGGTTACCGGTTTTATTAAGTTAAATGGAGCAACTGTTGGTGTAGTAGCTAACAGAACAGCTATTTTTGATGAAAACGGCAAAGAGACAGAGAAGTTTGATTCAGTTCTTACAGCAAATGGTTGTGAGAAGGCAGCATCTTTTGTTAATTTCTGTGATGCATTTGATATTCCTGTTCTTTCTCTTACAAATGCTACAGGATTTGGTGCTACAAAGTGTGATGAGAGAAGAGTAGCTCGTAATGCTGCCAAGCTCGTATATGCTTTTGCAAATGCTACAGTACCTAAGGTAAATGTTATTGCAGGTAAGGCATTTGGCAGCGCATATGTAATCATGAACTCAAAGGCAATTGGTGCTGATATTACAATCAGCTGGCCAAATTCTGAAATTGGTTCAATGGATGCAGGACTTGCAGCAAAGATTATTTGTGATGGTAAGGATGTAGCAACTGTTTCAGAGTGTGAGGCTGAATATAGAAAGCTTCAGAACAATGTAAAGAGCGCAGCCGCTAGAGGCTATGTTGATGAAATAGTTGAGCCTGCAGATACAAGAAAGTATGTAATTGGAGCATTCGAGATGCTTTTTACAAAGAGAGATGAACGTCCTGCCAAGAAACATGGAACAGTATAATGAAGGGAGTAATCAGGATGAAAAGTAAATTACTGATTTTAGGTCTTTCACTTACATGCCTGCTTGGTCTCTCTGGATGTGGCAGCACTAGTAATTCAGTTTCACTAGAGGACACAAAGCTTGGCAAGCAGGGACTGACTGAAGACATTATGCTGCAGTATGCTGATAATATCGAAAACAATTTCGAATATTTTTATTCAATGGGTGCTAACGGCGAGAATTTTGAAGATTTGCTTTATACAACAATTACTTCAAATTCAAGTGAAGAGTCCTATGAATTATACAAGTCATCTTATTCATCATGGTATGATGCAATCGATGATATTGGATATACATCAGCAGAAACTGTTGCAAATGATATTAATGTAAAAGCCATTACTTATACAATTGATGATGAGACAGTTATTGTAGAGGCAACACTTGAAGGTGCACCTGTTGAGGATGCACATTCAGCAATCCTTGAATATACAATGGAAAAAGACGGTTCATTGTCAAATATAGCTATAAATGTTAATTATTCATTTGGTGAATCAATGGCAAGAGCAGGTCTTAATACACTTCTTGGTATGGGTATGGCATTCTTTGTTCTTATCATTGTAAGCCTTGTTATTTCTTTGTTCCCGCTTATCAATAAGCTTACAGCCAAGAAAGAAACAAAGAATAATGACAAGGTTATTGTACAGCAGGCAATGGAAAATGTTACAACTCAGATTGCTGAGAAGGAAGAGCTTGCTGATGATCTGGAACTTGTAGCTGTTATCTCCGCAGCAATTGCTGCTTATGAGGGAACATCTTCAGAAGGCTTCCAGGTTCGTTCAATCAGAAGAGTAAATAAAAGTAACTGGAAGAAAGCATAATCCAGTAAAAATTCAGGAGGATTTTTAAGTTATGAAGAACTATACAATTACTGTTAATGGAAATGTATATGATGTAACAGTTGAAGAGGGTGCAGGCTCAGGCGCTCCTGTAGCACGTCCTGCAGCACCTGTAGCTCCTAGAGCAGCAGCTCCTGCAGCACCTAAGGCAGCAGCTCCAAGTGCAGGCGCCGGCGCTACAAAAGTAGAAGTTGGTGCAGCAGGTAAGGTTGTTAGAATTGATACAACAGTTGGACAGGCTGTAAAGAAGGGTGATGCTGTTCTTACAATCGAGTCAATGAAGATGGAGATCCCTGTTGCAGCTCCTGCAGACGGAACAGTAGCATCTATCGATGTTGCAGTTGGCGATGCTGTTGAAGCAGGTAAAGTAGTAGCAACATTAAACTAATCGAATTCTTCGGAGGTCTGTAACATGGATTACATTGTAAATACAATACAGAACCTGTGGCAGCAGACAGCATTTACTTCAATGACACCCGGTAACTATGTAATGATCTTAGTTGCACTTGTCTTTTTGTATCTTGCTATTGCCAAGGGTTTTGAGCCTCTGCTTCTCGTTCCTATCTCTTTTGGTATGCTTTTGGTTAATATCTATCCTGATATTATGATGAGCATCGAGGATAGCTCAAACGGAGTTGGAGGACTTCTATATTATTTCTACTTGCTCGATGAATGGGCAATTTTACCATCACTTATTTTTATGGGTGTTGGTGCGATGACAGACTTTGGTCCGCTGATTGCTAACCCATCAAGTTTCCTTCTTGGTGCAGCAGCTCAGTTTGGTATCTTCTCTGCATACTTTTTAGCTATTGCGCTTGGATTTAATGATCAGCAGGCTGCAGCCATCTCTATTATCGGTGGTGCTGATGGCCCTACATCAATTTTCCTTGCATCAAAGCTTAACCAGACATCAATTTTGGGACCTATTGCCGTTGCGGCATATTCATACATGTCATTGGTTCCTATTATTCAGCCTCCTATTATGAAGGCTCTTACAACAAAGAAAGAGAAGCTCATCAGAATGGAACAGCTCAGACCTGTTTCTAAACTTGAGAAGATTCTTTTCCCTGTTGTAGTTACAATCGTTGTTTGTATGATACTTCCAACAACAGCTCCTCTTCTTGGTATGCTGATGCTTGGTAATATCTTCAGAGAGTCAGGTGTTGTTCGTCAGCTCCAGGAAACAGCATCCAATGCTCTTATGTACATAGTAGTTATCCTTCTTGGTACATCAGTTGGTGCTACAACTTCAGCTGAAGCTTTCCTTAATGTAACAACTATCAAGATTGTTGTACTTGGTCTTTGTGCATTTATGGTTGGTACAGCGGCAGGTACTTTATTTGGTAAACTCATGTGCGTTATTACTCATGGCAGAGTTAATCCTCTTATCGGTTCAGCAGGTGTTTCTGCGGTTCCTATGGCTGCCAGAGTTTCACAGAAGGTTGGTGCAGAATATGATCCTGCAAACTTCCTGCTGATGCATGCTATGGGCCCTAATGTTGCCGGTGTTGTAGGTACAGCAGTTGTTGCTGGTACATTCATGGCAGTATTTGGAGTATTTTAATTTTTACTAATTTAAGTAAGTTAATGCAAAGGCTGACATATGAGCTTTATGCATATATGTAGCCTTGCATATTATAGTTTGGAGGTCGACATGGCAGATATAGAGAAAAAACCGATTGGTATTACTGAGACAGTTCTGCGTGATGCACATCAGTCATTGATTGCAACCAGAATGCCTACAGAGTTAATGCTCCCAATCATAGAGACAATGGATCAGGTTGGTTATCATTCAGTAGAGTGCTGGGGTGGTGCAACATTTGATGCTTCACTTCGTTTCCTTAAGGAAGATCCATGGGAAAGACTTCGTAAGCTTCGTGCCGGATTTAAGAACACAAAGCTTCAGATGCTTCTTCGTGGACAGAACATTCTCGGATACAGCCACTATCCTGATGATGTAGTAGAATACTTTGTTAAGAAGTCTATCCAGAATGGTATTGACATCATTCGTATTTTTGACTGTCTTAACGATTTAAGAAACCTTGAGACATCTATCAAAGCTTGTAAGAGTGAAGGCGGACATGCTCAGGTTGCTCTTGTTTACACACTTGGTGATGCTTATACACTTGATTACTGGATGAATATCTGTAAAGAAATCGAGTCTATGGGTGCAGATTCAATTTGTATCAAAGATATGTCAGGACTTCTTCTTCCTTATGATGCAGATAAGCTTGTAAGAGCTATGAAGAGTGCTACAAATCTTCCTATCCAGCTTCACACACACTATACTTCAGGTCTTGCCAGCATGACATATATGAAGGCTATTGAAGCAGGTGCTGATGTTATCGACTGTGCTATTTCTCCATTCTCAATGGGAACAGCTCAGCCTGCAACAGAAGTTATGGTTGAAACATTTAAGGGAACTCCATACGATACAGGTTATGATCAGAAGCTTCTTGGCAAGATTGCAGATCACTTCAGACCATACAGAGAAGAATGCATTAAGACAGGTCTTCTTGATCCTAAGGTTATGGGTGTTAATATTAAGACTCTTATTTACCAGGTACCTGGTGGAATGCTTTCTAACATGGTTAGTCAGCTTAAAGAGCAGAATGCATCAGATAAGTATGATGCAGTTCTTGAGGAAGTTCCAAATGTACGTAAAGACTTTGGTGAACCACCTCTTGTTACTCCATCTTCACAGATCGTTGGTACACAGGCTGTTATGAACGTTCTTATGGGTGAGAGATATAAGGTTGCTTCAGGTCAGACTAAGGACCTTCTTTCAGGTAAATACGGTAAGACAATTAAGCCTTTCAATCCTGAAGTTCAGAAGAAAGTTATCGGCGATACAGAAGTTATTACTTGCCGTCCTGCAGATCTTCTTGAGCCTGGACTTGAGAAGTTTGAAAATGAAGTTAAGCCATACAAGCAGCAGGATGAAGATGTATTATCATATGCATTGTTCCCACAGGTTGCTACTGACTTCTTCAAATATCGTCAGGCTCAGCAGACAAAAGTTGATGTTAATGCCGGCGATACAGCAAATGGAGCATATCCTGTTTAATTTCACAAATATGAGAGCGAGAGATTTTTCTCTCGCTCTTTTTTAATACATAATTCATAAATTGATTATAATATATATTTAATTTCTTTAATTGGTACAAATTATATTGATAAAACAAGCATTTTAACTAATGACGATGAACCTGTAAAACGGAATATTGATAAATAGCGCACTTTTCTTTAGAGGCTATTATGTGTTATTATAATTATGTATAAGTCCGTAATATATACTTGAGAGGTGTGTATAAGGAATATGACAAGAGAATTCAGACGACATAAGATAGAACAGAAAGCTATTCTTGATCATAGAGGTAAAGAACTTAGAAAAAACGATCCCAGTAGACAGATGCTTGCATTAGATGAAGTTAATGGTTTTAGGATAAGACCGGGACTTTATGAAATGTATGGAGCAAATGCTATTACAGATGGTGTCAGTTTTACGGTGCATTCAAACGGGGCTACTTCTATTACACTAATTCTCTATCATAGAGGTGAAAAAGAACCTTTCGCAACAATTCCATTCCCGGATAATTACAGAATCGGAAAAGTATATTCAATGATGGTTTTTGGACTTAATATACAGGAATTGGAGTATTGTTATTCTGTTGATGGTCCATGGAATCCTGAAAAAGGAATCCTTTTTGATAAAAGACATATCTTACTTGATCCTTATGCGAGGGCTGTTTCAGGACAGCGTGTTTGGGGACAATCTGCAAATCTTGAAGGCATATACAGAGCCAGAGTCGTACAGAACAATTTTGAATGGAACGCTGCTCCCCAGCTTCGTATACCAATGAGTGATTCAATTATATACGAAATGCATGTAAGAGGCTTTACCAAGGATGCTTCGTCGAAAGTTCAGTATCCCGGAACCTTTGAAGGCATTAAAGAAAAAGCAGAGTATCTCAAGAAACTGGGTATTACTGCTGTTGAACTTATGCCTATTTTTGAATTTGATGAAACAAGAGATAAGCGCGAAGTCAACGGAAGAACCCTACTGGATTATTGGGGCTATAATACCGTTAGCTTTTTTGCCCCTAATACCAGCTATGCCTCAAAAAGTGAATATAATCGTGAAGGCGTGGAATTAAAGACAATGATTAAAACCCTTAAAGAATTGGGAATTGAGGTTATCCTGGACGTTGTATTTAACCATACAGCGGAAGGCAATGAAAACGGTCCGTTTATTTCATTTAAGGGATTTGATAATAATATCTACTATCTTCTTACACCGGAAGGACAATACTATAACTTTAGTGGATGTGGTAATACCATGAATTGTAATCATCCGGTTGTACAGGAGATGATTGTCAGATGTTTGCGATATTGGGTGGAGGAATACAGAGTAGATGGATTCAGATTTGATCTTGCAAGTATTCTTGGTAGAAACTCAGATGGCGCACCAATGGATGATCCGCCACTGATCAGACGTCTTGCCTATGACCCTATACTTGGAGATATCAAACTTATAGCAGAAGCCTGGGATGCAGGCGGAATGTATCAGGTTGGACGATTCCCTGCCTGGAAGAGATGGGCTGAGTGGAATGGCAAATACAGAGATGATATTCGCTCATATTTAAAGGGTGAATACTGGTCAGCACCGGAAGCTGTTAAGCGCATAACAGGTTCAATGGATCTTTATGCATATAATTATGCCGGTTATAATTCTTCGATTAATTTTATTACATGTCATGACGGTTATACTCTTAGAGATTTATATTCATATAACAATAAACATAATGAGGATAACGGATGGAATAATACCGACGGTGCTAATGATAATCGAAGCTGGAACTGTGGCGTAGAAGGAGAAACAGATGATCCGGTTATAAATGAACTTAGATTCCAAATGATGAGAAATGCCATTACTGTTCTTATGTGCAGTAGGGGAACTCCAATGCTTTTGGCCGGAGATGAATTCGGAAATACACAGTTTGGAAATAATAATGCATATTGTCAGGATAACGAAATATCCTGGCTCGACTGGACACTTTTGGAGAAGAACAAGAGCTATTTTGACTTCTATAGGAATATGATCCAGTTTAGGCGCAGACATCCGGCAATAAAAAGAGATGAAGCACCTGCAAAATGCGGATTGCCTTTTATATCTGTTCATACAGAAGATCCTTATAACGGACATATAACAAATGAGTCAAAAGTTGTATGTGTAAGATATTCAAGCTACGTAAAAGGTAAAGGACAGGACGATATTGTTTACCTGGTTGTTAATGTATTTTGGGAGGATCGTCTTATATCCCTGCCTGATCCGCCGGAAGGTGGTTTCTGGTCATTAGTGGTTAACACAGCTGCCGAAGACGGAAAATATTATCATAACAGACCAAAGCCTCTTACCCAGAGAGGTTGGAATATGAAAGCAAGAAGTGTAAGTGTATTTATAGTTTCTTTTGGACAAGGTTATGGACAATAATATCGATAATAAAAAAGCAAACAAAAAAATTATACTTAGAGGGTATTCTTTTTTGAATAAGGCAGATGCCGATAAAGCAGATGCTGATTTTCATAAAATAGAATACCTTGATAAGCATGTGCCGATTAACAGCCCTGATGATATAAAGGCTTTATATGAAAAGGCAATTCAAAATAATATTTTTGGTTCACCTGTGGGATGGCACTATCTTGCCAATTGTAGAGATGCCCTTATAGAATCCGGATATAATGATGATGAACTGATTCCCATACCTATTAAAACTAATATTATTCCCACAAATACAAGCACAGCTCCTGTTGTAGAAGAATTGAAAAGACAGGATGAAAGTGATAATAAAAAGGAATCAAAAAAGAAAGCAGTTAAGGCAGAAAATACAGAAAAGAAGCCATTTCCAATAAAAATAGCTTTTTCCCTGGCACTAAACATAATATTGCTGATATTGGTAATACTGATGTTTTTTGTGGCGCTTAATTCTGAAAATGATAATATCATAAACTATCGTAACAATATAACCAACAGATATGCACAGTGGCAGCAAAGCCTTGTGGACAGGGAAAATGCCGTAAGGCAAAAGGAAAAAGAACTTGGAATCGAAGATACTACTGATTGGGAACAAGAAATAACGAATAATTATTAAAAGTCATCACAGATATTACATAAATTCGTTATATATTTATATTGATATATTGTTTATGTGATGGAGGCTTGAATGGATACAAAACTTAAAATCCTTGTAGTTGACGACGAAAGCCGTATGAGAAAGCTTGTTAGAGACTTCCTTGTAAAAAATAACTTTGAAGTAATAGAAGCTGAAGATGGTCAGAAGGCCCTTGATATCTTTTTTGAGGAAAAAGATATTGCTCTTATAATACTTGACGTAATGATGCCAAAGCTTGATGGATGGGCTGTATGTAAGGAAATCAGAAGCTATTCAAAGGTTCCTATTATTATGCTTACAGCTAAAGCTGAAGAAAGAGACGAGCTTCAGGGCTTTGAACTTGGAGTTGATGAATATATCTCTAAACCTTTCAGCCCTAAAATTCTTGTGGCAAGAGTAGATGCCATTTTGCGCAGAACCAATCAGGTTACCAGCGAAGATATACTTGAAGCCGGCGGAATTGTAATTAATAAAGCTGCCCATAGTGTAACCATTGATGGTAGCGCTATTGAGCTTAGCTATAAAGAGTTTGAGTTACTGACTTACTTCCTGGAAAATAAAGGAATTGCACTCTCGAGAGAAAAGATTCTTAATAATGTATGGAATTATGATTATTTTGGTGATGCCAGAACAATCGATACACATGTTAAGAAGCTTCGTGGAAAGATGGGTGAAAAGGGTGACCTTATCAAAACCATCTGGGGAATGGGTTATAAGTTTGAAGAGTGAGCAAGGGAGTAAGAATTGAATTTAATTAAAAGTATGGCTCATTCTATCAGAGTCCAGTTTAGTGTCATTTTTTTGACCATATTAGTGGTAGTAATGGCATTGGTTATGTTTATTAATGCGACCTTTTTGGATGATTATTATTTCCATAGTAAAAGGGAAGCTATAAAGACTGCCTTCAGTACTATAGATATAGCAGCAGGCAATGGACACCTTACATCCAGTGAATTTGATATTGAGCTTCAAAAAGTATGTGAAAAATATAATATTGAACTTATCGTTCTTGATGCAGATTCCCAGACTATAAAATCTACTGCCAGTGACGTACAGTTTCTTACCAAGCTGTTATGGGAAAATATGCTTTCCAAAAACAGTGATGCAGAAAGAGAAATTATAGAAAAAACAGATAAATATACACTGCAGACGGAAGTTGACTCGAGAACAAACACCGGCTATATGGAAATATGGGGTGTTTTGTCCAACGATAATATAATAATGATGAGAACTGCTCTTGAAAGTATAAGTGAAAGTGTAAGTATATCCAATAGCTTTATTTCCTATGTTGGATTTATGATAGCAGTTCTTATTCTTATTGCGGTTTTTTATGTTACAAAAAAAATAACAAATCCTATAACGGATTTATCATCTATATCCAATGAGATGAAAAATCTGAATTTTGAAGCAAAGTATAAACCCAGAAAATTCAAAAATGAGTTGGATAATTTGGGAGAAAATATAAACGATTTGTCTAATACACTTGAAAAGACAATTTCAGAATTAAAAAATGCCAACTATGAACTTCAACAGGATATTGATAAGAAAAATGAGTTAGAGGAGATGAGAAGAGATTTTATATCTAATGTTTCTCATGAACTTAAAACTCCTATTGCCTTGATTCAGGGATACGCAGAAGGTCTCAATGAAGGTATAAATGATGATCCTGAAAGCAGACAGTTCTATTGTGAAGTTATTATGGATGAAGCTTCTAAAATGAATAATATGGTTAAAAAGCTTCTGACACTTAACCAGCTTGAGTTTGGTAAATCCGATATGTCCATGGAACGATTTAATATTGTTGACATGGTAAAGAATTATATAAAATCAGCCGAAATATTAGCTAAGCAGAAAGAAGTTACTGTGAAAATGAGTGACTATCCTGATATTTATGTATGGGCTGATGAGTTTAAAACAGAGGAAATTCTTCAGAATTATTACAGTAACGCAATAAATCATGTCAGTGGTGACATGATTATAGAAATAAAATTGACGCAGCTTGATAATAAAGTAAGAATTTCTGTATTTAATACAGGAGACCCGATACCGGAAGAAAGTATCAATCATCTGTGGGATAAGTTCTATAAAGTAGATAAGGCCAGAACCAGAGAATATGGTGGAAGTGGTGTAGGACTTTCTATTGTTAAAGCAATTATGGATTCAATGCATCAACAATATGGTGTTATAAATTATGATAACGGCGTTGAATTTTGGTTTGAATTAGAAACCAAATAAAGAAAGGCAATTATGAGAGGGAAATTTGCTATTACGTTATTATCAATACTTACAGTAGGAACTGTTTCCTTGACGGGGTGTGGAAGCTCATTCCCTGAACTTACTGATGAGGAGTATGAACAGACTATTCAGTATGCAGCAGGCTTGCTAATGAGATACTCCAATAATGCTGTGGAAAAACTTATATATGTTAATCCTGACAAGGTTGAATTGGAAGAGGAGGATGAGGAAGATAAGGCATCTGCTTCTGCTGCTACAACCTCTAAGACCACTGCGAAAGAAACGACCACTGCTAAGAAAACAGAAGAATCAACAAAGACAGAGGAAATAGCTAGTGCGACCAATGCTTCTTCTGATGCAATCAAAGAAACAATCCATGCTTCTTCAACTAAGTCATCTACTGAAGAGGAATTGCAAGATGCAAGTACAGAAATATCCATAAGTGCAGTAGAAGATTTAGCAGAAGAAAATAATGAAGATGATGATGCTACTGATATTTCTATTGAATCTTCATCTTCCACTGATATTGAAATTGAAGATGTAAATATACTAAGTTATTCAGATCAGCAGGAGATTATGGATGGTCTGTTTCTGCGCTATAACGGGTATTATGTAACCAGCAGTTATCCCGAGAATGCAAAGACTATGGTTATTGAAGCATCAGAGGGTAAAAGACTACTTATTTTCAGTTTTAGGGCTGTAAATGAATCCGGAAAAGATATTGACCTGGATATGGTTAGTATGAATCCATATTTTCAGCTGAGTATTAATGGAAAAAATCTGGGATATACTTCAGTTACAATGTTGGATAATGATCTAAGTACGTTTAAGGGAACTATACCTGCAGGAGAAAGCCAGACTCTTGTTCTGGTAAAAGAAATTGATGCAAGTGTTGCGAAAAACATTGATACTCTGGAGCTTGTAGTTAATGCAGGAGATCTTTCACAGGTGGTTTATTTAGAGTGATTTAATGCGGTAAAAAGATAATATATAACTGTATTTCCGAGCATAAATAATGCTCGGAAATTTTTTTGAAAAAAATTAAAAATAATCGTTGACAATAAATTACCTGAGTGATAATATTATCTTCGTTGCCGAGCGGAACACAAACAAATACGCAAAGCAATGTAAGATATGAACCTTGATAATTAAACAGTAATGCAACCCTGAAAAATTCCAAAAGAATTTATTCAGAACAACTTATGACAACCAGCCGGGAGTCATAAGTAAAACAAACCAAAAGTAATAACGGACAGGACTAGCAAATAG
>JAILBM010000006.1 GCA_024680925.1 Butyrivibrio sp.
CTTAAAAGATCACCTATTGCATGACTTACTTTGTCAAAGTTGAAAATAACATAGTAAATCAGCATGATTATAACGCTGCAAGTTATTACCGATAACATTATACTCAGCTGTTTTTTCCCCGGTTTCCATTTCATAACAACCTCCCGCACCATACACTTATATTTCTTGTTTTAATAGTGCATGCGCAAAATATTAAAGCTGTTCCAGCCTATATACAAGAGAGTCCATAAAATCAGGCTCATATTCTTCTATCTTTCCGGCGTCACATTTTATTGTAAACTCCGGATCAAGGGGAATTTTGGCAAGAACATCCATTCCCTTTGAAGCAGCATAAGAATCAATTTTACTTTCACCAAAAACATAAATAGGTTCGCCGCAATGAGGACAAGTCATATAGCTCATGTTCTCTACAATTCCAAGGACAGGTATATTCATCATCTTTGCCATATTCACTGCCTTTTCAACAATCATTGAAACCAGCTCCTGTGGGGTTGATACTACAATTATTCCATCCACAGGCAGAGACTGAAATACAGTAAGCGGAACATCACCTGTTCCCGGAGGCATATCCACAAACATATAGTCAATGTCTCCCCAGTTTGCTTCTCCCCAAAACTGTTTAACTACACCTGCAATAACAGGTCCTCTCCAGATTACAGGATCCGTTTCATTATCCATAAGTAGATTTATGGATATAACCTTTATTCCATTCTCAGAAACAGCAGGGATCATATTCCCTTTTTCATCAGCATAATTTATTTTTTCAGCACCAAACATTTTGGGAATTGAAGGGCCTGTTATATCTGCATCAAGTACAGCTGTCTTGTATCCTTTGCGATTCATGGCACAGGCCGAAAGCCCTGTGACAAGACTTTTACCAACACCACCCTTTCCACTCACTACACCGATTACTTTTTTTACTGTTGTTCCATCTGCAAGTTTAACACGGAAGCTTTCCATACTTTCTTTGCGAAAATCTTCCGGTGTTTTTTTCTTTTTTTCTTCAGCCATAATAATTTTTTCCTTTTAATATAAATTTAGTAATAAATAATAAGTTTTTATAAATTCCTTGTATTTTGAAACTTAACATCAGTAAGATCCACATCGTCGTTTTCATCACCAAGGTATTTACTTATGATATATCTGGGTCTGTTTTTGGTCTCAAGATAAATCTTTCCTATATATTCACCTATAACACCAAGTGACATCATTATAAGTCCACCTATTGCCCAAACAGATAAAACCGTTGTTGTCCATCCGGGAATAGTCTGATTACTGAAATGTCTTACAAGGGAATATATCAAAACAATAATACTTACAAAAAATATGAGAATTCCAAGTTCAGTGATCAGCCTGATTGGTTTTGTACTAAGAGATGTGATCCCTTCAAATGCAAATTGAAGCATTTTCATAAGAGGATACTTGCTCTCACCTGCAAATCGTTCTGATCTTTCATAATAAACAATTGCTGTCTCAAGACCGATCATGGGTACGATTCCCCTGAGGAACAGATTGACTTCCCCAAATTGCGAAAATATTTCAAGCGCAGTTTTATCCATAAGTCTAAAATCCGCATGATTATAAACTGTGTCCGCACCCATCTTATTCATCAGCTTATAATAACTCTCAGCAGTAAATCTTTTAAAGAAAGTATCAGTCTGCCGCTTGCTCCTTACACCGAATACTATATTTGCTCCGGCTTTATATTTTTCCAGCATCTCATCTATTGCATCTATATCATCCTGCAGGTCTGCATCCATGGAAATTGCAACATCACATATATCCTTAACAGTCATAAGTCCTGCTAAAAGAGCATTTTGATGTCCTCTGTTTCTTGACAATTTTATACCTTGAAATAATGGATTATCATTATGCAGTTTTTCGATCATCTGCCAAGTATTATCCTTGGAACCGTCATTAACAAAAGCGATTCTGCTGGAGTCTGCAATAACACCATTCTGGATAAGTTTTTTCATCTTCTGTTCAAGACGTTTGGAAGTTTCAGGCAATACTTCCTGCTCATTATAACAGGGAATAACCATGAAAAGCCTTATATTACTTTGCATTGATATAATTTACCAACCCTTCGCTGTCTATTATTTTTTGCATAAACGGAGGAAAAGCCTGCCCCTGATAAGTTTTTCCGGTGGTCTCATCCGTTATGACACCTGTGTCGAAATTGATACTGACAGTATGTCCGCTTTCAATCTCCTTTGCTGCATCAGCGCATTCTACTATAGGCAATCCGATATTAATACTGTTTCTATAGAATATTCTTGCAAAAGTCTCTGCAATAACACATGAAACACCTGCTGCTTTTATTGCAATAGGTGCGTGCTCTCTTGATGACCCACATCCAAAATTTTTATTGGCAACTATTATATCGCCTTCCTTCACATTTTGTATAAAGCTTTTGTCAATATCCTCCATACAATGTGAAGCAAGTTCTTTAGGATCTGTGGTATTAAGGTATCTTGCAGGAATAATAACGTCTGTATCCACATTATCTCCAAACTTAAAAACCGTTCCCTTTGCTTCTTTCATATTAAATGCTCCTTCCAAAGCTATAATTACATTTTATCTATTTGTCATTTACATAATTTCCGAAGGCTGGGAAATTTTTCCGGTAACAGCACTACTTGCCGCAACTGCAGGTGATGCAAGATAAATTTCTGAATCTGTAGCACCCATACGACCTACAAAATTACGGTTTGTTGTTGAAACACAGCGTTCACCTGAAGCAAGTATTCCCATGTATCCTCCAAGGCATGGTCCACATGTAGGAGTCGATACAACTGCGCCTGCTTCAATAAAAGTCTTAAGAAGTCCCTCTTCCATCGACTGCATATATATTTTTTGAGTTGCAGGTATCACAATACATCTTACGCCATCCGCAACCTTTCTTCCCTTGAGGATCTTTGCAGCACATCTCATATCATCAATACGTCCGTTTGTGCAGGAACCAATAACAACCTGGTCAATCTTGATATTATCTATTTCATCAAAAGTATGAGTATTCTCAGGGAGGTGAGGGAAAGCAACCGTAGGGGTAAGCTCCGAAAGATTAATTGTGTATTCCTCATCATATTCCGCATCTTCATCAGCTTCGAAGACTTTGATTTCTTTTCCGGGTGCGTGTTCTTCCATATAAGCTATGGCTTTTTCATCAACTGGGAAAATTCCGTTCTTTCCACCGGCTTCAATTGCCATATTAGCAATTGTAAATCTGTCATCCATAGAAAGTGATGATACTCCCTCTCCTGTAAATTCCATTGATTTATAAAGAGCTCCATCTACTCCTATCATACCGATTATATGAAGAATAACATCCTTACCGCTTACATATTCGGAAAGCTTGCCCGTCAGATTGAATTTAATAGCGGAGGGCACCTTAAACCAGGCTTTGCCTGTAGCCATTCCCGCAGCCATATCAGTAGAGCCGACACCTGTGCTGAATGCTCCAAGGGCGCCATAAGTACAGGTATGTGAATCTGCCCCGATTATCAGATCTCCTGCTACGGTTAAACCTTTTTCAGGTAAAAGAGCATGTTCAATACCCATCTGTCCTACTTCAAAATAATTTGTAATACTGTTTTTTCTTGCAAACTCTCTTACACACTTGCAGTTCTCAGCAGATTTTATGTCCTTGTTGGGTACGAAATGGTCAGGAACCAATGCTATCTTATCTTTATTAAAGACACCCTCTGATTTAAATTTATCCATTTCTTTGATCGCAACCGGACTGGTTATATCATTACCAAGCACCAGATCAAGATCTGCTTCAATAAGCTGCCCTGCAGAAACAAAATCCAGCCCCGCATGCGCTGCCAGAATCTTCTGGCTCATAGTCATCTTACTCATACTTTGACTCCTATCCCTAATTATTGTTTTTCCTTATTAAAGTTATCACATTTGACGATGTTTGTAAAAATGAACAACCGCCATATATAACAAAAGAACAGCAATTCCGGTGACGGTCATAAAGAATCCTGCATAAAAGCCATCGGGTATGTAGGTGGCTTTTATTTCATGAACACCCGCCGGAACCATAACTGCAGTCATACCATAATCCGCTTTTATTATTTCAGCTTCTTTTCCATCCACATATACAGTGAAACCTTTTACGGCAGGAACCGAGAAGAATAACAGCTTATCTGAATCAAGATTTGAGCTTCTTGCTGTAAACCCATTGGTACTGGTTTCAAATGTTTCACAGGATGTTTTATTTCTTTCTTCGCAGTTTTTTTCAAATATATCATAGGGCAGTGTATCAATATAGTAGTCCTCGGGAAGTTCCTTTAATACACCTTTCAATGCATCAGCATCATCATCGGACAATACAACAGCAACGCTAAGCAGTCTGTCTTTTATCTCAGTATTATCTATCTCTTCAAAATCCGATTCCCTTATAAAATAATCATAAGCAAATCCCATTTTTATGTAATTGGTATTCAGATATATGTCAAAACCATTTTGAGAATCCAGATAAATGAAACCTTCAATACCATCTCCGGCTTCAAAATATCCGCTGTCGTTGATCCTTTCGTTTTCAAGATAATATTTTTGTGACAGTATTGCTCTTATTCCGATCAGATTGTTGGAAATTTTTGTTTCAACCTTTCTGTCAATATCCACAACATCAAGAAAATCAAAGGTCTCTGCAGGCAGAGTACTTATAAAACTATGAAGGGAGCCTATTCCCCAGACCATATCATAATTAGTCGCAGTATCATCGGTTTCATCACGGTAAAATTCATCACCTTCAAGTTCCGGAACAGTATTAAGCATCTGTAATTCCCATTGCTCTTTCCCATAATCTGATATTAGGCTGCTACCATTTGACAGAACCACATAGGTTGAAATCACACATCCTATGATCGTTGCAAACAGAAGTACATGTATTCGCATTATTGGTTTTTTAAGACCAATTTCTTTCATCTTAAATAACTTAATTTTTCTTACGCACTTTGGTACACAAAAAACAGATAGTATTAACATTATTGTCATTACAGCAGTTCCGATGACCTGTTTTTTGTATATCTTGGTATTTTCAATAAGTCCATAATCAACCACTTCCCCGGAGCTTGTGTAGGACGGGATTATAGATATTAAAAGAATTAATATAAACAAAAACGAAGTTATAAGAACGCCTCTTTTTAGTTCAACGCTCTTGCCGCGCTCAGCAGTCTTTGCAGTGACCATTGCCATAAATAGAATAGGCATGTAAAACCATCTTGCATAATACTCTGAATTAAATAATGAGAATGCCGAATTTAATATAGGGATCATTGACATAATAAGACATGCAAGAAGCAGCCTTTTATGTACATCCTTTTTTAGGGTTGTCTGCAAGAAATATGCACTGACCCCTGCAATTCCAAATACCGGCAAATAAACTGCCAGGGAGGCCACACGCACATCACTTGTATAAAATACGGTACCCTTACCGATAATGTCGGGAATCATCACCATACTCTTAAGAATATCCCAAAGCATGTTCATACTGTGGTATGAAACAACATCATAACCGGATAATGTTTCGGAAAGCCTGCTGTTACCACTTATGGAAAGAAACGACTGAAGTATATAAAAACCCCCAAGCATCCCTCCAAGAACGCCTCCAAAGAGCGCTCTTAAGAACATTCTTATAATATCTCTTTTTTTATTTCCCGGAATATAAACTATGACAAAGTAAATAATCAAAAATATTACTTCTCCAAAGAAAAAATAATAATTGATAATCGCCATAACCATTGTCATTAATGAAAAATGGATCAACTCTTTTCCACCAAAGAAAAAGTGCATATTATCTTTGTGATGATCAATTTCCATCAGCTTGTCAAAGGTAAGCAAAAATAAAGGAAAAAAGGCAACCGCATCCGTAAAATGATTAAAAACTATATTGCAGGCATTGAAACCTGAAAAAGCATATAATAATGCCCCCAACATGGCTGATTCATCCCTTACAACATGTCTTCTTATATAAGTGTAAGAAGTGGCAGCACATACTGCATATTTAAGCGCCATTATAAAAGGCATCATATATGGTATAAAGCTCTCGGGAAATGGGAGTGTCAAAAGGAAAAAAGGGCTTCCAAGTAAATAGAAGGAAAAGGTACCAATCATGGAAGTTCCGAAATCTATTGTCCAGTTCCAAAACAGTTCTCCGTTTCTGATAGCTCTGTGAGCAGCTATATAAAAAGGAATCTGCTGAACATTGTAATC
>JAILBM010000040.1 GCA_024680925.1 Butyrivibrio sp.
AAGGATTTCAGGGAAAAGCTTCAGGAGAACGTACTCCACAGCTACGATATCGGAGAAGATGTGGCTTTTGATATTTGATAAGTAAAATGCTTTATAAGTATAATTGCATTATCAGCATAGTTTGAACTATTATTTGCCAGGTAGTTGACTTTCACTACCTGGCATCTTAAAGCAGTATAATTAACTTCACTTCATGATGGGTGATTTGGCTTCAACCGTCCATTTATGACATTTTGGTGCCTATTCGTGCACTGTAATGATTGAAAAAGTGGACATGGCGGTATAATGAAAATGTGAAGATTTAGAACAATTACTAAAAAATTTTGGAGAATGAATACTTGAGAAAATATGGATTTGTATTATTGGGCGCTGTTTCAGCTGTGCTGCTATTCGGCTGTGGGGCAAAGGAAGAGCCAACAATTGATTTTGAAAAACTTGGAATCGACACTACTGATGGCCCAACAGCTGTGTTTATAGCGGAAAAGAAAGATGAAGAATGTATAGAATATGACAATGATCAACCTGCTGATAACGATTACAGCACTATAATTGACCGGGTTCTAAATGAATATGAGTATAAACCGGTGCCCTGGAATAATACGATAGAGTTTAAGGAAGATGCAGATATTCTCATAGATATGGCAGAAGATTCTACCGGAAGATATAGGGCATATGGAATAATCAGTAAAGAAAAAGGTGCCTATGGCATCATATTAAATGACACAATTGATGGTACTGACAGAAATATAAACTGTATATTTGAGGAATGGTTCTACACAGCAACGTCAACTGATGAGCCATATTTTTCATGGGAAGAAAATACACTATATTTTACATATCCTGTCCCGACATCTGGGGAGTCAGATCATGAAATAAAAAAGGTAAAAATAGATTGTGGTTATGACACAGGGCATATGGAGTTCGTTGATGAATAATCTTAACAAGAGCAAGAAAACAAAGCCATTAAGAACAATTTTGATAGTGATAACTGTAGTAGTAACTATCGGAGCAGTATTCTTTTGCTATTCATCAGAAATTTTTCAGAAAGGAAATCCACTTCCATACCTACATGCTGCATCAGCAATTACTGAGGAATACCCCTACGTAAAGGTGAATGTTGAAGCTGAAGGACCGGTATACATTTCCCGACGTGGTGAGTGTCAGGAATTACTACAATATATTTCTGACAGTAGTGGTCTTGAGTTTCAAGAGCAAGCAGGAAGTGTATATTTATTCTCTGATGGCAAGAAAACTATATCCTTGGAATCAGAGAACTATTGGTCAGTTTACACTTTATGGACGGTTTTAAGCAGGTAATTGCCTAATGGCTACATATTGACACCGGAAAATGTCTTTTCATGACATAATAACGTCTATTCATGCAAGTGGTCTTTAATGGGAACTATGCAGAACCGATATGAAGATTAGGAAAACAATATTTAGCAAGTTTTTCAATCCAAAGGGTTAAGATTGTTTTATTTTAAGTCGATATATAAGTAGAAAGCTGTAATTATGTTCATTTGGATGTCACAAGGAGGTGCTTCATGAAGATACAGCAGAACATGGAAGTGCAGAATAACTTTTTACAGGATCAGACCGGCGTAAATTCTGCGTCTAAATCACATACTAATAATAAAAACAGCACAACGATATCAGGAGCAAATCTCACAGGAGATAGCCTGATAGCTCAGAGACAGGGCCTTGCAAAGAAGCAGGCTCTTAAAGTCGTGTCCGATGCTTTTGGCGGAGAAAAGAAACTTGACGCACAGATGCAGGGAATCAAGGATGAAATAAAGCGTCTGCAGGATGAGATCAATGAGAAGAGTGCTGATACAAGAGAAAATGATGCCAAGCTAAAAGAACTCCAGGAAGAATATGGCATTGATCCGGACAGCAAAGAACACAAAGAATTGTCGGTGCTGGCTGCCAAGATGAGAAATCCAAATGTAGGAGTTTCTGATGAAGAAATGAGCAGGCTCTCGGAATATCAACAGAAGGCTCTTTACTATGTGACTACAAACCAACAGAACTC
>JAILBM010000016.1 GCA_024680925.1 Butyrivibrio sp.
CCCTCAAGTGTACCGGCTTCCTCCCTTTTATAGGGCTTTAAGACTTATTCTGTTTTTCAACCAGGTGGTCTCCGCAATATTTCTCGCGAAGCTTTGGCTTATCAATCTTTCCTGTAGCATTTCTGATTACATGGTCAAAGATGATCTTTCTGGGTCTCTTATATCTTGGAAGATCAACGCAGAATGCATCAACCTCATCCACTGTAAGAGTCATGCCCTCTTTAACTTGAATGATTGCGGCAGCAATTTCTCCAAGACGAGTATCAGGAAGTCCTATAACAGCTGCATCGTGAATCTTGTCATTCTTCATAAGGAAGGACTCGATCTGTACAGGATATAAGTTCTCACCACCAGAAATGATAACGTCTTTCTTTCTATCAACAAGGAATATAAAGCCGTCCTCATCCTGCTTGGCCATATCTCCCGTAAAGAGCCAGCCGTCTTTAAGGATTTCTTTGGTAGCCTCAGGATTCTTGTAGTAGCAGACCATAACACCGGGGCCCTTTACACAAAGCTCTCCGATTTGGCCCTTTTCTACAGGATTACCCTGTTCATCCACAATCTTGGTCTTCCATCCATGTCCCGGAACACCGATAGCTCCAACTTTGTGAACATTTTCAAGGCCAAGGTGTACGCAGCCGGGGCCTGTAGATTCTGAAAGTCCGTAGTTTGTATCGTATTTATGATTAGGGAAATACTCAAGCCATCTCTTAATAAGACTTGGTGGAATAGGCTGTGCACCTATATGCATAAGTCTCCACTGGCTAAGCTTATAATCCTCAATTTTCATCTTGCCGCTGTCAAGGGCTGCAAGTATATCCTGAGCCCATGGCACCAGGAGCCACACTATAGTACAGTGCTCCTCAGAAACAGCTCTGAATATTGCTTCCGGAGAATTACCCTTTAAGAGAACCGCTCTGCTTCCTGTATATAGTGAACCAAACCAGTGCATTTTTGCTCCGGTATGATACAGTGGCGGAATGCAAAGGAAATTATCTTCATGGGTTGTTTCATGATGGATAGCTTCCATCTGTGCAGACTGCATAAGAGCAGTATGTATATGCAAAATAGCTTTAGGAAATCCTGTTGTTCCGGATGAAAAATAAATTGCAGCATCATCCTTATCCTCTATCAGGACTCTTGGTGCAACAGAGGAACTGTTTGAAACCTGTTTGTAATAGTCCTCAGCATAGGATGGGCACTGGTCTCCAACATAGTAGAGAAGCATTTCCTTTTTAAGTTTTTCAGCAATATCTTCAATTCGGCCTATAAATTCAGGTCCGTAAAACAATACATCTGAATCTGAAGCCTTTAAACAATAATCAATTTCATCGGCAGTAAATCTAAAGTTAAGCGGAACAGCTACAGCTCCGCTTTTAAGAATTCCAAAATAAATCGGCAGCCACTCAAGGCAGTTCATAAGAAGAATCGCACATTTCTGCCCCTTCTTGATTCCTCTTTCCATGAGCATATTTGCTACTCTGTTGGCCTTTTCATCAAATACGGACCAGGTAATCTGTCGTCTATAATATGAAGTAGCCGTTGGCTGGATAAGCTCATACTCCTTCCAGGTAACCCTTTGCTCTTCCTTGATCTCAGGATTGATTTCCACAAGAGCAACTTCATCACCGTATAATTTACTGTTTCGTTCTAGCAAATCTGTAATCGGCATAAACAATCTCCTCCAAAAAAAAATACCTCTAACGCACATTAACGCGTTAAAGTAAGTATACTCGTTTTTGTGCAAAAGGTCAAACCATTAAGTTTTTTACTTCTTGATTTTATGCAGAATATCTATTATTCTAGAAAGAGGATTTTATGACTTTAATGTATTAAATCATAAAATGGCAAAAGTTTTTTTAGGAGGTTTTTTTGATGAGTAATAACGAAGGCAAAGAGCTCATGCTGGGTAATAAGGCAGTTGCACGTGGGCTTTTTGAAGCAGGAGTATGCTTTATTTCAAGTTATCCCGGCACTCCAAGTACTGAGGTTACTGAAGAGGCAGCAAAATACGATGAAATCTATTGTGAGTGGGCTCCAAATGAAAAGGTAGCTATGGAATCAGCCTTTGGTGCTTCCCTGGCAGGACGCAGATCTTTTTGTGCTCAGAAGCACGTTGGACTTAATGTTGCAGCAGACCCACTTTACACAATGTCATATACAGGAGTAAATGCAGGACTTGTAATAGTTGTGGCTGATGATGCGGGAATGCACTCATCCCAGAACGAGCAGGATTCAAGACACCATGCCATTGCAGCAAAGGTACCTATGCTTGAGCCTTCAGATTCTGCAGAAGCTTTGGAATTTACCAAACTTGCTTATGAAATATCAGAGAAATTTGACACACCGGTACTTCTTAAAATGTGCACCAGAGTTGCACACTCCCAGTCCCTTGTTCAGAAGGGCGAAAGAACTGTTCCGGATTTCCCTTACGAAAAAAATATAGCCAAATATGTAATGATGCCAGGCAATGCCAAAAAGCGTCATCCTATTGTCGAGGAACGTACAAGAAACCTTGTAGAATATGCCGAAACAGCTCCGGTAAACAGAGTTGAAATGGGCGATACAAAGATTGGTATCATCACCTGCTCCACTTCCTATCAGTATGTAAAAGAAGTCTTTGGAGACAGTGTAAGCGTACTTAAAATCGGAATGACCAATCCTCTTCCGGAAAAACTTATAAAGGACTTCGCAGCTAAAGTTGAAAAGCTTTATGTTGTAGAGGAACTTGATCCTATAATCGAAAATCACGTTAAGGCTCTTGGCCTTACAGTTACAGGTAAAGATCTTCTTCCTATGGTTGATGAGTTCTC
>JAILBM010000090.1 GCA_024680925.1 Butyrivibrio sp.
CCATCAATAACAACGGTTCCCTCACCACTTACAATGGTCCAGACTTCGTCTCTGTGCTCATGGCTGTGATAATGGAGCTGATGTTTTGGTAATAACACAACCTTGATAATCATGGATTCAGGAAGAACATCAAGAACTGTAAAGCTTCCCCAGGATTTCTCAGCATACATTACCTGCTGTTCCATTTTTTCTGCATAAGGCTTTATATAGCTGGACTGATGCTTGTCAGCAACCAAAATACCATCATTGGAAGCTGCTATTATCATATCCTTAGCACCCATGGCAAGTATCGGGATATTAAGCTCATTGATTATATTGGTACTGCTGCAGGTATCATCCATTACTGCCTTTCCTATAACAGGCTCATGCATTTCTTCTGCAAAGGTATTCCAGGAGCCGATATCCTTCCACTGACCGTTATAACGAACAGAGCCAATGGAATCCTCATGTTCAACAACTGCATAGTCAAAGCTTATTTTGGTCACTTCAGCATAGTTTTTCTTTAAATCCTTGAAGGAATGGATATCAAGGAGTTCTTCCGCTCTCTTTACAACATATCCAAGCTTAAAAGCAAAAACACCACAGTTCCATAAAGCGCCCTGCTTAAGATAACCTTCTGCAGTTGCAAGATCCGGTTTTTCCTTAAATTCAGAAACTTTGCTTATATGCTCTTTATCTGCAGGTATAATATATCCGTATTTCTCACTTGGGTATGTCGGTTCTACACCCATAAGGTTAAGATTATAGTCTCCTGCTTCAACCATAGCCACAAGCTCATTGAAACATTCAAAATAACTGTTATCTACATATGGATCAACAGGACATACAATTACCGGTTCATCATCCGGTCTGTTTTTCTCGTCCTTTAAATACATTGCTGCGAGTGCAATCGCCGGAAAAGTATCTCTTCTTGTAGGCTCAACACAAATATCAACCTTATCTCCAAGCTGATTATGAATGGCTGATGCCTGCTTTTTACTGGTAGCAATAACTATATCCGCTGAAGGAGCAGCAGCTTTAATCTGCCTGTAAACTCTCTGAACCATGGATTCAAGAGTTCCATCTTCTCCATAGAACATCTTAATAAACTGCTTGGAACGAACATCATTAGATAAGGGCCAAAGTCTTTTTCCACTTCCCCCTGATAATAAAATAATCTGCATAACAAAATCTTCTTTCTTTATAAAATCATCTTATCAATTCTACCAAATAACACCATAAATAGCTATGGATTCTTGTAATTTCATTCCAAGAATCCATATTTATAAAATCAGTGTTTTTTTTCATTAATTGCTATTAAAGCCAGTGCCATACCCTGCCCCCATGGGTATACTCCATACTTTTGAGGATGCATGGCAAAATCAACGCATTCTCCCAAAGCATTTCCAACTCTTCCATCCTTAATCTGAGAATTAACATATAATACTGCATCCTCTGAAAGGAGTGTAAGACTTTGCCTTAATTCTTCCGATAGCCTTGGACTATCTTTTAATAAAGCTGCAGCATAGGCAATCATTGCGGTTGCGGAAGTATCAGCATGTGCTTCCACTGCCTCCGGTAACCAGCTAAAGCTTCCATCATCCCTTTGCAAGTCACAAATATATTGTAATAGTAAACTATACTTTTCCTGCAATAAATCATCAGTAGTATTTAAAAAAACTTCAGATGCGCCAAGCATAAGCCAGCCTATAGCTCTTCCCCACCCCACAAGGCCTTTTTTTTCTTTTAGTTCATATTCATAGCCATGGTAAGGAAGTCCTGTTCCATTATCCATACCATAGTTAAAAAAGTTATTTATCTGAAGGGCAGCCTTATTTAAAGCCTTTTCATTACCAAACATTTCTCCGTATTTAGCCAAAAAAGCCGCAGTCATTCCCGCACCATCCGCAAAAATATATGAATTTCCTCTTTCCGGATGATAGATTATCGAACCGGCATTATCCACAGAAGCATTTAATATAAAAGCTGCTATTTTTTCTGCTGCAGCCTTATAGAGCTCATCTTCTGTATATTCATAAAGTTTTAACATAGCATATCCGGCCAGTGCATCATCTGTATTTTTCACTGATTCTGAAGGCCTTGAATTAAGCCAGTTTCCAATATATTTATTAATATACTCCAAAACTTTTGCTTCTTCCCCGGACTCTTTATTATCCCCTGCTATAACAGCTTCGGTCAGCCCCAGTAAAATAGCTCCTGCCGGCCAGAATACAGGATCTTTTGGCATGACATTTCGTCCTAAAACAGATTTGATCTTCCTTTTGGCAATTACCTTCAAACTACTATGCTGCATAGCATCAAGCTGTTTCATAGATTCCATACAAAGCATATAAATTTCACTTTTCATAATCATTGCACCTTAAATCATAGATTTTCACATTTTTATAAACTTTGCTTTTATAAGTCCAAAAAGATATTTTGCTTCAGTGGTTCTTCCAAACAATAGTAAAAATATGGCATTAAACAGTATACAAACTATTATAAACATAATAGCGAACGAAATATACGTAACCTCAGGCATAACTATACTTCTTATAAACAAGCCGGATGCTATTATAAATGTTGTCGAACAAACATATTTTAAAGTATCAGCAAAATATGATACCGGTGTTCTATCAAAGCATGTCCTGTAGATTATAAAAGGCTTTGTCACATTTGCAATCAGTCCCGAAACTACAGTACCTACATATATTCCGGCAAGTCCGATAACCTGTACCAGCCATATGGAAAGCACCAGATTAACAACTCCCTGTATAAGTGCCAGATATTTATCCTGTTCAAAAACCCCTGCTGCAGTTTTATAGTTACTAAGTACTATTCTGTCGCCTTTAAAATAATAATCCGTAAGAAGCAGATAAATAGCGGCGGTTCCAAGGAGCCAGCTCTGACCAAGCCACAGTTCTATAAGGGGTGATAATAAAATAAAGAATCCCGTAGCTGAAAATCCATAAAACCAGGCAGCAAAAAACCTGTAAACCTTAAACATTTCAAACTGTTTTTGTCTGTTTTCAGTTGCTATTAAGTTACCAAAACTTGAAATAACTGAATTAAAAATAATATTTACAAAATTTGATACAGTAGAAATAACAAGATTGTAATTATCTACAATACCTACCGTAGCAACTTCAATGAAGGATGATATTATGAGTGAATCTGTCTGAAGTCTTGCCACATCACCTACTTTATGAAGAACCAGGGCTTTTGTTTTACTCCATACTGCTCCGCTTTCTTCTTTGGTAAGCGGAGTAATATTTTTATCCTTAAGATAAGGATAGAGCCTGTTAAGGTAGCTGCTTACAAATACCTTTTGTATCAGTTGAACTGCTGCATCCGTAAGTAAATACACGTAAAAATTCTTAAATATCAACAGGCCGACTATTTGTAAAAAAACTGTTATGACCTTTGTAATTGTATTTATATTTGTCTGTATATAATTTTTTTGCTGAGCATTTACCAAACTGTATTTATATGAAACAAAGTATGTACTGACTGTATTAAACAAAAATATAAGATAAAATAAAGTCAGATCTCTTGTAGTGCAATAGCCGGGATTTTTTATGATCACAGGTAAAAAAGGAGCCAGGGCAAGGCCTATTGCAGCAACTACCAGTGCTATAACATAATATGCCTTGCGATACATCTGCATATAGGACTTTATTTTCTCAGTATCGCCTTTTGCAACAGGAGCATATAAACTAAAATTCAATGCTGTTCCAATTCCCAGTTCTGCCATGGATAAAAGTGATAATATGCTTGTATATAATCCATTTACACCCAAAAGGACTTCATCAAGCTGATGAATAAATATCGTTCTTAGTATAAAGGACATTATTGCTGTTGCTGCTGTACCCACATAGCCAAATGCTATGTTTCTGGCAGCGGATTTAACTCTACCCATTTAAATAACCTCAAATATCAAAAATATATTTATTACTCTTTTTTAGTCTTAAAACCATAAAATATTATATATAATACAGTTGCAATCAGATATACTAATACAAATATATCTGCCGTTTTCTCAATATGATGCCATAAAGCCGTTGACTGTCCGTATTTGTACATCGGTGTGGTTTCATCTTTATAATCAACAACAACATCTCCACCTGATATTATTGTACTTACATCTTCCCTGGTCAAAAAAGTGGCTTCCATCTTAAGCTCCTGTCTTTCTGTATAATTAACAGGACTGTAAATTGCAGAAGGTACCGGATTTAAAGCAAGATAAATAACTACTCCCATAATGGCAGCTGTAATACTCAGGCCCATTATTCCAATTGCTTTGGGAAAGGCAAAGGCTTCTGAAATAACCGATATCTTAATCAGGCTGTTCTTTATCCTATACCTGATTTTAATCGGATTTATCTTAATGCTTGCCATTCTCATTTCCGAGCACTTTTCCCTGATAAATTCAAATATTGCACTACCCATAAGCATATATGCAATATTCTTATATCCCAGATTAAAAATGTAGCTTTCAGTATAACCAATAATAACCATGGTAAGCATTACAGAAAGTTCAATATATCTGTCCTTCTTTAAAAGATAATTTATAAACCATATAAACAACACTGCTACAAGTATTGTCATGACAATTCCAAGCTGAATAAACAGATATGAATAACCCATATCAATACCATAATTGCCGTATAAATATTTTTCCGGAGTTACAAGTCTTTGTCCAAATAAAGCTATGCCGTTTTCCTCTAAATAAGCTGAGGATATTTCGAATCTTGAAAGTATATTTCTGTCAAGGTTATTCATAAATTCAAGCTTAGGAAGTAGCGGTCCCACAACTCCTATCAAAAGTCCCATAGGAAATATGAGCTGAATAAAAAACTTTTCAAAAGGAGAGACATTTTTTCTCAAAATAAAATAAGCATTTAAAAATACAAAAATACAAATACTTAAAAGTCCTGTTCTGCTGTTGGAATAAGTGTAGATATATCCTGATAATATTATGGATATGACAGAAGCACTAAAAAAATATTTTTTTCCCTTTTTAAGCGCTACATAAATAAGCATCATGCACCATACAGTACATGTCATTTGAAGCGAATTGGGGTGAGGGTATCCAAGACTGTGCCTGAAAACAAGTCCCTGGGAGCGTTCCTGAAGATAATAACTTTCCTCAATTATTCCTGTCAGGGATGATATTCTAAGCGTGATAAGACCAAGACCTACTGAAATGAGTCCTGCAATATAGGCTCTTGAAACCTTTATGGCCTTTGCACCAAAGATCATAGTGAAATATAAAAGCATCCCCTTTTCTCCGGAAAAAACATATACTATTCCGGCTATGCCAAAAAGCACTGCTCCTACCATGTACTCAAGAAGAGAATGCTCAGTCATTAACACTTTTATAACAAATAAAAGCATTCCCACAATCAAAGAGATATTATAAACAGTCATTCCTTCTATTATTCCAAAGGAACGGACACCTATCATAATGGCAAAATAAACATAATAAATAAATTCTGCTATTTCCATACACTCTCCAGAAAAACTATTGCAATTGCAGCTCCAGACCTGCAATTATATCATCTGCATTTTCATTATTTACACGTACTCCGTAAAAACTGTCGGTATCTGCAGTTTCTTTTCCAAATATCAC
>JAILBM010000099.1 GCA_024680925.1 Butyrivibrio sp.
AAACATAAGTCCCAGAATAACAGCCATCTCAGTTACAAGTACAATAACTTTACCATAAAAAGATTTTGCAAAGGACAAACTTCTATAGACTAAAAGAAAAATACACCCAATCTGACAAAAGCACAAAAATATTCCATACCAGTCCAATGCCCTTATAATTCTGTAAGGAATACTTATAAAAGCACTTATAAGATAAAGCATCTGAATATTGCGACTTTCAGGATCTCCTGTATAAGCTCCTGAAAGAATATCCTTCATAAGCACGTCATCATTTAAGTCAAAATAAAAATCTGAAACAAAGGATGAAATAATAAAAGTAAGCGCCATTACCAAAAGTGCAAGTATTAAATTTATAGGTATTTTTGTTTCTTTTCTCATAATGTCCTTATTTTATCTGCTCATTTTGTCTGTGAATTTTGGGATCTTCATAGATATCCATGAAATCATCCCCGAGATATATTTTCTCTTTTACAAATTTTATAGAATCCACCTGTGTATAGACAGAAACCAATCTGTCAAATTCAAGTCCTTTTATAAAATTAAGCATCTCCATAGGAAAGCTCCCCGATAATAAAATAACATTTGGAAAAGCTTTTTTATAATCAAGCACATCTCTTGGATGCTGTTTTATCATTACTATAGAGTTCTCATCGATATAATCTTTTATAATGTCACTGAATATCCTCTGTCGGGTCTGTAGATCACAAAGGGGCTCTGAAAGTATAAGCACTCTTTGTTTTCCCTCTCCCTTGGAGAGCTGATCCTTTAACTCCTCCATATTTTCTATGAAAAGCTCCAGCATAATATCCTTATCCGTCCGGGTAAGTTCATCTGTCAGCTCTTCTCTGGACTGTTCTATATATTTGGGACAAGGATAATCCAAAATAGAAATATTATTAACCTCCATATCTATGCAATATCTGCCATATCCGTTCTGAATAAAAATAAGTCCCATTGAAGCCATAAATGCTTTAATGGCAAAATGTCCGTTATTATCAAATCTGGCTGTATCATAATATTTTATGCAATTAAGACCATCCTCCAGGGCATGGTATTTTATCTTTTTATAATTAAGGTAATATCCTATAGGATCCGAATCACAAAAAACATATATATCCTTATATTTTGTAAAATCTACCGGTACGTATTCTTCCTGAAGCTGCCCAAAGCGCTTGCAGAACTTTATACGGTTGATCATATTCTTAAAAAGACTTCCGGTATCTGTTTTTAATTCTTTAAGTTCAGGAAAAAAGGTATCTTCCTTTTCATCATATTCGAAAACTTCCTCAAAGAGTGGACACTTTTTGGCCCTGTCCACCATGGTTCCAAATTTATTGGACATCTTTGAAAGGACCAGAGCTGCCTTTGAAGATGAATTATCTGTGTTGTGAAGTATATGAAATTCTTTAAGACATGCCACATACACATGGTAAAAGGTGTGGCATACATATATTCTATCCTGCATTTATTTAAATATTCTCTTTCTCTTATTGGCTTTTCTGATATTTCTGTATGCCCAAAGCATTCTGTAATATCCATAAAACTTTGCATGGGACTGCATTTGCATTGCAATCAGCTTTTTTTCCTCAGGATGAACCCTTTCAATATAATATTTGTTATTCTGAAAATCCGGGAAAGTTCTTTTCATCTCTTCCCCAAGTTCCCTGCAAAAGCTATAACAGCCCTTTATATGCTGCTCTAAGGGCATAGCTGAAAAAAGCGTATTTACATAAAAAAGAACCGTGTAGGCAAATTCCAGTTCCTCTTTATATTCATCAAGATACCCATACTCTTTTGCCTGCTCAACTATCATTCTTCCTGCTGCCTTACGGTCTTCAAGGTTTTTTATGGATATTGTATGCACCGTGGAGGCATCATGCTGATAATAATAATAAAGAGGCTCGGGAATATATTCGAAATGCCTGCATCTAAGCATCCAGGTATTACTTACAGCATTATCCTCATAAAAAATATCCTCAGGAAAAATATGAATTCTGCTATCATGGATCTGTTCCATGGTAAGATAATGATAATCTATAGGACCTTTAGAGTTTTCACCAAATATTATGCACCTTTTATAAAGCTTTACCACAAGGCTTCCTGTATCAAGTAACAGCCTTTTATATTTCTCTTTATCCATAATACCTGTCTGGGCTTCATTATTGTTATGTACAATTTTCCCTATTTCCATGGTGTGACTATTTACAAGGCAGTAATCACAGCCCACCATGTCCGCTCCTGTAGAAAGAGCCTTTTTTAACAAAATCTCATAATAATCTTCCGTCACCCAGTCATCTGCGTCTATAAATCCGATCCACTCTCCACAGGCTATTGTAAGACCTATATTTTTGGCCCCTCCCTGGTGATGATTAACAGGTGAATGAAGGGCAATAAACCTTCCGGGATATTTCGCCTGATAGTCTTTCATTATCTCATAGGAGTTATCTGTAGAACAGTCATCTACTGCTATTATCTCTATATCTTCATCTGAAAGTGTCTGATGAACCAGAGAATCCAGACACCATTTTAATTTATCATCAGCTGCCATATTAAAGACCGGCACTATAACACTTACTTTTTTCATATAGCTTCCTCATATATGTGCTATTATAATGATGTTGGGGCAAGTGACACTTATGCCTTTTGACCCTATCATCATTCTATCATATTATAAAATATAGTAAAATTTGAGAGTGTGAATATGACAAACAATAAAAATAAGGTTGCTGCAGTTATTGGTGCCAGCAGCGAAGCAATATATGCAATTAATACAGCAAAGGAGCTGGGTTTTTATACAGTTGCTCTTGACGGTAATCCAAAGGCCGGTGGCTTTGAAGCTGCAGATGAAAGTATTGTGGTGGATATAAGGGATGAAGAACTTGTAAAAAAAACTCTTAAGCCTTTAAGTCCTCTTCTTGTTCTTCCGGTACCTATCGGAAGATACCTTACCATTACAGGAGCTGTGAATGACAGTTTTGGACTAACCGGGGTTTCTTATAAGGCCGCATCAAACTGTACTGATAAATACCTTTTTCACAGGCTTTTATCAGATAAGGGTCTTAGAAATGCCATCCTCTATCTTATCCCTGCAAATTCACAAAGCTTCGACGAAGCTATAGCCAAAATGTCTTTTCCTGTAATAGCAAAACCAAGATTTGGATCCGGCAGCCGCAGTGTTGAGATGTACTCATCCTTTGAGGAATTACAAAAAGGCTTTCTTGATAAGCTTCCAATTGATGAGGATTTTATTGTGGAAACCTGCGTTGAAGGCCATGAATACGGCGTAGACGGTGCATTTACAGATGGGAAGTTTAATCTGATACTACTTCGGGATAAGGTTAATACTCCGCCACCTTTTTGTCAGTGTGTAGGTTACTATTCTGTGGTGGAAAAAGACTGTGATAATGATACAAAGGCTTTTATTACAAAATTAAAACATCACCTTCAAAGCTGTGGAGAAATTCTTGGTCTTACAAATACTCTTTTCCATGCGGATATTATAAGAACAGGTGATAATGAACCCTTTGTAATAGAGCTTTCAGCACGTCCCTCCGGACATAACCTTCATAATCTCTTTACTCCTGCCGTTACCGGGGTGGATATAATAAGAGAATTTATTAAACTGGCTGTGCCTTCCCTTGAAAATAGCAAGGCTTCATTTATTCCATCAAATACAAAGCATATGCTCATAAGATATTTTGATCTTCCCATGGGCACAGTACAAAAGGTTCCAAGTGAAGCAGAGCTAAAGGGTATACCTTTACATACTTATGTTTGTAACATAAAACCCGGAGATAAAATAGGAAAAGTTACAGACGGAGCCTCAATCATGGGCAGAGGCTTTTATGTAATAGAAGCTTCTTCAAGAAAAGAGCTTGACGAATACAGCACACAGGTAAGAAACTTATTTATTGTAAATTAAAGTGCAAAGAGAGGTTGATTATGTCTTCAGTTGCCATTATTACTGCCAGAGGCGGCAGTAAACGTATACCTCATAAAAATATAAAAGAGTTTTGCGGTTTTCCAATCATTACCTATTCAATAAAGGCTGCCCTTGAAAGCAGAGCCTTTGATGAAGTTATGGTCTCCACAGATGATGATGAAATCGCTGATATTGCATTAAAAGCAGGTGCGACTGTACCCTTTAGGAGGTCAGGAGAAACAGCAAATGATTATGCTTCCACAGATGAAGTTATAGCTGAAGTTTTAAATACTTATAGAGAAAAAGGCAAAGAATTTGACAGCTTTTGCTGCATTTACCCTACAGCTCCCTTTGTAACAGCAAACAGACTTAAAGAGGCTATGGAGCTTTTAAAGACTCATGAGTCTGCCATGCCGGTAGTTTGTTATTCGTATCCGCCCCAGCGCTGCTTTGTAGTACGAAATGAGCGTCTTGTGCGTCGTTTCCCTGAATATGCCACTACCCGTTCTCAGGATCTGGAAAAGTTTTACCATGACTGTGGTCAGTTCTATGCCTGCAGAACAGATGCTTTTTTCAGAGATAATACCACAGATGTGGAGGATATGGTTCCTTTAATTCTGTCCGAAGATGAGGTTCAGGATATTGATACCTATGAGGACTGGAAAATAGCAGAGGATAAATTTATAAAGCTTCATCCTGAGGTAAAAAATAATTCAGGAAATTGCTTTATATTTTCTTATAACTCCATCAAAGATATTCCTACACCTTTTTATCATATAGATGAAAAAAGACTTGATGAAGATATAGCTGTACTTATAAATTCCCTTAAGGATAGCTGGGGTAATTATATAGCTTCCTATTCTGTTAAGACCAACTCTTTACCCTGGCTTTTAAAGCATCTTAAAGAAAAGGGCTTTTTTGCTGAAGTGGTTTCCGATATGGAATATGACCTGGCAAAGCGCCTTGGATATGAGGACAGCCATATTATTCATAACGGTCCCATAAAGGACAGAAGTATCTTTGAAGCTATGATATTAAATGGCGGCATTGTAAATATTGACTCATCAGATGAACTTATTTGGATAAAAGAGCTTTCTTTAAAATATCCGAATAAGACTATGAGTATAGGAATACGTGTAAACTTTGATATTACTCACCTTTGTCCAGAAGAAGTTCCTGCAGACGAAGACGGTAGCAGATTTGGATTTTGTTATGAAAATGGTGTACTTGGAAGTGTGATTTCTGATATAAAGTCCCTTTCAAACATTAAAATAACCGGTCTTCACCTTCATTCCAGCACAAAGTCCCGTTCCGTTAAGGTATTTGCAGCCCTTGCAGCATCTGCTGTGAAGATAGCCACAGAATTCGGCCTTGATTTAGAATATGTGGATATGGGAGGCGGATACTATGGCGGAGTTACAGATAAGCCTGATTATAGAGACTATATGCCTGCTATTTCCAAGGAGCTGTCCAAAGGCTTTGATTCCGGCAAAACAAAGCTTATTGTTGAACCCGGAGTATCACTTATATCTGCTGCCAGCAGCTTTGTTACCTCTGTAACCGATACAAAAAGGGTAAGGGAACATGTATATATACAAACTGACGGAAGCCGCGTAAACTTAAATCCTCAGGTTACAAGACACTGGTATCCTCATCATAATGAATTAACAAATGAAGCTGATACTACTGCAAAGCGCAGCATACTTAAATCTCAATGGGTATGCGGTGCAACCTGCATGGAATATGACAGACTTTTTGAAGAAACAGATGCTCCTGAATTTAAAAAAGGTGACAAAATAATTTATGACCTTGCCGGGGGCTATACCATGTGTCTTACACCACTGTTTATACATTATTTTCCCGGTGTATATATAAGTAAAGCAGATGGCAGTATATTCACTGCCAGAAAGCCCTGGAACAATGATCAATATTTGCAAAACTATTTTTGGGAATAAATAATAAGGATTTCACATGAAAAAAGAATTTAAAATTGAAAATCATATGATTGGTGAGGGGCACC
>JAILBM010000100.1 GCA_024680925.1 Butyrivibrio sp.
GTGCACTTATGAATGGCGGTTATTCTTTCGAGCCACTTTACGGTATTTACCCGGCATATCAGATTCACTTTAAGCGGGTGTAAATATAATGTTATAAAACCTTCCAGAAAGGGCATTTCGGATATTTTATCCGGAATGTCTTTTTTGATGTAAATTTACTTTTTTTCGTTTATAATAATCTATTGAGGTGATTTAACATGGTCTATGAATATTTAAACAGTGATAATTTTGAAAGCATAAATAATAATATAGATTTACCGAAGATAGATGACAGAGAATTTTGGGATAACCTTGCGGATGATCTTAAAAAAGCAGTGATAACGGAGGGAGAGAAACAAAAGAAAATACCCTGGTCAGTTATACTTCTTTCGGATTACAGGGATTTCTACAAGACAGGTAATCGAATAAATTTTGAGGATAAATCTTTTTCAAGAAGAATTAAACTATCCGCCATGGTCCTTGCGGAGTGTATACAGAATAAAGGTGAATTTATCGATGACATTCTCGATGGTCTATATCTGATAATGGAGGAGAGCAGTTGGTGTCATCCGGCTCATAATTCGCATATTCGCTATGCGAAACAAACTAATATGCCTGATACGCAGCAACCGGTCATAGATCTTTTTGCTGCAGAGACAGGTGCTGTTATTGGTACGGCAGAGTATTTGCTAAGGCCTGTATTTGAAGGTATCAATCCCTTAATAACAAAATATGTGGATGCTAAGATTACAGACAGGATCATAAAGCCATATCTCAATGAGCATTTCTGGTGGATGGGAGATGGAAGCAAGGCAATAAACTGGACTGTATGGATCACTCAGAATGTACTTTTATCTGCGTTTACAAGATCACCTAAAGCCATTACTTCTGAGAATAAGGAGAACATACTTAAGATATCAGCAAAATCCACAAATTATTTTATTGATTCATATGGCGAGGACGGATGCTGTGATGAAGGCGCGCAGTATTACTCACATGCCGGTCTATGCCTTTTTGGCATTTTGGATATTATGAATGATCTTACGGATAATGCCTTTAAGAATGTATTTGGCATTGATAAGATCAAAAATATCGCAACATATATCAGAAAGATTCATGTTGATAACGGATATTATATTAACTTTGCTGATTGTGCGGCTAAGGCAGGCACAAGATGCGCAAGAGAATTCCTGTTTGGTAAAGCTGTTTCTGATCCTTTGTTGTGCGCACTTGCTGCTGATGATTATAGAATGGGTAACTGGAGTGTGAAGCTTCTTCCAAAGGAGAATAATCTGTGGTATAGATTTTTGCAGCTTAAGTGCCATGATGATATAATGCGTTTTCGTCATGGAGATTCCACTGAAGAGCAGGATGTATTTTTTGACAGTGTGGGAATGATGATAAGCAGAAACGATAAGTTTGTGCTTGCTGCAAAAGCCGGCAATAATGCTGACAGTCACAATCATAATGATGTAGGTTCGGTTACTTTGTATAAATCAGGTAAGCCCCTTCTTATCGATCTTGGTGTAGAAACCTATACAGCTAAGACTTTTTCTGACAGAAGATATGAGATATGGACGATGCAGTCAGTGTACCATAATTTGCCTACTTTTTATGACGGACATGAGACCATCATGGAGCTTGCCGGTGAAAAGTATGCAGCTAAGGATGTGGTATTTGATGCAGAAAATCATTCACTTACTATGGATATCGCTCCGGCTTTCGGAAACAGAAATGTGGTCAGCTATTTAAGAGAAGTAAAACTGGATAATGATAAAGTTCTTATAAATGATGAATATGATGGCGGACTAAAGGGAATACTTGGATTTATGACCTATGAAGAACCATCGGTTTTGAACTCTGAAAACGGAGATGTATGTGTGCAGATAGGCAATCTTGCAAAGCTTTATATTAAAGGCACAAGACTTAAGAGCAGTGATGTTTCGGTGGAAATATGCGAGATTAAAGATGAGCGGCTAAAGACCACCTGGGAGCACAACTGCTACAGGATAAGAATACCCTTCGAGCGGGGGAAAATGTCTGTGGAGATAGTGTAATACATACAGGAACTTTTAATTTTGGAAATAATGGGGATAAAAATGAATAATAATGAGAGATTTCCTAATAGGGCAGGGCTTGTACTGTACTTTTTAAA
>JAILBM010000134.1 GCA_024680925.1 Butyrivibrio sp.
CTTAAAAACAAATGCTGATTTTGCTGAGAACCCGTTATGGTTTATCAAGTATGTTGGAGGTTTGAAATGAAAGTTGGGCTTAGGACTCCTTCGTTTAAAAAATCGTTTAAAGCCAGGACAACAGGGAAATATAAGAGAAAAATTAAAAAGGATGGTTAACCCTTTTTATGGAAAGAAGGGAATGGGGTGGATAAAAAATCTTTCAAGAGCATTAAAGAACAAGATCTATCATAAGACAACGTTTTCAGCAAAAAGTGCTATAAAAGGAACTTCAAGCCTGTTAGCAGGATTCTTTTATTACTGCATATTATGGCCTGTAAAATGGATTTTTATAAACATTTTAAAATAGAACTTGGGTTATATATAATATGGTATTATAATAATAGATTTTAGCACTAATTGGCTCAAAAAATAATTACTATGAAGGAGAATATAGTAATGGCACTAATTGATTGTCCCGAATGCGGGGGAAAGGTATCTGATTCTGCTGAGGCATGTCCGAATTGTGGTTATGCTGTAAAAAAGCATTTTGATACTTTGAAGGAAGAAGAAAAAAAGAAATTAGAGAAAAAAAGAATTGAAGAAGAGCGAGAAAAAAGGCTAAAGAAAAAGAAATAAAGCAAGCAAAAATAGAAAGCGAATTGGAAAAATTAAAACCGGTATTTGTTGGATTGGCTGTGCTATTAATACTAATATTACTTGGTATAACATATTATTTAGTTTCTACTGAGGACTATAGAGAAGCTGTTTCAGCAACGGAACGAGCATATGAACGCCTTGATGAGTTTGAAACGGAATTATTTACTAAAAAAATAATCGGTAATAATATATATTATGAGATAAATGGCAATGATTACTTTATTGTTATGACAGATTACACTACGATGGTGTATGCCCAAAGACAACTCACTGGTAAGCAAGCTACTAAATACGAGTCATATTTGCAGACAAAATACGGAAAGACCTGGGATGAGGTCGTTGCAGATTTTGCTGAGTATGGCTTTGATGAGTTAAAAAAACACGATGATGGACTTGATGAATTGGTTGATGAAATAAGAAAAGAAAAAGAAAATAATGGGGGAAATTAAGATTATTTGCTCATGATGAAGTTATGGACAGAATAGAAAAGAATGGAAACGAGAAGAGATTATACATAAAAAGAGCAGCTCACAATTGAACTGCTCTTTAATAAACTTATTGAATAAGAGTGTATCCTATGCGACCTTCTGCTTTTCCATAGTCTTTATAGTGAATATAATAGCTCTTAAGGTCTGTTCCATATGCTTGTACAAGATCGGCATAATTGGTCATATAGTAATTTACATTAAATTCTAAGCAACCTTGGCGTCCTTCTGCCATTCCGTAATCTTTGAAATGCTGAAGTAAGGCGGTTGCATCGGTTCCATATGCAGCAAAAAGATCAGGATTATTAGATGCATAGTATGTAGCATCGAAAATGCAATCCCATCCGGATGTGTTAGGAAATGCCTGGAGCGCTGATCCTATTGCCCCAGCTACTCCGCCTCCACCAGTTGCTGTTCCATTTGAAGAATTAGATGAGCCGTTTGATGTAGTACTTGGTGTAGGTGTTGCTGAATTACTGTGTGAACTATAATGTCCTGATCCTGACGAGTGCGACTGGTGTGATTGATGCGAAACATGCGAAGAATGACCGCCACCGTTGCTGCCAGAGCTATGGGAACTGTGGGATCTATGTGAAGAGTGTGAACGATGTCCAGCAAAAACTTCCATAGAATACAGCATGCTCAGCAGAATGACGAGGGAACCAACGGCAAGTACTTTGTTTCTTGAAATATTACCTTCTTCATCAAATAGATAATTTTCTATACTTTTTCCTATTTCAGGGAATTTAGGCTTATTACCCATTAATTGATCCACCTTTCAAATACATCAACATATTCATGATTGTTACTCTGTAAGGTGCCAAATATATAATCCAATATTCCGGAATATATTTTGCAACGTGTGTTTTGATAGTTTTTTGAGAATAGATCCTTGTTTAAAGCATAATTGATTACAGGGCAAACTCCGCAGAATGGTTGGTATACACAATCGCAGCAATGTGGTAATGATTCTAGACAACTTGATGCACAAACAGCTTTGCAAACTCCAGAATCTATCAAATCATTGTAGGTACTTGAAAATACGTCACCAATCCTGAAGGCTGGATCACCCATTTCAGCAACCATTCGACCTTCGTCACATGTGTATATATTTCCATCATAATAAATAGCTGCCTGTCCAACTGAAGCTCCACAAGGAGATCTTAACTCCATGTAATTTTGCGAATAACCTCCTATAATCTTTTTAAGGAAAATGCTTGCATGTCCTTCACTGAAGACCATATCCTTGGAATTCAATTTAAGGATATAATCCATGGCATTTTTATAAAATTTTAAAAACTCTTCGGCAGAATAGCCTATTTGCTCCCAATGATCGTTTGCAAAGCCTAGTTGAGTTAAAGGTCTAATGAAAATGCTTTTAAAGCCTAATTCAATATAAGTGTCTATTAT
>JAILBM010000140.1 GCA_024680925.1 Butyrivibrio sp.
TGGAGCAGGGATATTTATCTGCTTTTGCCAAACCTGAGGAGATAACGCTGTTTCAGTGGACTGACTTATTTGAAAATAAGCTTGTGACGCCTCTTGGGCTTCAGTTTTCAAGAATTGACAAAATGCTGGATAAAGCAGGAAAACCTGTGGGTATACCGGCATATATACCTTATGCATCCCAGGGTGAAAATCATGTGGAGGACTTTCTTGGTATGCAGGGATTTGCCCTTGATCCGACACCTGTTTTTCCAAAAAAAGGAAGTGTACTTTTAACCCAAAGTTCCTTATGTGATGAAGATATTTTTGATAAAATAAAGAGCTTTCTTATAGAGGGTGGAAAGGTTTTTGTAACCACCGGATTTATGACAAAGGCACCGGAGAAGGAATGGAAGGATATCAGTAGTGCTTATATTACAGACAGAAAACTCAATGTTTCAAGGTATTATAAAACCGATGATCCGGCAGGATATCTTGAAAACGTGGAAAGTGTTATGTTTGCAGATGTTCAACATTCAAATAATATGTCCTGGTCTTTATTAAACGGCGGAGCGGGAGAGTATCATTGTACTTTGTTCCTTAAGGATGGATATGGAAAGGGACAGCTCTATCTGATAAATATTCCGGAAAATCCATCTGACCTTTCACGAATTCCGGTATGGGCAATGGATGGAATCAAGCCTGTATTTAATTATGACGGAGTTTATGTTTCGGCGCAAAATACATCTGTGTTCCATTATGATAACGATGTAATGATTCTCTATGCACATGTTACCGGAAAGGCTCACCCTGTGCATGCTACAATTCATATTCAGGAAGAAAGCGCAAAGCTTACACAGCTTTTTGCCGGAGAAAATAAATGCGAAGAAATGGATATTGAGCTTCATAAAAATTCATTTACTTATGACTTTAAGGAAAATTCTGAGCTTGTGGCTGATGTTATATTAAATCCGGGAGAATTTTATGAGTATAAGATTATAAGAAAATAATAAATTTGTTTAAAAAAATAGTCTTATCCAAAAGGTTTTATTAAATATTTTTATAGAAAAAGGGTCTTGAAAACAGATTGTTTTCAAGACCCTGAAATTTTATTATTAAGAGATGTAGTATGCTTAGGATTTAAAGAATTCCATTTCTTTATTAAGCTCTTCGGCAACTTCTTTTAAGCTGCTTGCACTGGATGCAAGAGTAGTAACTGTAGCTGAAAGCTCCTGCATGGAGGCGCCTGTTTCCTCTGAGGAAGCAGCATTTTCTTCAGATATGGCCGAAAGAGCACTCATAGTATCGACAACTGCGTTCTTGGAAGATTCGCAGGTATCTGCACCTTGGGAAATAAGATCCACGCCACCCACAGTACTGTCAATATCTGTAAGCATTCCGTTAACGGCATCAAGGGTTTCACCAAGAGCTATCTGCTGATCATTGTTGCCCTGTTTAACATCTTCAGCGGCTATAACGGCTGCTTTACTCTGTTCAAGAAGAATATCCATTTCTTTCCTGATATCATCAGCCATGAGCTTGGAATCTTCGGCAAGCTTTCCGATTTCTTCAGCAACAACCGCAAAGCCTTTACCTGCATCCCCTGCTCTGGCAGCTTCAATTGATGCATTAAGAGATAGAAGATTAGTCTGTGTGGCAATGGAAGTAATGCCTTCAACCTTTTCGCTTATATTATTAACAGCATTTTGTGTAGCCTGAATAGTATTGGAAATTTCATCAATCTTAGCTGTCATCTCAGTAGAAGAATTCTGAAGTGAAGCCAGTGATTTACTTGAAATCTCGGAGGCCTGTTTCATATTATCGGCAAGATTTGAAAGACTTCCTGTGGATGTTTGTACATCGCCCACAGCATCACCGATTCTGCCTACATTTTCGGAAGCATTTTGTATTTCATCAGCCTGCTGGGTTGCACCGGAAGCAATTTCCTGAACTGCATTGGATACATCTTCTGCAGTTTGAGAAATCTGATTTGCTGTATCGGATAACTCTTCAGATGAGAGGGCTACGGTATTGGCAGAAGATTTTATGTTTGTAACGATGGCATCAAGTTTCTCAATTACATTGTTGGTATTTTTTACCATCTGACCAAACTCATCTTTTCTGTCACCGTATTTTTTGATCTTAATAAAGCGACCGTCCGCAAGATTATATATGGAATTATTGATTTCACTTACCGGTTTTGTAACTGAATTAGCCATTATTACAGATATTACTGTTGC
>JAILBM010000222.1 GCA_024680925.1 Butyrivibrio sp.
GCCTTATGATCTTCAAGAATCTTTATAGTCTTTTTCTGACCATCAATTATTTTCTTAATATCTTCTTGAGCTTTTTTAGCCTGCTCACTTGCTCGTTCCGCGCCTTTTACAGCGCTAAGAATCGCTGGAATATACTCTTTATCAAGAGATTCCAGTGCTTTATATACCTGACCAAATTCATTTATAAAATCAGAATGTAAGCCGTTGAACTTTATAAGATAATCCTGTATCTGACCTGTTACCTTATTTAATTCTTCCCCCGTTACATTATGATCAAACCAGCCAAATAATCCCCCTGAGGTACTTACCTTGTCTAGTCCCAAGTCAGGTGATGTTCTATTTGAAAAAGCTTTTATATGTTTTTTTGCATTTTCAAAGGAATGCGGTTTTATAATCTCGTATTCACCCATGCTTAGTCACCTTAATCCATTAGTTTATCTAAATCATCCATCATCTCATTTAACGTCTCAGTATTCTCTGTTTCACCAACCGGAGTATCATCAATAATATGATTTAATGATTCTTTCATTTCTTTAGCAACCTCTTCATGCCTTTTTTGTATACTCATTGCTGCATCTCTTTTTTCTTCAGCAAGCTTCTCTTTAGCATCATCTATAGTATCAGCCGCTTTCTCAGAAGATGAAACTACCACTTTTGGCAAATAATCTGTCTTCTGATTCTGAGGAGCGCTTTCCTTAGGTTTTCGTCTACAAATAAAATAATAGATACATGCACCTATTCCAGCCAAAGCAAGAATACCCACTATAAATTTTACATTCATAATCTTTATTCCTCCTTTGCTAATGAATCAAGCCTCTTCCTAATAGTACGCAACTCCTCATCATTGCTTTCCCCATCATTATTAACGATGTTGTCTAAAGCTTCTTTCATTATCTTTCCAGCTTCCTTATGGCGATTGCTGATGGAAGAAGATATATCTTCTTTTTCAGAATTAAGCTTATCTATATCTCGTGCAATGATCTTGTCCTGCGTAGCAAGAACAGCATTTGCCTTATCAATGCGCTCTGCTTCAAGCATCTGCTTCTGCTTTTTAGCAATCAGTCTATTGATCAAATCAATAGCTAAAGCTCCAATAATACCAGCTACTACAGCCCCCATAAAAATTCCTATAATATTTGCTAAACTGCCAAATAAAGGGATTTCTATTGCAAAAATTGGTATTGTAGTAAGTCCTGCTTCAATTACTTCACCAAGAACAATGGCTCCACCTGCTGTCAATCCGGCCATGACAATTTTTCCGACTTCCATCATCATTATTTCAACAGACTGTCCCTTGTTCTTTGGATCACGAATATAATCCACAGCTTCTTTTAAAGACTTCCATCCCTGCTTAATGAACATCCATGCCTTTTTAATTACCCCAAAAACAGGTCCAATGATTGACGAAGCAATTACTGTAACAGCTGTATCTAATACACTTACAACCTGAGTCTTTAAATCAATAACAAAGGCTATAATTGCATCTTTAATTGAAGTAAGTAATGATTTTAGATTCTTATTTGATGATTTCAGCCATGCAACAAACTTCTGAATTATCTTCTTTACCAACTCAGCTAAAAGATTCATTATAATCGCACGAGCCGCTTTTTTCCCAACTCTTAAAGCTTCTGCCTTCTGCGATTTTTTACCTGCCTTTATAGACCTCTCTTCCGCTTCTTTTTTCTGCTTCTCATATTCTGCCCTAGCTTCTTCATCTTTTTCTCTTAGTCTCTGTTCATCAGCTTCACTTATATCAAAAATCTCATCCGGTTTTTGACCATTTGCATTTGGATTATCCAACCAATCAGACATGGACTTATCGCCTTTTGATCTATTAAGACTACTATCCATTTCATTGAGATTTTCTTTGCTATTTGCAAATGCTATTTGTTCCTCTTTAGTCATATGAGCATTTGCTTCAGCATCTCTTATTATTTCCGTAGCAGAGACGGTATGATCCATGTCCGTGTGATTCTCTTTACTTCCCTTCGGACGATTTTCATCAAAAGGAGCCCTTGCCCCTTTGACCAAGGTAGCCTCTTCTTTACCAGTTCTTGTGGTATGAGTAACTACGTTTCCGGACTCGTCCTTTTGAAAGTTTGACTGCCATTCATCATATCGTTTCTGATAATCAATTTCTGTATTATGTGATGCGATCTTGCCATCTGCAAAATTTTCTGTTGTTTGAATATGTGCATCGTCACTCAAATCGAGTCTTAAACCATTATTACTCTTTATAAAGTCTTCACCTGCTTGGATTGCTACTTGATTTGTAAACTGGTCCCACACAGTATTCAGGACAACCTGCCCTAGCATATCAGGATTTGCAATTTGAGCTTTCTGTTCGTCAATAAAATCAAGCTCTGCAAGTCGCTCTGCCAACTCTCTATCAATATCTTCACCAAAGCCTTCCTCTAATTGACGTTCTAAATCGTCTAAATCAAGTTTTTCAAGATCTATACTCTTTTCTTTTGTTGCATTAGCACTTGCCATCAAAACACCCCATTTTCTGTTATAGTCTATTTCTTATAATTCAATAAAAATTGCTCATATACCTGGCACATATCCGGTTCAATCCGAGATAAAGCCTCTTCTTTATAATTTTCCGGAACGCCATAAAACGCTTCTGCAATTCCAGCTGCAATACATGTTAACGTATCACAATCTCCACCTAGAGATACTGCGCATCGAACTATGTCCTCATAATCAGTTCCTTCCAAGAAGGCTGTGATAGCTTCAGGAACTGTTTCCTGGCAGCTTTCTACATGGCGATATGCTGGGCGAATCTCATCAAGTGTTCTTGATAAATCATATCCAAACTCATCTATAATATATTTCTTAATCTCATCCTTTGACTTTCCTGTTCTTGCTAAGAAAATTGCTGAAGCTGTAGCTTCTGCGCCTTTTATTCCTTCAGGATGATTATGCGTAACCTCTGCTGTAATCCTTGCCACTTCTCTTGTACGATCTATGGTGTCATAAAGCCATCCAACAGAAGATACACGCATAGCAGAACCGTTGCCCCAGCTTCCATATGGACTTTCGTCATCAAGCTGTAGCCACCAAATAAATCTGCCTCCATATCCAGCTCCTGGATACTTACGCCCCCAAGTCTTCATTGCCTTTATTACTTCACACCTAATTGTTTTATTATCGCAATTCAGACCAGCTTTCATCAGGCCATCTGCTACGGCAATTGTCATAACAGAATCATCTGTATATTCGGACTCATCTATGAATAATGGGCCAAAATCCTTTATTTTCTCACCGCGATCAAATTCATAAGGACTGCCGACAATATCTCCAATAATTGCACCAATCATTATCTTGCCCTCCTTTTGTTCTTCTTACCGCGCTTCTCGTAATCACGATCAATGTCTGCTTTCCATGCGCCACCTGCAAATGTCATAGCCATATCTGCAGCTTTGCATTTTCTTACTCGTGTTACGGCAGCTTCAAGAACCTGATAATTAAGGGCTGTTCCTAGTTCATCACAATTATAATTTGCTGCTCTGTCTTTACTAATGCCCAAATTATAATTGTGATGAACTAGGAACAGCCCTTAATTATCAGGTTCTAGAAGCTGCCGTAACACGAGTAAGAAAATGCAAAGCTGCAGATATGGC
>JAILBM010000242.1 GCA_024680925.1 Butyrivibrio sp.
CCATCTGTATAAAGGAATAATTTAGAACCTTTTTCCAGCAAAAGTTCGTATTCTTTATATTTGACGTTTTCCATTCCACCTACAACGAAACTGTGCTGATCTTTTATCATTTCAAAGTCGCCGTTCGGGCTTTTTAACATAGGAAATTCATGGCCGGCATTGGCAGCTGTCAGTTTACCACTTGTAAGGTCAAGGATACCCAGCCATATGGTTACAAACATTTCTTCTCTGTTATTAGCGCAGATTTGTTCGTTGGTTAATCTAAGTATTTCCTTTGGAGAGAGGCCTGTCATGGTATAGTTCTGTACAAGAATCTTGGAAACCATCATGAACAGGGCAGCAGGGATTCCTTTTCCGGAAACATCTGCAATTACCATAGCCAGGTGATCATCATCTATCAAAAAGAAATCGTAAAAATCACCACCAACTTCTTTGGCAGGATTCATGGTAGCATATATATCAAATTCTTTTCTGTCCGGGAAGGCAGGAAAGATATTTGGAAGCATATCCGACTGAATACGTGTGGCAAGAGATAATTCTTTTTCTGTGGCAGCCAGAGATTTACCTCTGTCAGCAAATAAAACGCCATATATTATAACGATGGAAACCAGAGTAGAGGCGTACTGGGTTGATATACCATAAAATGGGCCTGTACATATCTGATTAACCAGCGGGATAGCAACAAAGGTAAAAGCTATCCATCTTTGTCTTGCAGGAGCTTTGGAACGTATAAGACCTATAACGATAGCAATTGTCGCTATTACAATGTATATATAAGCATAACTGAAATTATCAAGTCTGCGATACACACCCTGATCATCTACATTAAAATATAAAGGATAAAAAAGATTGCTCCAACATAGTAAAAGGGTTGGGAACAGTAAAATGTTTAACAAAGAATTGGCAAAGCGCATTGTGCGACTTTCCATATCCATTGCCTTGGATACATATTGCCAAAAGAGATAAGTGAATATAGGTGCGTTGGAATAATACAATACGTTTGCAAGTTTATTAAAAAATATAAGTGAAGGATTTTCATTAACCAGCCAGCAGCACTCATCAAAAAACAGAGCAAGGGCATTAGAAACAAGAAGCTTCACGAAAATATCGGTAGTTATATCGTAATTTTTTTTGTCCTTCATGCAGCTGAATAAAAGAGCCAGACATATGAATATTCCAAGAATATCAACACCAATATTAAAAGTCCAAATTGGTTGAAGATTAGCGGTTGTCCTAATGAAAAAGAGTGCTATCGATATAGCAGAGATTATACATGTAATAATAAAGCATATATTCACTTTGTTTTTGTTAAGTTTAAGTTCCATTTCCCCTCCCAAAAAACAGATTGTCGGATTCTACAAATCTGCATACAAATACTATTATAATAGGCTTTGGGAAATAATCCAAATTAAATGGCAATAAAAAATAAAAGAATAGGACTTAGATAGAAAAACTATCTAAGTCCTAAAATAAGCCTTTAATATAAAGAAGTAATTATTCAGAGAATAACAGATCTGAATATACAGGGAATGGCCAGTACTGCTCATCGACAACTGCTTCAAGAGCATCTGAAGCACTTCTTGCTTCGTTCATATCTTTGATAATTGTCTTGTGAAGGTACTGCATTGCCTTATCAGAATCTGCAGGAACCTTTGCAAAGTCTTTTTCAAGCTTGCTGCAGGCATCTGCAAGAGCATCTGTAAGAGTAGCAGTATTCTTAGCAGTATTCTTTTCATATTCTACAACCACACCTGCTTCCTTAAGGGCAGCAGCTCTTGTGCAAAGCTCTGCTGTATAAGCAGAAGCAGCAGGAAGAATCTGACGGTGAATCATATCGATCATGGTACGTGCTTCAATTTCAATTGTTGCATTGTAGGTCTCTACGTGAATAGCACCTCTTGCACGAACTTCTTCTTCTGTGTAGACACCGTTATTTACATAAAGATCAATGTTCTTCTTAGATGTATATTCAGGCATAGCATCAGCTGTAGAAGTAAGGTTTGCAAGACCACGTTTCTTAGCTTCTTTTACCCATGAATCATCATATCCGTTACCGTTGAAGATGATTCTCTGGTGCTCTGTAAAGGTCTTCTTGATAAGCTTTCCAAGATCCTTCTGGAAGTCTTTGCTCTTCTCTAAGATATCAGCAAATTCCTTAAGCTCCTGAGCCATAATTGTATTAAGTGCAATATTTGGACCTGAGATAGACTGGTTAGAACCAAGCATACGGAATTCAAACTTATTACCTGTAAATGCCATAGGTGATGTACGGTTTCTATCTGTGTTGTCCTGTGGGATAGATGGAAGTACGTCGATACCGATTTCGATCTGACGTTTTCCTGATCCCTTAAAGGAAGTGCCGTTGATAACTGCCTGAACTACTGCATCAAGTTCATCTCCAAGGAAAATAGAGATAATGGCAGGCGGAGCTTCCTGTGCGCCGAGTCTGTGATCGTTTCCTGCTGAAGCAACTGTGCAACGAAGAGCTTCCTGATATTCATCAACACCTTTAATAAAGGCTGCAAGGAATAAGAGGAACTGAGCATTTTCACCTGGAGTTGAACCCGGTTTGAAAAGGTTTACACCGGTATCTGTTGAAAGAGACCAGTTATCATGCTTACCTGAACCGTTTACTCCTGCAAATGGCTTCTCGTGAAGAAGACATACAAAACCGTGCTTGTCAGCAACCTTCTTCATGATTTCCATAGCAAGCTGGTTCTGATCGCAGGCTGAGTTTGCACCTGAGTAAACAGGAGCCATTTCGTGCTGTGATGGAGCAACTTCGTTGTGCTTGGTCTTTGATAAAACACCAACCTTCCAAAGCTCTTCATCAAGTTCCTTCATATATGCGGATACTCTTGGCTTTAACTGGCCAAAGTAGTGATCTTCAAGTTCCTGTCCGCGTGGAGGTTTGATACCAAAAAGAGTACGTCCTGTAAGACGAAGATCTTCACGCTGATTGTAAAGAGCCTTATCAACAAGGAAGTATTCCTGTTCAGGACCAACCTGTGCAAGAACTCTCTTACTTTCTGTATCTCCAAATAAGCGAAGAATACGGATTGACTGCTTAGAAACCTCATCCATGGATCTGAGAAGAGGCATCTTCTTATCAAGAGCCTGTCCTGAATAAGAACAGAAGATTGTTGGAATACATAATGAACCATCCTTAATAAATGCAAAAGATGTAGGATCCCAAGCTGTATAACCTCTTGCTTCAAAGGTTGCACGAAGTCCTCCTGAAGGGAAGGATGAAGCATCGGGCTCACCTCTTACAAGCTCTTTTCCGGAAAATTCCATTACAATCTTTCCACCTTCTGCCGGTGAAATAAAGCTATCATGCTTTTCTGCTGTAACACCGGTCATTGGCTGGAACCAGTGTGTATAGTGGGTTGCTCCCTTTTCAACTGCCCACTGTTTCATAGCTTCAGCAATTTCATTAGCTGTTGCAAGATCAAGTGGTTCCCCGTTAGAAACGCATTTTTTCCAAGCTTTGTAAGAAGCACTTGATAAACGTTCTTTCATAGTCTCTTCGTTAAAGACCATGCTGCCAAATAACTCAGGTAACTTAGTTTCTTTACTTTCCATATCCTTTACTCCTTTTTGATTTTCTATTTATAGAAAAAGGCGCTAAATAGAGAATCAATGTCTATTTAGCGCCTTTGCCTTAACATATTAAATTTTAAAAAAAAGAAAGAGCAGTCAGGTAGATTGCCTACCTGCTGCTCAACGTCTTTGTTGATCACTTCGATATGAGAGATAATACGACAGGTTGTATAACCTTGTCAAATACTTTTTTTAAAAAATTTCAATTTAAATAGCAGAAGCTTTCCTGAGGACCAAGGTAAGAAGCGCGTATTTCGCAGTCTGGAGCCCACAATACAATTTTTTCAATAACCACAGCCGGGTCCTTGGCAAAAAGAGTTATGTTATTTGCTCCTGCATTAAGCTTTAACTTACATTTTCCGATATGTACCTGGTCAAGAACACCTCTGCTCCAGCTTTCGCTTTTCCAGGGGATAAAGTCATGATCCGGAATGGTATTAACAATTTCAGTTTTGCCTGTATTTGCTTTTACTCCAAGCTGCATTTTGCCCATGTATACTACCGGATTGGAGGCTGAGGTGTATATGTCGCAGGTATATTCTCCGGTCTGCCTTGCAAAAACATTGTAGATAAGAGAAGGAGACTGTGAATCATCCTCAAAGCTTAAGGTCTGCGGGTATACTTTTACACCATGACCTGTTTTACCAAATTCCTCAATTACCTTGTAGGCAGCATCGTTGTAAGGGATATTTTCGGCAAAGTGTGAAGCATCTATACTTATGCAGTCATTATCCTCAATAAAGCTGTTATTTTGTATTCCCGAAAGGTCAAGGTTTGTTATTTCAACCTTAACTTCAACCATAGGAAAACTGTAGCCATTTTGGGATTCGTCAGCCAGTTCTACACTGTTATCACCATAAATTCTTACAACAGTATCAGGGCTTCCATCCCATTTATCAGGTAAAACTGATATTTTTATTACAGTGGTATCTTCCAGCAAGAGGGTCCCGTTTTTGTTTAGGATACTTCCATCTTCAAAACCGACCTGTAAATAATCTGCATCCCAGTCAACTCTGTAGGCAAGGGTATTTTCACCACCATTGGCAATTTCTACGGAATTAAAGGGCTTTGTCTGAAGACATACAGGAAGTTTGATCACATGTCTGTTCCATCTGTTCGGGTGGGTGAAGTCGCAGGTATCAGTGCGGCTTACCAGGAGTCTGCTGCTTTCTACAGGATAGTAAACCTGGCAAACAGGATACTGCCAGCGCTCCTCATTCCAGTGATTGTACCCGATGTGAGCTACAGACTGCATGTGATTCCATTTGCCATTATTTCGGGTGTGATATTCCTTGGTCAGAGCCTTTTCAGCATCTATATTTTTCTTCACCAGCTCTGCCAGGACATTGGTTCTTTTTTTGCCTTGTGCGGCATAATGGGCATTAAGTCCGGCATAGATCTGCATACAATTTATATAAGCTACAGCCATTACAGGATATTTGACAAGCTGGAAAAAGCATTCCTCTAAATCACTACCCTTAAGCTCAGCTTCCAGACTGTCGGATAAAGCTACCATTTCATCTATATAATCCAGCATCAGCTCTGATTCATGCTCATGAACAGGGTGATAGGTAGATGATTTTAATGGCTCCGGTCTGCATTTGGCATTGATATTCGTATACATGGTAACAGCTTTGGCAGCTTTAGATGAGATGTCTTCACTAAATCCAAGCTTCTTAAAGAAGTCCCCGGTATATTCCACAGTCTTATTTATGGCTCCTGTTCCCCATTTATCAAAATCGTAGGCCAGGTCCATGAAATAGCTTAAGGGCAGTTCCTGATTTTTGATATCGCCCACATTTACAATCCAGGCAGACCGCACACCAAAATCATAGGCCATGGTAAGTTGTTCCCAAACCTTTGCCAGTGGGGAGGTATTTATCCACAGATAAGATACAGGAGATCCAAAATAGTCAAAGTGATAATACATGCCAAACCCGCCGGGATGCTTAAGTAATTCTTTATCCGGAAGAGTACGGACATTGGCGAAGTTGTCATCGCAGAGCATCATGATATCATCCTTCAGGACATCCCAATCCTTAAGGCCGGGAGTATTAGCATCTCCGTAAAAATAGTCTTCAACCTCCTTGTAGATTGCAAGAAGCTGGGGGTGAACGGAAGGTGCGTACTTGGCAATCAGCTCCTTTTGCACAGTTATTGCTGATTTCAATACATTTATATTGTCCTCAAGTGTTGCATTTTCCGGCATGAGATAGGAATCATTTTCACCTCTCATACCAATGGTTATAAGGTTTTCAAAGTCCTTATTTCTTATAAGACCATCCTTCCAAAACTCTGTTATTCCCTTGGCATTAGATAGAAAGCTCCATTCCCTGCCATATTGGGGATTGGTTTTATTAAGAGTCTGAAATTCCTGACCGGATCTGCAGCAGGGCTCATGGTGAGAGGCACCTACTATAATGCCCATTTCATTGGCAAGCTCTGCATTTTCAATATGATTAAGGGTAAAATCGGATCGCCACATGGCAGGCCAGATATAGTTACCCTTTAGTCTTAATATAAGCTCGAATATCTTCTCATAAAGCTCAGGACCGGGTCTGATACTTCCGTATTTCTCCTTTGCCCAGTTACCAAAACAGGGCTGTTCATCATTTATAAAAAGACCTCTGTAACGAACGGAAGGCTGCTTTGAAACCATGCATACATCACTATTCAGAATGATTTCTTCCCTTGTTTTTACAGGAGCATCAGCCCAGAAATGCCAGGCAGAAACACCGATATACTCAGAAATATGGAACATGCCGTATATGGCACCTCGTTTATCGCTTCCGGCAATTATAAGGGCATTTTGGCCATCTTTAAATGCATTTTCCTTAAAAAAGACAGAAAAGCTTTCATTTTTACCTTGAATTTCCATAATCTCCCGGTTAAAGCCTTCAAGAAGAGAACTCTTTCCCACAATTCCGATAATAACTATGGCAGCGGCATTGTCAGGAAGAGTATCTGTTATTACAGGTTTTGTGCCGGATACTTTTCTTATATCCTCTGCAAAAATGCCAGTTATTTTGGAAAGCTCTTTTTCCAAAGACTTTTCCAATACAATGACCGCAGGGGTTCCTTTTTGACATAATGTAAAATTCATTGTTGTTATTCCTTCTCAATATAGTAATCTGTGTCGATAAATAAAAATAGTCAGATATCTGTTTTAAAATAAAATATCAACTATAATTCTGACATTTTCTATAGTGGAAGTCTTATTGATAGTTGCTTTAAATATCTTGATTTTTGCCGATTTGATCAGGGAATGTTAAATTTGGTCAAGAATAATTATTTTGATTTAATTAATTTTAATCAGTTGACAAAGTATAATAATTGGGTGAAAATGGTTATCAAATTTTAATACGCAATAGTTCAAAGGAAAGGCGACAAAGATGTTGCTCACCGGATAGGTGCTCTATGGAGCGAGGTGAGAAATATCTTTGTCGTCTTTTTTATTACAAGGAGTAAGGGGATTTAATATTATGACAAGTGATCTTTCAAACCAAAGTAAGACAAAAGAATATTGGCAGATGGAGCACGATGCTTGCGGTATTGGCGCAGTTGTAAATATTGACGGCCGCGAAAATTACCAGGTGCTGGACGATGCCCTTTCAATCGTCGAAAAGCTTGAGCATCGTGCAGGAAAGGATGCCACAGGAAAAGTTGGTGATGGTGTAGGTATACAACTGCAGATATCACACAGCTTCTTTAAGAAAGCTGCGAAGGAAGAAGGAATAGAATTAAAGGATGCCAGAGACTATGGTGTTGGTATGTTCTTTTTTCCGCAGGAGGAACTCAAAAGAACCTTCGCTATGCGCAGATTTAAGGTAATTATCGAAAAGAACAATATGAAATTTCTTGGCTGGCGTAAGGTGCCAACACACCCTGAAATCTTAGGTGATGTTGCACGAAACTGCATGCCTGCTATTTATCAGTGTTTTGTAGAGAGACCTGCAGATGTGAAAAGGGGTATTGATTTTGACAGAAAACTCTATATTTCACGAAGAGAATTTGAGCAGAGCTCAGATGATACATATATTACATCCTTTTCATCAAGAACTATTGTGTATAAAGGAATGTTTCTTGTAAAGCAGCTTAGAGCTTTCTACGAGGATCTTCAGAGTAAGGATTATAAATCAGCGATTGCTCTTGTTCACTCACGTTTTTCCACCAATACAACTCCAAGCTGGGAGAGAGCACATCCATACAGATTTATTGCTCATAACGGAGAAATCAATACTATCAGAGGTAATAAGGACAGAATGCTTGCCCGTGAAGAGACAATAGTTTCTCCCGTTATGGAAAATGATATAGATAAGGTATTTCCTGTTGTAAGTGCAGAGGGTTCTGACTCAGCAATGCTGGATAATACACTGGAATTTCTTTATATGAACGGAATTGACCTTCCTCTTGCTGTTATGATGACAATTCCTGAGCCTTGGAAGCATAACCACTTTATGAGTGAGAGCAAAAAAGACTTCTATCACTATTATGCAACAATGATGGAGCCATGGGATGGTCCTGCAGCCATACTGTTTTCCGATGGAGATATGGTTGGTGCAACCCTTGACAGAAACGGACTTAGACCAAGCAGATATTATATTACAGATGATAACAGACTGATTCTGTCTTCTGAAGTAGGTGTTCTTGATATTGCTCCTGAGCATATAGTTAAGAAATCACGTCTTCAGCCGGGCAAGATTCTCCTTGTAGATACAACAAAGGGAAGAATCATATCAGATGAAGAATGTAAGGAATATTATGCAGGTAAAAATCCATATGGTGAATGGCTTGACGGAAATCTTCTTCATTTAAGAAATCTTACTATTCCAAATAAGAAGATTCCGACTCATACACAGGAAATGAGAGATAAGCTTTATAAGGTATTTGGATACAGCTATGAGGATGTTAAGGACGGAATCCTTCCTATGGCTACAAATGGAGTAGAGGCTACAGCTTCCATGGGACATGATGTTCCACTGGCAGTACTTTCTGAGCTTAATCAGCCTTTGTTTAACTACTTCAAACAGCTTTTTGCCCAGGTTACAAATCCTCCTATTGATTCCCTCAGAGAGGAAATCGTAACAGATACCACAGTTTACATCGGTTCTGACGGTAACCTTCTTCAGGAAAAGGGCGAAAACTGCAGAGTATTGGAAATAGATCATCCTATACTTACAGGTGTAGATCTTATGAAGATCAAATCCCTTAATCAGCCGGGATTTAAGGCAACTGTAATATCTCTTTTATATTATAAGAATACATCCCTTGAAAAGGCCTTGGAACAGCTTCAGCTTAGTGTTGACAGAGCTTATGCCAAGGGATATAACATAGTGATTTTATCTGACAGAGGAGTTGATGAGACTCATGTACCTATTCCATCACTTCTTGCGGTATCAGCAGTAGAACAGCACCTTGTTGTAACCAAGAAGAGAACTGCGGTGTCACTTATTCTTGAAAGCGGTGAGCCAAGAGATGTTCATCATATGGCAGCACTTCTGGGCTTTGGTGCAAGAGCAATCAATCCTTATCTTGCCCATGAATGTATTGCTGAGCTTATTGATATTGGAATTCTGGACAAGGATTATCATACAGCTATTGCAGATTATAATAGTGCTGTGCTTCACGGAATCGTTAAGATTGCGGCAAAAATGGGTATTTCAACCCTGCAGTCTTATCAGTCAGCCCGTATTTTTGAGGCAATAGGACTTAGCAAAGAGCTTATAGACAAATATTTCACCGGAACTGTAAGCAGAGTCGGTGGTATTGGAATAAAGGAAATCTCACAGGGTCTTACCAGCAGACATGATCATGCCTTTGACCCTATGGGACTTGGAACAGATACATATTTAGACAGTGTAGGCTTCCATCAGCTTAGAAGTGGTGATGATAAAGAGGATCACTTATATAATCCGCAGACTATCATTGCTCTTCAACAGGCTACGCAAAATGGCGACTATGCAAGATTTAAGGAATATACAGCCCTTGTAGATAATGAAAAACCACATACTCTTAGAGGCCTGCTTGAACTTGTTCCACAAAACAAGCCTATCTCAATAGATGAGGTTGAGCCTGCAAGTGAGATTGTAAAGCGCTTTAAAACAGGTGCTATGAGTTATGGTTCAATATCAGAAGAGGCCCATGAAACTTTGGCTATAGCCATGAACAGACTGGGCGGTAAGTCCAATACAGGTGAAGGCGGTGAAAATCCTGACAGATTTGGCACAGAGAAATGTAGTGCTATCAAGCAGGTAGCATCCGGAAGATTTGGTGTTACCAGTGAATACTTATATAATGCTCAGGAAATACAGATAAAGATGGCTCAGGGTGCAAAGCCGGGTGAAGGTGGACATCTTCCGGGTAAAAAGGTATATCCATGGATTGCAACCAGAAGATATTCAACTCCGGGTGTAGCTCTTATATCTCCACCACCTCATCATGATATTTATTCTATTGAGGACCTTGCACAGCTTATTTATGACCTGAAAAATGCCAACAGAAAGGCAAGAATATCTGTAAAGCTTGTATCTGAAGCAGGTGTTGGAACAATTGCTTCAGGTGTTGCCAAGGCAGGAGCACAGGTTATTCTTATATCCGGTTATGACGGTGGAACAGGTGCAGCACCTAAGAGTTCTATTCACCATGCAGGACTTCCCTGGGAGCTTGGACTTGCTGAGACTCATCATACACTTATCGAAAACGGTCTTAGAGACAGAGTGATCATTGAAACTGACGGTAAGCTTATGAGCGGAAGAGATGTAGCTATAGCTGCACTTCTTGGCGCCGAGGAATTTGGTTTTGCTACAGCCCCTCTTGTAACAATGGGTTGTATGATGATGCGTGTATGTAACAAGGATACCTGTCCATTTGGTATAGCTACACAGAATAAAGAACTTCGTAAGAGATTTAAAGGTAAGCCTGAATATGTAATGAACTTCATGAACTTTATAGCTCAGGAACTTCGTGAGATCATGGCAGAGCTGGGATTTAGAACCATTAACGAGATGGTTGGCCGTGCAGACTGTCTGCGCCTTAAGGAACACCAGATTACTGAAAGAGCTGAAACTGTTGATTTATCAATGATCATAGACTCTTCCTATGCTAAGGTACCTGACAGACATTTCGAGCCTTCTCATGTATATGATTTCCATCTCGAAAGTACAGTGGATGAGTCAGTTCTTTTGCCTAAATTCGAAAAGGCACTTAAGAGCGGAGAGCATCATGAAGAGAATCTTAAGGTAAGCAGTACAAACAGATCCGTTGGTACAATCTTCGGATCAGAGGTTACTGCAACCTTTGGTGAAAAGCTTTCTGAGGATACCTTTGTGGTTAACTGCGAAGGTGGCGGCGGCCAGTCCTTTGGTGCATTTCTTCCCAAGGGTGTAACACTTCATCTTGAAGGAGATGCCAATGACGGATTTGGTAAGGGCCTGTCAGGTGGTAAGCTTGTGGTGGTTCCTCCAAAGAAGTCTAAATTTGAGTCATTTGAAAATATAATTATAGGTAATGTTGCTTTATATGGTGCAACCAGTGGAAAAGCATATATCTGCGGTGTTGCCGGAGAAAGATTCTGCGTAAGAAACTCCGGTGCCATAGCTGTAGTTGAAGGCTGCGGTGACCATGGCCTTGAATATATGACAGGCGGAAGAGCCGTAGTTCTGGGAGAAACAGGTAAGAACTTTGCTGCCGGTATGAGCGGTGGTATTGCTTACGTTCTTGACATGAATCATGATCTTTATAAGCGCATGAATAAAGAGCTTGTTACATCTACAGAGGTTACAGAAAAATATGATGTGGCTGAGCTTAAGGGAATACTTTCCGATTATGTCAAAGAGACAGGTTCCAAGCATGGAAAGAACATATTAAAGCATTTTGACGAGTATCTTCCACATTTCAAGAAGATCATTCCTAATGACTATCAAAAGGTGCTTACTGCTATCAGTAAATATGAGGAGCAGGGTATTAAGCATGAAAATGCTGTACTTGAAGCATTTAACGAAATTACCGGGGCTTAACTGATATTAAGCCTTGGTATTACAAAAAATAAGTTGATAGTAAAGGAGATTTGAAATGGGCAAAGCAACAGGCTTTATGGAATATGATAGATGTGAAGATACAATAATAGAAGTAGATGACAGAATAAAGAACTTTAAGGAGTTTCATAACCATCTGGATGAGGAAAAAAGGCGCAAGCAGGCAGCAAGATGCATGAACTGCGGTGTTCCTATGTGTCAGTCGGCCATCAAATTAAAAGGAATGGTAACCGGCTGCCCTCTCCATAACCTAATTCCTGAATGGAATGATGAAATATACAACGGACACTATGAGCATGCGTTATCAAGGCTTATTAAGACCAGTAATTTCCCTGAATTTACCGGAAGAGTGTGTCCTGCTCTTTGTGAGAAAGCATGTATATGCGGAACTGTAGAAGAGCCTGTAACTGTACACAACAATGAGCTTTTCCTCATTGAAAAGGGTTTTAGCGAAGGCTATATGAAGCCAAGAATTCCTGCTGTCAGAAGTGGAAAAAAGGTAGCGGTAATAGGAAGTGGCCCATCAGGCCTTGCAGTGGCAGATCAGCTTAATCACAGAGGTCATAGTGTGACTGTTTTTGAGAGAGATGACAGAATAGGCGGATTATTAATGTATGGTATTCCCAATATGAAACTGGAAAAAAAGGTCATTGAAAGACGCCAAAAGCTTATGGAAGAAGAAGGCGTTGTCTTTAAAACAGGTGTTGATGTAGGTGCTTTGCAGGAAACAAAGGCTGAAAAAGGGAAAAATGAAGTAACAACAGATAATTGCATAACTAGCGTTACTATAGCAAGTATACTAAGTGAGTATGATGCAGTTGCACTGTGTTGTGGTGCCAAGAACCCAAGACCACTGGCTGTTAAGGATTTTGATAAGGTTGATGGTGTACATTTTGCAGTGGATTTCCTTAAATCCACAACTAAATCTCTGCTTAATAACTACAATGAGGATGCAGTACTGTGCCAGGCAGATGGCAAAGTAGATTATATAAGTGCCAAAGACAAAAATGTGGTAATAGTAGGTGGCGGAGATACAGGTAATGACTGTGTCGGAACCTGTATTCGTCATGGCTGCAAATCCGTAACACAGATTGAAATGATGCCATGCCCTCCTACTGAAAGAGCTGCCTCCAATCCATGGCCGGAGTGGCCTAAGGTCTTAAAGACAGATTATGGCCAGCTTGAAGCTATAGGTAAATTTGGTCTTGATCCGCGTATCTATGAGACTACAGTAAAGGACCTTGTTGTTAAAAAGGGTAAGCTTTCTGCAGTACAGACTGTTAAGGTGAAGTTCGAAAATGGTAAGCTCTGTGAAGTTCCGGGTACGGAGAAGACTATTAAATGTGACCTTCTGCTTATTGCAGCAGGATTTATCGGTTGTCAGAGTTATACTGCCGATGCCTTTGGAGTTAAGCTATCACCACGCGGTACGGTAGTGACAGATACTCCTGAAACCTATAAGACCAATGTTGATAAGGTATTTACCGCAGGTGATATGCATCGTGGTCAGTCTCTGGTAGTTTGGGCTATTGCAGAGGGAAGAGCCTGTGCAAAAGAAATCGACGAATACCTTATGGGTTATAGTGGAATGCAGTAAAAAAAAAGCAAATTTCAGCATTTTGCGCTTGTAAAAAGAGGTAAAATGTTGACTTTCTGTAAAAAAGTAACAAATCAAAAATTTTTCAAAAATTTATATTGACATTGAATGTATTGTTGTATACAATCGATAACATGATAAAGCAAAGGCGCTTGGGACATGAGATCTCAAGCGCTTTTTCTTTTTTATAAATTTGACAGCAAGGGTGCTGATAAAGTGAGACGTCCACTTCATCAGCACTATTTTTTTACTAATAAAGCTGTAAGAAGGAGTGAAAGATATGACAGAGGAAATTTTAAGTGCGATTAGTTCTGAAGTATATGGTGTGTGGTTTTTGATCGGCGCCGCATTGGTTTTCTGGATGCAGGCCGGATTTGCAATGGTTGAGGCAGGTTTTGCCAGAGCCAAGAATGCAGGAAATATCATCATGAAGAATCTGATGGATTTCTGTATTGGTACAGTAATGTTTATTTTTATAGGTTTTGGTCTTTTCCTTGGAGAAGATGCTTTGTTTGGACTTGTAGGACTTCCAAACTTTGATATATTTACAAATTATTCAGAATTTGACTGGTCCGGATTTGTATTTAACTTAGTATTCTGTGCTACAACAGCAACAATTGTTTCAGGTGCGATGGCTGAAAGAACAAGATTCATTTCATATTGCGTTTACTCAGCAGTTATTTCAGGTATCATCTATCCGATCGAAGCACACTGGACATGGGGCGGCGGCTGGCTTGCTCAGATGGGCTTCCACGATTTCGCCGGTTCTAACTGTATTCACATGGTTGGTGGTATTTGTGCTCTTGTTGGTGCTTGGATGCTTGGCCCTAGAATCGGAAAGTTCACAAAGGATGAAAAAGGTAACATCACAAAGGTAAATGCTTTCCCTGGACATAATATTCCA
>JAILBM010000274.1 GCA_024680925.1 Butyrivibrio sp.
ACATTTCTGCCGCTGTTTTCCGCCGTTTTATCTCACAGCCAGCGTCGGGTCGCTCCTCAGCGTTGCCCTGTTTCGACTGCATTTACAGTATGCACAACATTTTGCTTAGAAATGCATTTACACAGTTTATTTTTCAGAACCTAGCCATTGTGGCTGCCCTGTTTTCATCTCGCTTACGAACCAGGCCCGGGGACCGGCAGTAAAGTTTATATTTTTTGTTCTTTAACAATACTTATCCCGATATTTTAACAGAATATGTATGCTGGTCCCAGGTCCTGGTCCGATATTATTATAGTTTTTAAAATACAATACCTAAAAACAAGTATTGTATTCTCACGCTTTATTCTTCACAGAGTTATGCGTCATAAAGATAAACAGTTTCAGATTGTTGGCTACTGTTTCTTTGTCAACTCCCTGGAAGTGAATACTGATGATAATAAATGAATGTATGAGGTCTGTGAGCTCGGAGATAAGAAAGAATCAACTATTTGGTTCAAAAAATGTTATGCATATTTATCAGACCATCGGACCGGGACCACGGACCGGCAATATAATTCAAATTTTACTTTCATAAAGGTGTCGCGCAGGTAAATAAATGTAAATTGTGCACTGGTCCCGGGTCCTGGTCCTTAACAATCAAAACTATCTCCACAATACATATCAAATTGCTCGGTATGATTTTTCTTTAAATACCTTTGGATATACTCAATTAACTTGTCCATTTGGTCAAGACCGAATTTTTTATACCACTTTATAATATTAATAGTGAATTCCCTATTTACTTTATACATGAAGGCTAATATACCTTCTATGTAAAAGATCCTGTTGAGTAATAGAGTCAGTCTTCTGCTTTCCATTTTGGAAGTGGCATCGTCTAAATGTTCAAATGGGTTCATCACTTTTTGGGGGGGCATACCATTAATAATATCTGAAATAGGTATTCCTGCTGCAAAACATAATGTGCTTAATTCCTGAAAATGTTTTCTTTTATATATCATCGTCGGATTTTTCTTATTAGATGCTATTTGCCACAAACGCTTCTTTTGCATTGGAGTGAGTTGTCGAACAGTGTGTTTATCTTTTTCTTTGATCTCGCAGAAATATTCAGACTTATCTGAATACATTTTAGAAAGCTTTTTTTCCGGGATTCCTGTTACTATAGAAATATTGCGGTATGATGTTTTTCCTCGGGTATAGTTCAACCGGTCGGCTAGAGAATCTCGCTTATCGTAATTCCGATTGGTGGAAACACCGTCCCTTTTATAGATATTTTTTTCGATGTCAGAATACAAAAAATCCAGTTCTTCAGCAGAGCACAGCTTTAATAATACGGACATACAATATACATATTTTTCATCCGGTATGAAAGCGACCTTCACATTATTATTGTTATCAGGGAAAACCTTTTCGGCAGTGTAGCTGTACATTTCAGCAAAGGCGTCGTAATTGATCTCGACATATAAATCGAGCAAATCTTCGATGGAAAACAATCTTCCAATGTGATCTTTTATTTTACCGGTTCCGTACACAGAATCGTAACAGTAAGCTGTTTGTAACGGCATTGTAGACCGCTCGCAGAAATCCCACATGATATCATCATTATATGCGCTGACTTTATTCAGAAAATAATCAGCCTTTACATCAGTTATCAAGTTAAAAACAGATTGGGTTAATTCCGGCACTTGCTCATTAATATCAAAATGTATAGATGGCATTCGGATTTTTCGCTCCATATCCGCTATGAGTTCTTTTTGTAATTCTGTTTCTGACGTTTTAAGGGCACGCACTTCTTCCATTACGGAATAGATATAGAACATTTGCCAATAAAGATAGGATCTGATAATCCGAACGCTCTTCATAAGCCTCTGCCGTGGAGAGATCAATGGTATAAAATGTTCGGTATCAAATTGTGTAGGATTAACTTCTCCGATGAAAAAGTCGTGGCAGTATTCTTTAACATTACCGCTGTTGCATTTTTCTCCTGATTTTGTACAAAACCCGCTAAGACCGCCCATAAAAAAAACAGCATAATCACTCTTTTTATTACCTATTATAACCGAAGGTCTGTTTCGATCTTCTGTAATGTCTTCTCGCCAATATGAACAAAATCCACAGTACTTTGAGGATTTTGGATTGGTGGGATAATAGTTGCTTAGATCTGTAAGTTTTTTGAAGGTTTTTAAACTATAATCATTTTTATAAGATTGGAATCGGAATGTTTGCCACCTACGAGAATATTTTACAAAATGCGCACATCTATCTGTTGATTCCTTTTCAGACAGCGCATTAAGGCATATACCGTCAGCTTCTCCAAAAAGGTGGGTAAAGTGTTTTTCCGCATAATTGCTTATAGTGTACGGCCGCCAATAATTACAGCGCATACATATTTCCATGTCCTTCATTGAAAGCCTCCGAGATGATAAGAATATAGATATAAAAACTAATAGTGTATTCTATACAATCGTTTATCGAATTGTTAATAGAAATTGTGAGAAGTTTAAAAATAGTTAAATGCTATTATATACAAAACACACAAAAAATATGAACTATATTCCGCTGAGTTGTCTAAAACGTCAGGTTGGTGTTCTTCTTTTTTTAAAAAAAATAAAAAATTAAAATCTATGATATAATGTTCTTGTAACCGGTAGACGCCGGATAAAAAATGAGAAAGAGGCTGTAAAATGAAATTTAGATTAACAAACAACACAAATCTGTTTGTTCACGAAGGTGACAAGAGATATGAAGCTCGTCCTTTGTCATAACATACCTCCGATAATAAGTTCTGTATATTCGATCGAAGTTTCATACAGTATCTATATTGTATCAAATCAAATTTTTAATGTCAACACCTGTTTCAAAATAATTGACGGAGTCCTGCAAATACCTGCATTAATAGAAAAAGCCCCCGTAAAAGCATAAAGCCTTCTTATCGTGAAATTGTTATGGGGAATTTTGAAATGGGTATAAAAAATGCAGAGCTGTGAAATGCCCTGCACTATATATTATTATCCATTTTTAGGAATAAATAAGGAAATACCTTTAGCCTTCTTTAAGAGACCTTTTTATACGGCTTAGT
>JAILBM010000297.1 GCA_024680925.1 Butyrivibrio sp.
CAAAGAGGAACTGACTTACAAATCAAGAGACAGACAAACCATGCTCCATGCTATTAAATGGATTCCTGAAGGACAGCCTGTAGCTATTTTACAGATTATCCACGGAATGCAGGAGTACGTTGACCGTTATGATGAGTTTGCTCGTTTTATGGCAGAAAAGGGCATACTTGTAATGGGTAACGATCATCTGGGTCATGGCGGATCAGTGTCCAATGGAAAAGGTACCTATGGCTATTTCTGCAAAAAAGATCCGGCTACAGTTTTGGTGCGTGACGCCCACAGATTGAAAAAGCTTGTACAAGAAGAGTATCCTGGTGTTCCAGTATTTATATTGGGACATAGCTTTGGATCATTTGTTGCAAGAGAGTATATTACTCGCTATGGAACAGGCATAAAAGGTGCAATTATTCAGGGAACGGCATATATGCCAAGCGGAACGGTTAATTCATTATCTGCTATGGTTAGTTGTATGCAGTTCTTTATGGGGGAAAAATACAGATCAGAGATGATCAATAACATGGCTTTCAAGGGATATCTTAAGAATATTCCAAATCCGAGAACCAAGAGTGATTGGCTCTCGCATAATGAAGCTAGTGTTGATAAGTATGTAGCTGACCCTGCCTGCAATTTTGTCTTTACCTTAAATGGCTTTAAGACTATGGCTGAATTACTCAAGAGAATTCAGGATAGCGACAAGATGGAAGACATTCCCAAGGATCTTCCCATACTTATTACTGCAGGTAAAGAGGATCCTGTAGGAAACTATGGAGAAGGCCCTTCAAAAGTTTATGATATCTATAAATCACAGCTTCAGATAAAGGATGTTGAGCTCAAATTATACGATGGTATGAGACATGAGCTTCAGCAGGAAATTGGAAGAGAAAAAGTGTATGAAGATCAGTTTGCATGGTTAAAGAAAGTGATCGATAGTGGAAAAGCAAATTGATAGATCAAAAATTATGGTAAGGTTTGCTTACCATTCAGATTGGGAAGGGGCAATGGACCTTGCATGGAAAACCTTTGAGAGGTTTAATGCCCCAGACTATTCCCAAGAGGGAATTACTAATTTTTACAATTTTATACATGACGATATGCTCAGAAAAATGTTTATAGCTGGGCATTATCAATTATTTGTAGCAATATGCGATGGTGAATATCTGGGGATGCTATCGCTACGCGAAAAGAAGCATATTTCATTATTATTTGTTGATGGGGACTACCATGGCAATGGAATTGGAAGTGCCCTTATTAAGTACGTTTCAAAATATGTACGCGATGAAGAGGGAATTAATAGTTTGACAGTTAATGCTTCACCCTATGCGGTGGAGTTTTATCATAAGAGGGGATTTGAGGATGTACATGCCCAAATGGCAGCTGACGGAATCACATTTACACCAATGGAATTGGAATTAAAGAGTTAAGGAGTTAAGGTATGGGAAAGATTTTTGACATTGACAGTCCTATTATGAGGGCTTTGGCTAAGCTTGCGGATATTATGTGGGTAAATATTCTTACATTGATATTTGCATTGCCGCTCATATTTGAGCAGATTCTATTTTTGGGACCAGTTTTAGGCCCAGTGCTTTTCGATAATGCAACTTTAGATTATAACTATTTCTTAAGTGCACTTTTATGGGCATGGATATTTGGTATTATATGTTCCAGCATCTTGGGACCTGCATGTACAGCAATGCATTTTGTTCTATTGAAAATAGTAAGAGATGAAGAAAGTTATATAACAAAGACTTACTTCAAGTCATTTAAAGAGAATTTTAAGCAGGGAATGGTACTTCAGATCATCAAATTCGCGATAGCCGGATTATTGGTTTTGGATTTCTTTATACTCAAGAACTTAAGCGGCGGATACAGATACATAATTATCGGAGTAAGCATTTTTATGTATATGGTTTCACTATATGTTTTCCCGATTTTGTCAAAGTTTGTTAATACCAATATGGCAACACTTAAGAATTCATTGTTTATGGCTATTCTTGCATTCCCTAAGACTATTTTAATGACACTCATTACGGGAATTCCGCTTCTTATTTTGTATTTCTTTGATTTAAAAGCAGTTCCGCTTTTGATCCTTTTGGGAATTGCCGGACCAAGCTTTTTAAATGCAATGTTATACAATGGTACATTTAAGAAATTTGAGCCCAAGGAAGAAGTTCTTTCTGAAGAGGAAGAATTAGATGCAGCAATAAAAAAACTTGATGAAGATGAAAACCAGTAAATCACAGATATAGCTCTTAATTATGAGGTGGCTCATGAGAAAAGCAATACTGTCTTGTATAATTCCAGTTTTGATTTTTTGTATCTCTGTAGGGATTGTTTATGTCCCATACAGAGATACTGTTTATTCAAATGCGGTTGATAGAGAGATAGAAAGAGTTACTTCTGAAATAGAGACAGGGCTTTACAAACAAGAACTGGTTCTTATAAAAGTGGATGCATATTGTCAGCAGACTGTGAAAGAGGCTGAGAACTATGATTTTTATACGGATGAGGAAGGGTTGTCCGTATGTCTAAAAGAAATTGTACAAAATAATAACTGTGAAACTGCTATTTTTTGCAATTCTGATGGAACTGGAATAAATGAACGGAAGAAGGGCTTAAATCTAGCAGGAACAGAATATTTTTTAACTGCTTCCGAGGAATTAGGAAGCGAAGGATCTAAATATTTCATTTTACAGGGCAATGGTTATAATGGAGACGCCGTAGCCTGTGTATATCAAGTTGCCTATTCAGGTGGTACTAAAGGTTTTCTCATAGCAATAATAAAAACAAAAGAGTTTTCTACTAACGCCTTTAGTGGAAAATTAACGGTTGATTACTCTGCTTATGTAAGTGGTAGTGGTGTAGTAATGGCAGATACAGGAATACCTCCGAAAGAGTCTGAAAAGGAGGACTATTCATTATGGGATGTTATGCCAAATGGATTTAAAATAGAAGCATTAGAACGGGCGTTAGTCCAAAAAACAAAATATATATATCACAGCGATAATTATGGCTATATTATAGCTGTTCCAGCACCAGTATCAAGCGGTACGGCAGTGGCATGCATTTCAGATGAAAGAATGAAACAGTCTGTTGAAATAAATGTCAGGGCATATGACCAAAAGATATTAGTATATGTGATTCTTGCATTAGTTTTACTGTGTGTTTTATTGCTACTAAACAGAGAAAGAAAGTGTGAAAAAGTAAATTCTCATATTAATGAAAAGGATCCACTTACGGGACTTCTCAATAAGCCTGCAATGTTGAATAATGTAAAAGATTATATGAAAGTATCTGCTGAAAATTGTGGAATATTATTTTTAATGAAGGTAGATGGAGTTGAAAAACTCAGGGAAGATAAGGGAAAAGAGTTTGTGGAATCTGCTGAAATCGATTTTGCTAAAGCATTATCAGAAAGATACAGATCGACAGATCTAATAGGCAGAGTGGAAGATGATAAATTTGCTGTATTTATAAAAAATATGTCAGAAGAGAAATATATAAGAAAACAGATTGATGATGTTCTTATGTTCGTACATGATTTTAAACAGCATACTCCAGAAAGCGAAAATGGTGATACGTTCATAAGTGTTGGAGGAGCAATTTATCCAAAGGATGCTTCGACATGCGAAGGGTTGTTTGATTGCGCTGAGAGTGCTTTACAGGATGCTCGCAGCAGAGGTAGAGGCCTGATAGCAATGTATAAAAAATAAGACAATAGGCAAGTTGCATATAGAAATATGATTTTATTCGTCAACATTTTAGATTTGTGGAAAATTTTACATTTGAATGAGCAGATTGGCTAATGAAATGTAAAATATTTGTGAAATAAGTGAATAGTAAATAAAATATCAAAAAGCTATACTTTTAACTAGCATAAAGCTATATGAATTAGGAGGAAATAAAGGTATGGCAAGTTTATCACTTGAGCATGTAACTAAAGTATATCCTAACGGTTTTGAGGCTGTTAAAGATTTCAACCTTGAGATTCAGGATAAAGAATTTATTATTTTCGTAGGACCTTCAGGATGTGGTAAGTCTACAACACTTCGTATGATCGCAGGTCTTGAAGATATTTCTTCAGGAACACTTAAGATCGGTGACAGAGTTGTTAACGACGTAGAGCCTAAGGACAGAGATATCGCGATGGTATTCCAGAACTACGCTCTGTATCCTCATATGACAGTATATGATAACATGGCTTTCGGACTTAAGCTTAGAAAAGTTCCTAAGGCTGA
>JAILBM010000330.1 GCA_024680925.1 Butyrivibrio sp.
AGTGCAGGAAATTAATGAAAAGCAATGGGCAGATCAGGTTGCCGAAAAAATTATTTCCAAGCTTTTATGGGTATTTGAAGAAAGCAAGGGAAAGGTCCCATACAGCACCGATGAAAATGGCAGATTCGATGACTGGTCAGACAGAATCGGATGGTGGACCAATGGCTTTTGGGGAGGTATGGGATGGCAGTTATATAATGCTACTCATAATGATCTTTTTGCCGATACAGCAAGAGAAACAGAAGAGAAGATGGACGAAGTCCTTATGACCAGTGCATGGATGGATCATGACAGTGGTTTTAGATGGCTTCCTACAAGCTTTGCCAATTATAAGCTTACAGGTGATAAAAAGAGCTATAACAGACTTATTCTTGCAGCTGATAATATGTGCGGAAGATTTAATCCTGTAGGAAATTTCATAAAGGCATGGAATCCGGATGAGCACAGTAACAGAGCAGGTATTGCCATTATAGATTGTATGATGAATCTGCCTTTATTATACTGGGCATATTCTGCCACAGACGATCCTAAATATCTTCATGTAGCAGTGGCTCATGCCAATACAGCAATGAAATATTTCATCAGAGAAGATGGAAGTGCATGCCATATAGTTGAGTTTGATCCTATGGATGGTCATTTTATTGACTCTATAGGTGGACAGGGATATGCTCATGGTTCTTCATGGACAAGAGGACAGACCTGGGCTATTTATGGTTTTGCTCTTAGTTATATGCATACCGGGGATGAGAAGTATTTGGAGACCGCCAAAAAGGTAGCTGATTATTTTATATCATCTATTCCTGAAAGCTATCTTATACCTGTAGATTTCAGACAACCTGCAGAGCCTGCATGGGAAGATTCTACGGCAGCAGCTATTGCAGCCTGCGGCCTTTTGGAATTGGAAAAATTCTGTAATGATGGTGATAAGGCAAGATACCATGAAGCAGCAATTAAACTCCTTAAGACTCTTACAGAGAAGAGATGCGATTTTACAAGAGATAAAGATAATATAGTAGAGAAATGTACAGCGGCATATCATGATCCAAAGCATGAATTTGCTATTATTTATGGTGACTATTATTATATTGAAGCTATTTGGAAGCTGACAGGTAAGGAACTGTTTATCTGGGGCAAATAATGACTTAAATACGGCACAGAAGGAGAACTTTCTGTGCCTTTTTGAATGTTATAAAGGGGAAAAAATGAAATTTATACCAAAAACACTTGATTATGAACTTAGTCCATATACAGGACTTAACAGACAGAGCTGGATTGAAGCCGGCGAATATATAATGGAGGGAATCTTCAAACACATTAAGGATTTTGAAGACCCTGTAGTTATTCCAAGAACAGAGGACGAAATATCCTATCCTCACAAAAATGCCGATCCTAAATACAGGCTGGCTGAGGAAAAGGCTGAAATTTTTGAAGGTCTTACCAGAAGCTTTTTTATAGCGGCACCGCTTATGCATTGCAATCCTCAGGTAAAAGCCGGTGGATATGTACTTAGAGATTATTATAAAAATCAGGTACTCAGAACCTGTACCAGTGGTGACAAATGCTGCGCCGGAACTTATGAAGAGCTGCAGGAGTCCACAGGCTGGGCAGATCCTTTCAGACCTTTTCAGCAGACTGTTGAAACCTGTGCACTTGTTATTTGTTTGTGGATAAGCAAAGATGAAATCTGGAATACTTATACCAAAGAGGAAAAGGATACTATCGCAAAGTTTTTAATGAGCTTTGCCAAGGCCAACACGGTTCCTCAGAACTGGCGCTTATTTAATATGCTTGATTTGGCATTTCTTCATATGGAAGGATATGAAATTGATAAAAATATTATGAGAGATCATGCCCAGGCCATACTTTCATATTATTCAGGAAATGGCTGGTATCGTGACGGGTATGGTTTTGATTACTATTCATGCTGGGCTTTTAACGTATATGCACCTCTTTGGAATATATGGTACGGCTATGAGAATGAGCCTTATCTTGCAAAGAAATTTGAGGAGCATTCCAACGAACTTATGAAGACATATCCATACTTTTTTGACAAAGAGGGATGGACAAATATGTGGGGCAGAAGCGGAATATACAGAAACGCAGCCACCAGTGCTTTTGACGGTAATATGTTTCTTAAAGATTCAAAGGCAGATGCGGGAATGGCAAGACGTATTTCTTCTGCTTCTCTTATGCAGTTTCTTGGAAGAGAAGATACCTTTAAGGACGGAGTGCCTACTCTGGGCTTCTATAAACAGTTTATGCCACTGGTACAGGGATACTCCTGTGCAGAATCGCCATTTTGGTTTGGTAAAGCTTTTTTGTGTCTGCATTTACCTGCAGATCATCCTTTCTGGACTGAAAAGGAATCTTTGGGAGATTGGGAAAAATTAGGAGCAAAAGATGTTAAGGAGACAACCTTAAATGGTCCGGGGCTTTGCTTTACAAATCATAATTCCAGTGGTGAGACCCTCCTTAGAACCGCTAAGTTTACCAAGAAGGAAGCAGATAAGCATACTCTTTGGAATTATGGAAAAATCAGTTATAATACCAGATTTCCCTGGGAGTCAACTCCGGTTTTTGATAAAAAGGAATCAGAATATGCTAATGAAAAGCGCAGCATTATTACAGGAGACATTGAATCACAGCAGTATGTTTTAAAAGAGCTTTTTTCAGACAGGGTGTTAAATGTAAATGCACTATTCTGGAGTGGTGAAAAAGAGGGAGTATTATACAGACGTGCCTATTTTGATTACAATGAAGATACTGAGAACTGCTGGATTTATGGTATAAATCTTGCTGATTTCCCTGTTGAAAACGGCCTTATAAGGGTGGATAAGCACAGACTCTTCAGACGTCCGGTGCAATTTACACTTGGATCCTTTGGCTTTCCTGACAATGGAACTACCGTTATCGAAAAACAGGATGAAAAAGGTAATAAAGCAATTATATTAAAGGGTAAAGACAGTCAGGGTAAAGATAAGCAGATGGCTATGACTATATATTACGGCTGGAAGGATATTGATATTGTTAAGAGCAGTGGTACTAACCCTGATTCTGAAAATTCAATTGTAATATATGGAATAACAAGCTTTGAGCATCAGTATGATGCAAGTGAACCCTATCTTATGATTTCTCAGATAATCACTAAAGACAGTCTTGAAGATTTTAGTGATGATGAGATATTCAGTATTGCTGAAATTCATAACAGTGACAGTGCAGGAACAGGCAGCTTTGGTGATACTATTATCACTCTTAAAAACGGCAGGAAATATACTGTTAATTTTGAGGATATGGAAGGAAATCTTTCATTATAAAAAGCAAAACCGGCTTATGTTAAATTGCATAAGCCGGTCTTTTATATGTATTTATAATCTTATGAGTTTGATGAACTGTCGCTTTCTTCATTATTGTCAACTGATTCTGAAGAATTTTCTATATTCTCATCATTGTTTTCATATTCAGTATATTCTTCATCAGATTCATTTTTTATAGTAATTGCCTTATCTGCCACAATGGTGCCAAGTACTGTGTAGCCATAGTCATTAAGGTGAACCCCATCTGAGAAAAAGGTTTCATAGGTATCATCTTCTAGACCGTTAAGTATATCCTCAGCAGGAAGGTTTATAAGATAAAAATCATGTAACTCTGCTACCTCCCGTTCTATCCCCCGTATCCAGGAAAAATCATAATACTCTTCATAACCTGAGTGAGAGTGCGGGGTTGGAGGAAGTATTACAAATATATCAGCACCATCATATTTTTCTTCTATCTTGCTGTATAAAGCATTTAAATCGTAAGTAAAGGTATTTTCTGTTTCCAAATCTCCCATTGGGCATTGGGTGCCGTAAAACCAGTCGTTATAGCCGGCCATTATGAATACTGCATCAGCATCACCATAATCATCCACATAATTTATAAGTGGAAGATCACTACGGCTCCATACAGCACTGCCACCGATGCCTCCGTTTTCAACTTCTGTATCAAGTACTGATCCAAAGGTTATAGGATAGTTTGGAATCCATTCTGATTTAGAGGAACCTGACTGTATTCCCTGGGTTACACTGTCTCCGATAAACAAAACCTTTTCCCAGGGGGAGGATTTACCATTAAGATTTGAAACAGCCTTGTAAAACATTTTAAAAGTCCAGTTGTCCTGGCTTTCAGCTATTTCATCAAGATCTCCATCAGGGTAAACTGTAACAATACATTCTCTTGAAACATCATCAGCAGCATAAGCTGTTATTGTAACGCAGCCTGTGGAAAGAGCAGTAATGTTACCGGATTCATCAACTATCGCAACAGATTCATCGCTGCTTGTATAGTAGTATATATTTGTATCATAGGCATCTTCAGGATATACAGTGGCAGTAATCTGAGCCTCTTGTCCCTGCTGCAAAATAAGGATACGTTCGTCAAGTTCAACGGACTCAATCGCAACCTTTTCTTCTTCTGAAGAAGTCAGTATATCAAGAGTCTTACTATTATCAGAATATGAATTTAAATCTGTGGATTCATCTGTATCAGAGGATTCGTTTGAATCAGAAGATTCGATTGTATCAGAAGCTTCATTATTTTCAGAAGCTTCATTGTCTTCAATAGATTCGTTATTTTCAGAAGATTCATAATTATCAGAGTTTTCACTATCTCCGGTTTCTTCCGCTAAAGAAGTATTATCATTGGAGTCATCTGCTTCAGAAATGTCCGAAGAACTATCTATGTCAGGAAGTACCTGTGCTGCGTAGGCTGTCGCAGGGAAGCTTCCCAGTACAATGCAATATGCAATTACCCCCAAACCTAAGATGTTTTTGATTTTCATAACAATTTTACGCTCCGTAAGTTTTTTCCTGTCTATTAATATAATAAAGCCAAAAGTTAATATAGATATGAATAAAAGTTTATTTTTTTATTAATTTATGGCTCCTATACTTGAAAAAGCCAATTTGCCTCTTGAATCACTTTCTTACGAAACCCGCAGTAAATGCGGATTTCTATTTGAAGGCCCATTAATATATACGTTTTGGCTTTAATTAAAGACCAAAATATTATAATGCAGGGAAATTGTTTAAGAAGAGTTCAGGAATTATTTTTGGGAAAAGAGATGAGGTTTTGTAATTGGCCATTTTTTTCAGAAAAATCGTATAAAATAAAGGATTATGTGTAAATACAAAATAACAGACCTTATGAATTATTGCTAGTAAACGATGTATAGTATAAAATAGAATATAATATGGGGAGGAACTTAACATGATCGAATCAAAAGAATTAAACATTGTTACCAATGGTGATGATATTAATGAAGTTCTTGACGAAGCCGAAAGCTTTGCCAAAAATCTTAAGTTGAATGTAAAACAGACAATGCACATTCGTCTTCTTACTGAAGAAATTATGGTTCTTGTAAATCAGCTTACAGGTGAGCCTGATATGCGTCTTAGTTTCAGAGGCGATGCCGAAAAATGCTGTATTCATCTTGAAATAGATACCTGGCTTGATAATACAACCAAAAATAATCTTTTATCTGTTTCCAAAAGCGGAGTTAACGAATCTGCCAAGGGATTTTTGGGAAAAATAAGAGATTCAATAGAAAACATTCTGCTTATGTCTGATAAAGATATTATCGGAAGCGAAGCCTACAGTAATGATTTTGTCATGATGGGACTTTCCGTAAACAGTTCCTTTGTTCTGGATACTCATATTAACGGAACGGAGTTTTGGACTTTACAGGATTATAGAGAAAGAGTAGAAAACGATAAAGAAGACAGTGATGAGGCCAGATTTGCCTATGAGGAACTGGAAAAATCAGTTCTTGCCAATCTTGCAGATGATATAAAGATTGGTATTAAGGGAACCCATGTAGAAGTGGATATCATAAAAAATTTAAAATAAAAGTTTGTTGGTAAAAGGGGAGATTAAAAATGTCAATTAGAGAAGAGAGAATTAAGGTATTTGAGGATACCCTTGATTTTATTGATTATAATAAAAAGCTGATGGAGTCTGTAGAGTATGCCAAAGAGCATACCAATGTATATTTTGATGACGAGTATCCTGCATTTGATGAGTCAGATGTAAAAAAGATGGAGTTGGAGGTTACAAAGGAAAGAACCTTTGAGTCTGCCATGCGTCTGCACAAAGAATCAGAAACAGACCATATTGCCGTAATGAATTTTGGTAATGCTTTTCACCCGGGTGGAGGAGTTGCAAAGGGAAGCGGAGCTCAGGAAGAAAGTCTTTGCAGATGTTCAACCTTATATCCTCTTCTTACAGAGAAATATCCTAAGGATGAATTTTACGGATATCATGAGGAGCTTGGTAGTTCCAGAGCTTCGGATTCTGTGATTTATACTGAAAATGTAATTATATGTAAAACCGATGAAGATATACCAAAGCGCCTTGAAGAAAAGGACTGGGTAAAGGTTGATGTTATAACCGCAGCAGCTCCTGATCTTAGAAAAGCCGAGGATATGCATTATGTTGAAGGCGAAGAAGAAAGCATGACTGATGCTGAGCTTTTTGGCTATCATGTAAAAAGAGCTATACATATATTAACCATTGCAGCCTCTAAAGAGGTAGATACTCTTGTATTGGGAGCCTTTGGCTGCGGCGCATTTAAGAATAATCCAAGAATTGTTGCCAGTGCCTACAGAACAGCTCTTACTGTTTTTCCGAAGGTATTTAATAAGGTAGTATTTGCGGTTTATTGCACTCCGACAGATACAGAAAATTATGATGTTTTCAAAAAAATCTTATGTGAGATCTGATACATAGATTATCTTTATTAAGAAAAAAGGAACGATGAAAAGAATACTTCTTACATCGTTCCTTTGTTATTTATTTTTAGAAATCTTATAAAATCATTTTTTGGAAGGGGCTTTGAGAAAATATAGCCTTGTATATAATCCGTACCCATTTCTTTTAAGAGTTCCAGAGTGTCTTCATCTTCAACACCTTCAGCTACTATTTCTTTTCCTATTTCCTTCATCATTTTTATGGTGGTACTGACAATTGCCTGACCGTTTTCTGTGAGAACACAATCTGTAAGGCTCTTATCAATTTTGATAATTGATAGCGGAAGAGTAGAGACCCTTTGTACATTTGAATAACCTGTTCCGTAGTCATCCAGTGAAAAGGTATAGCCCATTTTTGTTAAGGTATCTATATTCTTTCTGGCTGTAAGACTTATTTCATCATAGGTTGTTTCAAGTATTTCAAGATTGATCTGTGATGGCTTAACATTATATCTTTCCTGAAGTTTTTTAAATTTATCCGGCAGATCCGATTGCATACATTGAGCCACAGAAAGGTTAAGTTCTATGTATGAAAGGCCAAGGTCTTCAAGTTTGTGTTCATAAATAAATTTGAAAACCATCTCCAGTACCTGATCCCCTATGGCTATGATGAGACCTCTTTTTTCGGCAAAGGGAATAAAGTATCCGGGAGAGATCATTCCAAAGCTTTCATCATTTAGTCGTATCAGAGCCTCAGCTGATTTAAAGGAATTGTCTTTGACAGAGTAAATAGGCTGATAATACATTTCAAAGCTGTTATTCTTGATTGCATGATTTAGTATATTTCCCAATTGATTTCCAATATTATATCTGGAAGTATTTACCAGTTCTGAGGCGAAAACAAATTTTTTATCAAAGGGCATTACGGATGTAAATTCATGCCCCATGTGTATTATTTCATCGGAGGTTTTTAAGTCCTCGGGATATCGAATGGCACAAACTCTTGCATCAAGGGTTATGCCGTTTTCTCGAATATCAGTAGTTTTACCGTGAATTGTATCGGCTATTTGTTTTATGGAATTCTCAAAATTGACGGTGATTTTATTATTTAAAATTACATAGATCATTTTGGGAGCTTCATAATAAATTTCATAGGATTTGTGCCTTGAAAGGAGATAGTTATGGATTTCTTTGGCGACTCTTTTGATAAATGAGTTATAGTATTCTTCACCCAGGTACGAACGGGCCCGGGATGCATTTACAAATTGAAGAGCAATTATGGTTACATTTCTTTTGAGACTTGTAATTTTAAGAAGCTCATTTTTGTAGGAACTCCAGTTAGAAAGATCTACAGAAAAATCAATTATTTCCTCAGGTCTGTGAACAATGAGCATAATAAGTAACCATGAAATTGCGGTAGATAATAGTTCCACAGCCATTTCAGGTCGAATAAACTGAATAATTACAGCTACAAATGTCAAAAAATACATGGATTCAAGAGCAAACCATTTATCCATGGTTACAAAGCGTTTTACTCTTATAAGATAGTAGATTCCATAAAACATATAAAGCATGGATATGCAGTAGAGAATAAGAATATAATCACCACGGTTATATCCTTCAGCTACCGACAGAGAAAAAATTTTATGATGTACAGGGTTGGTAAAAAGAGCGATAAGCAATATAAAGTAGGGTATAAACAATAAAATTTTATTGAGCAGTTTATCAAATTTATAGCCCATATGCATATAGTGGTAGAGAAAAACAAGATAAATAACAACAGTACTGTTTCTTAAAGCAAAGTATATATAGAGAGTGATTTCCTCTAATAGAAGATACTTTTCCCTAAGAGCTATGCTGTTGTTAATGGTGTTACTTATGATATTGCTTATAGCAGTAATTACAAGAAGTACATTAAGTAAAATATAGAGTTTGTTTACACTACCTTTGGTGCTCTTTCTTATAAAAAGTGCTATAAGAAGTACTATGACAATAGCGAGAGCACAGTAGTCAAAATATACAATAATATTATCCATGTCAGTACAGTTTCATATAGTTATAAAATACAGCCTTTTATCCCTTAACCTTAAAGGCTTGTTTACAGTATCAGAGGCTAAGCTTAACACTATAATAATATCATACGAAGTTGCGTTAATTATTATTCATCTTATTAAATAACTCTAAATATTTAAGAAATAAAAAAGACAGCGGAAAACAATCCGCTGTCATAAATCCTGTTTGTGAACTATATCAGTTACCGTATAAAACTCTTGCCAGTTCTGAATTTTTATCAAGCATTATGGTTTTGTTTGTTCCCACCAGGGAAGCCTTTAAGGCATCAAGACTTCTTGTATAATTATAAAAATCTGCTTTTTCTTCATCGTTATATGCATCTGAAAGAATTTTCATATATTCAGCTTCACCTTCTGCAATTATAACTTCAGCTTCCTTCTCCGCATTAGCCTTTGTTACAGTAACCTGTTTATCTGTTTCGTTTTTGATCTTCTGAGCTGCAGCTTCACCCTGAGCTGTATAACCTGCAGCAATATTATTTCTTTCTGAAATCATTCTCTCATATACAGCAGATTTATTGTCATCAGGAAGATCAAGAGCCTTTATCTCGGCTGTAAGAACTTCAATTCCGTAGCTGCTTATATCTGAGTTTGAAGCTGTAGTAATGATTGAAGTAAGATTATCACCTCTTGCAGCAATTACTTCATCCTGAGTCATACTTGAAATAGTATTCTTGGTAGCGTTGTAAACTGCAGCTTCAATTCTTTCTTCGGCACGGGCAGCCTGTGCACCAAGGGTCTGGTAATATTTCTTAGGGTCTGTAACCTTCCAGATAACGTAATCATCTGCAATCATGCTTTTTTTATCCTTGGTAATTACATCACTGGTAGGAATATCGTAGATTCTGTTTCCATTGTAAATGGAAAGAGTATTCTGAACAAAAGGAACCTTGAAATAAAGTCCCGGAGAGGATTTAACATCCACGATCTTACCAAACTGTTGAACTATGGCATAATTGTTGTAGTTCACAGTGAAAAGGGAATTAAAAAGTATAATAACGGCAGCAAGTAAAATAATACCTAATGCTGAACCTAAAAGGGTTTTTTTCATTTATATCTCCATTCTTCCGCCTTTTTTGCGGAGAGTTTAGTAATATCTGTTTGATTGGGACTCATCAGCCGTTGCCCTCTGAAACTTCGTAAGTACTTTCCTGTACATCATAAAAGCTGTCCAGAGGATAAAGAGTCTGTGTATCACCGTCTGTAATTATAACCTTAAGAGATGGAAGAACATCCTCCATGGTCTCATAGAACATACGCTTTTTGGTGATAAGAGGATAAAGCTTGTACTGGTCATACATCTGATTAAATCTTGCTACCTGACCTTCAGCTTCAGCTATTCTGGAAGCCTTTTGTGCTTCAGCATTTTGAAGAATTCTGTCAGCTTCAGCCTCTGCAGCAGGAAGCTTTTCATTCTGGTACTGAAGAGCATTGTTTTTGGCTGTGTCAGCACCCTGCTTAGCAGTTTCTACAGCTTTAAAGGCCTGAATGATTTCTTCTGTAGGTGGCTCAGAATCCTGAACAGTGATATTTACTACCTGGAGTCCTATATTATGCTCTGTAAGCTCTTTTATCATATCTTCTTTAACTTCTGCCTGAATCTGACCTTTACCTGTGGTCATGGCCTCATCAACGGTGTAGTTTACAACAGTTGAACGAATGCTTGAGAGAGCAATATTTTTAAGGATTTCCTCAGGCTCATTTGAGTTATAAAGGTAAGCCACAGGATCGGAAACCTTATATTCAAGATAGAAGTCAATGTCCAGAAGATTAAAGTCGGAAGTGATCATAACACTGTTACTGTCATCATCAATGTTCTGACCTGTCTCGGACACAATATATCCGATACCTGTTCCGTGGGTGGTAATATCTACAATGTGAACCTGCTGAATAAAAGGAACTTTAAAATAAAGTCCTGCGCTGTCTGTCCTGATAATCTGGCCAAACATTGTAACTACAGCATTTTCCTGCTCGGATACTCTGTAAAAGCTGGAAAATACTGCCATGGCAATTACAATAATAATTGCAAAAACAGCAATTTTTTGTGGGATATTTTTTTCCGAATATCTTGGAATGTCCCCGTTAGTATTTTGTTTTCTCATAACAACCTCCAAAAATTAGATAATGCAAAAACTAGTGTTTATGCATGTTTTAGAAACTATAAATATAATACGATGTCTATAATATCAAGGGCAAGTAGAAAAAAAGTAAAATAAAGGTATCTAATTATGCGTTTTAAATAAAAAAGAGACAGAACCTTTTATAGGTTCTGTCTCAAGAGAGATGTTTTTTTTGAAGCTTAAGTCTTTCTTCGGCTATAACCGGCATTTCAAAGGAATCCGAAGTATCCTGAGGATAATTGACACGGCTAAGGCTAAAGGAGAAACGGTAAATATTTTTTTCATCTATTAAAGGCTCTTCCAGAATGTGCTTTATATGTAATTCCAGCTCTTTCAGTTCTATATCTGTAAAGCTGTCATCAAGAATTATTCCAAAGCTATTTCCGTTTAAACGAAAGGTACTGATGGAATCATTATCTTTCGATTGCAGAGAGTAAAGCCTTGTGCCAACAGCTTTTAGTATAAGATCGCAAGCCTCAATTCCGTATTTTTTATTTAAAGAGCTAAAGGAATTGATATCTGCGTAAATTAAAGAAAAGCTGTCTTGTGGTCTTTTTCTGTGTTCATTGAGAACTTCCATAAAGTGAATCCTGTTATATATCCCCGTAAGAGGATCTGTGATAGAGAGCTTTTGAAGCTTGTCATTTGTCAGTCTTAAGGAAGTTGTCCTTTTCTCTACAAGGTCTTCAAGCTGAGTATTGAGAGCCTGTTGTTTTATATAGAGCTGCTCCCTTAGCATATTGTTATGCTGTTCGCTTACAAGGATAATAAAGCAAAGACATATTATGCCGGCTACCAGAGCTGTAGCCATATTTATTATTTCAAATCTTAAGAGAATAAGACTAAGTATTATTATCAGGATTCCAATTATATAGTACAGGGTTTTATTGAAACTGACCTCATTATCGTTCACAGAATAAGAAAGCCAGGGGTATTTCTTTTCAAAATAAAAAGAAATAATAAGAAGAAAGTTTCCAAATATTATTATTGAATTGATCAAAGCGTAATTATCTATATATAAAATACTTTCTTCCGGAACAATTATCATGTAGCTGCCAAACAATATAAACAGGTAACTTATGATAAAGAGAATATATGAAGGCTTTTTTAGAGCATCAAGTCTTGAAATGGCTATGGTAACAATTGAGGAAATAATAAAGATGATTATAACAAAGGATGTAAATGTAAATATATCGCTGTTATAGGCATAGGGTGCAGCCGGACTGAACTGATTTGTAAGAAGAATGGCAAAACAGGTTATGAGAAAATATTTACTTATGAAACTGTAGCGATTCCATTTCTTATATTTTTTTATTATAAAATAAAAAACAGCAATCCCTTGGGAGATAAGTGTTAAAAAGGAAGGAACCATATAAAATATATTTTGTGTGGCATCATTTTTTAAAAGACTGTTATCTATAAACCAGACTATACTTGCAATCAGCCACAGTAATTCGGTAAAAATATAAATTCCCAAAAGAAAATGAAGTTCATTAACTCTGTTTAAGAGTAAATGAATTTCTATAATAAAGAGCATGGCAATAACAGGCTTTAGAATATCTGTTAAAAAAAATCCTTCAGCCTGAGCAAAATACAGATGCAATATGCAAAGGATACCACTTATGGATATCAATATTTTTGGAACTGCTTGTTTTATAGTATTCATCACAAATATATTATCATATAAAAGTGTGATAGTTTTATAAAAAAACGATTAAATACGCAAATTGACAAATGCCTGTGTTAAAATTCTAAATGGGAGTATTTAAAGGAAAACTACAGTATATGCAGATTTATATGTTGATATGCATTTTTATGGAGTTTTGATATATGAATAGGTTACTTAGGGTAATGAGAAAAAACAGAATGTTCAGATATAATTCTCTGATACTTTTCATGATACTTGTAATTGGGATTACCGTTGCAGGCTTTTCCTATTTGTCTGTTTCCAAAAAAGCTCAGGAGAAAACCACCCTGCAAACGCTGGATACTCTTTTACTTATTATAAAAAAAGATATTGCAGATAGCGAAAATATAGAGGAAAGCTTAAGGGATATTACCGATAATTATAAAAATGAGTATGACATATATATTTACTTTACGGATGAACAGGGTAATATGACCGGTGATATTAAAACTGCTTCCTCCAAAAAAATCATAAAAAAAATTATTGAGCAGGAAGGAAAAAAGGGATATCGAAGTAACAATAAATATGTGGCAGGTGCATATATACCGGAACTGGATAAGTATATTATCGTCGAAAACTTAGGCATAGACATGAGATATATTTGTGTTCGGATTTTTGAATATGGTCTGTTTATGCTTTTAATGATGCTGATACTTATAGTGTTGTTTAACTATGTGGTGCATATAGAAGAGTATAATTCTTATACCAAAAAAATAGCTGTGGATAAGCTGGTGGGGATTCCGGATGATGCAAGTCTTATCGAAAAGATAAATGATTATTTGGCAGGACCTGACAGTAAGAAAAAGGGTGCAGCTATGTTTGTGCTGGACATTGACTGTTTAAGTGAGGTAGAAAACGTTCTTGGAAAAGATAAAGCAGATCAGGTTTTAAACGATATAGCCCATATTATTATGAACACTTTCAGAGCCAATGATATTGTGGGAAGATATGATAATGATAAATTCATGGCCTTTTGCCCCGGACTATTGTCTTCTGATACCTGCATATTAAAGGCCAGCCTTCTTAATGAAGCTGCAAGGGTATCCTATTCCGATTCCATAGGTAATTCCGTTAATATAAGTCTTAGTATAGGAATTGCCGTTTACCCCAAGCATGGAGATACCTATGACGAATTGTATAAAAATGCCGAAAGAGCCTTAAATTTTGTAAGAGAATCCTCCGGTGACGGATATAAATTATACAGCGATCTTCCAAATCTATAATAGAAGCCACCTTAAGGCACTTTTGAATTTTTAATAAAAAATATATTGTATTATGAAGAAATATGAATGATAATTATAGGGCTACGTTGTATTTTTTTGTTAAGAAATTTAAGGTGCCAAATGATAAATAAGATAAAGGCTGTTTTGGTTTTATATGGAAAAGAAGTTCTTAAATCTGAAGAGTTTGCCAATGCTTTTAAGCAAACTCATCATGCCTGTTCTACAGTAGCGGATCACAGTCTTGGTGTTGCGGTCATAGCTATTGCTATTAGTATGTTTCTTATACATATTCATGTTAAAATAGAATTAAGATATGTCGTTATCGCAGCTTTGTGTCATGATCTTGGAATTATCGGAAGATATGAAAAGTACAAAAACAACATAGAGTGCTGTAAAAGGCACCCTGTGGATTCTGTAGATGTATACAGAAAGATTTTTGGAGAAAGTAATGAACGGATTGAGGATTCCATTAGAAATCACATGTGGCCTCTGACACCTGTTCCTCCAAGATATATTGAGGGTGTGATTCTTACTATAGCAGATAAGGTGAGTGCAACCATGGAGAAAATTGGTGTGGCACCTATGCGAAAGCTGGAGCTTGCACCCATAAGATTTGCTTAAATTAAATAAAAAATGGGGAGATGAATATGTCATCAGGTAAACTGACTACAGAGAGAAAATCATATGTCGGAAACGGTGTAAAACGATTGACTTTTGCCGGTATAGCTGTAATTGTCAATGTGCTGTGGTTATATACATTATTAAGATTTGCCGGGGCTTATATTACCATTTTTGATAATGCTATCCGTTTGATAGCACTTCTGTTGGTTATTCAGATATATGGCAAGCAAATGAATGCTGCTCTTAAAATGCCATGGATGATACTGATAGGTACCATGCCTCTTCTCGGAACCATGTTATATTTTACCGTCGGTATGTCCGGAAGTACAAAGACCATGAGAAAACGCTTTGAGCTTATTGATGAAGCTGTTTTCAAACTTATACCACAGGATCAGGAAGTTCTAAGCAGGCTTAAAGCTCAGGATCAGGGAGCTTTTTCTCAAGCCAATTATCTGTCTTCTTATGTAAAATTTCCGGTTTACAACAATACTAAAATTCAATACTATGCCAAGGCTCTTGATGGACTTGAAGCACAGCTTGAGGATATGGAAAAGGCAAAAAAATTTATTTTTATGGAATATCATGCCATAGAAATTGCACAGGCCTTTGAAAGAATTGAAGAAGTGCTTGAAAGAAAAGCCAGGGAAGGTGTAGAAATAAGACTTTTCTATGATGATGTGGGAAGTATTGGTTTTATAAACAAGGATTTTGTAAATCGTATGGAGGATAAAGGCATTCAGTGCCGATGCTTTAATCCTGTTTTTCCTTTTGTAAACGTCTTTCTTAATAACAGAGATCATAGAAAAATAACTGTCATTGATGGAACTGTAGGCTTTACCGGGGGATATAACCTTGCAGATGAGTACTTTGGATATAAACATCCCTATGGCATCTGGAAGGATTCAGGTGTGAGAATAGAGGGAGAGGCTGTTCATTCTCTTACAGCTGTTTTCCTTGAAATGTGGAATGCCATACATGCTTCTGACAATGATGATACTGATGTTACGAAGTATTTTCCAAAGTGTACTGCCGGGGATTATCACGGTTTTATTCAGCCCTATGCCGACAGCCCACTGGATAATGAGCATGTAGGTGAAAATGTATATCTTAATCTGATAGGTGCTTCCAGTGATTATATCTATTTTATGACCCCGTATCTGATAATAGATGATGAGATGATAAATGAAATTACACTTGCTGCCAAAAGAGGAGTAGATGTAAGGATAATTACTCCCGGAATTCCTGATAAAAAGATGGTAAACAGGATGACAAAGTCTTATTATAATTCTCTTTGCGAAAGCGGTGTGAGGATATATGAATACACTCCGGGATTTTGTCATGCCAAGATGTGTATATGCGATGATAAAATGGCTACCTGCGGAACCATAAATCTTGATTATAGAAGCTTTTATCATCATTTTGAAAATGGTATTTTCATGTATGATACCGAGATTTTAAAGGATATAAAAACCGATTTTGAAGAAACCTTTAAAGAGTGCAATGAAGTAACTTTGGAATATTCAGGTGCCCAAAAAAGAAGAACCATGCTTTGGGAGTGTATAATGAGACTGGTTGCACCTCTTTTGTAATAAAAAATAAGGATGGAAATTAAATGGCTCAAAAGTTTTATGCCGTCAGGAAAGGCAAAAAGGCAGGAATATACAATAGCTGGGATGAATGTAAGGCTCAGGTAGACGGCTTTTCGGGAGCTGAATATAAGAGTTTTAAAACAAAGGAAGAAGCCCTTACCTATATGGGAGAAGAGGTATGTAATACCAAAAAGGATCCTGATGGTGTAATAGCTTATGTTGACGGAAGCTTTAATATAGCTACCAAAGAATTTTCCTATGGAATGGTTATTTTAAGGGATTCCAAAGAGTTTACCTTTAATAAGAAATTCTATGATGAAGAGCTTTCTTCTATGAGAAATGTGGCAGGAGAGATAAAGGGTGCTGAAGCTGCCATGAGATATGCCATAGATGAGGGACTTAGTGAGATAACTATTTATTACGATTATGCCGGAATAGCCAACTGGTGTCTTGGTGCATGGAAGACCAACAAGGAAGGAACAATTGCTTATAAAGCCTACTATGACAGTATAAAAGATAAAGTAAGAATTTATTTTGAAAAGGTCAAAGGTCATTCCGGAGATAAGTATAACGATATGGCGGATGAGCTTGCCAAGAAGGCTCTTGGAATTCTTTAAAAGTAATATAAAAAGGTCCTCTTAAGCTACATTTTACAGTAGCTTAGGAGGATTTTTTTATATCATAGGAAATTGCTTTCCTATGATATAAAAAACGCTCCGCTAAGGATGCGCACTCGCGCGATAGGTAAATGTTGCATAAATGCAACCGCGCTCGGCGCGAGAATGTCGCAAGCGACATTCTTTGTTCTGTTGTATTTCCAAAAAAAACTTTATTGTTTCTTTAATCTTATTTAAGGTTTAGGACATTGAAGATGTGTACGTTATAACGATACAATTATAATGAAATTTTTTAATTAGAATTGGTGATTTGTTTGCAAAAAAACAAATCGTGAAGAGGATAGATATGACTGAAAACATGGAAAAAAAATCTGCCAGAGTATTGTTTGTGGATGATGACTCCACAAACCTTACTTTTGATGTGGGATTTATAAAGCGCTATGGCATAGAAGCGGATACTGCCATTAATGGAGCCACCTGTATAGAAATGCTTTATAAATTCAATGATTATGATGTTATTTTTCTGGATCATATGATGCCTGAGATGGATGGGATACAGACCTTTAATAAGATAAAAGAAAGCTCTCTTCTCAGGGATAATACGGCAGTTGTAATGATGACTGCCAATGACAACGGATACTCTGCTCAGGACTATTTGGATATTGGTTTTGATGATTATTTATATAAGCCTGTTAATAAAGAAAAAATGGAAAGAATCATATCCAAATATATATCAAAGGATGAGGCTGCAGTAGGTAATGAAAGCTTAAATGAACCACATAAAGAGGATAATGATATTTTCAGCCGCAGCTTTAATGATGAAGAACTGATAGACGTTAAGAAGGCAATGGCCTTTAACGATGATGACGAAGATGCCTATGAAGCAATGTGTGAAGGCTTTATGGAATTTGGCTTTGACAGAAAGCTGGTTTCTGATTTCACAGAGGATAATTGGGAAAGCTACGTCTTAAATGTTCATGCCCTTAGACTCTATTCGGTTAAAATAGGGGCAGCTCCCCTGGCAGAGATGGCAGAGGCGGTTGAAAAAATTATAAAGAATAGAGATTTTGAAGATGCAACCTTGTATCACAGAAGTTTAATGAAGCTTTTTTATAGGACTGAGAAAATAATAAAGATGTGATAGCTTTATCAGATCTTTAAAAATGGAGTCTTTTTATTATGCAGGATGATAAAAGCCAAATTTCATTTCATTTTATGTTTATGGCAGTATTTACTGCTTTTGTGGCATTGTTTGATGCTGTGGTAATTCTTTCGGGGTGGGCAATCCACCTTATGATAATGGCAACAGTAGCTTTGGTTTTTTGCTGGTTTATTCATTTTGTCAGAATTGGAAATTCCAGCCAAAGGCTTTATTTTTATGTGGCCATGATTTTATTTGTAATTGGTCTTTACGGGACCCATGGTCTTACAATCACAGATATTCCAATTCTTCTGTGTCTTCTTGAAGTGTTTATGTCCAGTCAGAATGATAAAAAGGTAATTATAGTTATCGGTTCATCCTACGTAGTTTATATAATTGAAAATATCCTGCTTACGGATTATATAAATGCTGATACAGAGTTTACTATTTTTGTCCGTATGTTTTTAGGCGTGGCAAGTATTATCGGTGCCATGATCATTTCATTTTATTTTATTGATTCCAGAACTGAACTTATTAAGGAAATCAAAGTATTAAAGGATGATCTTGTAAAATCCCAAAAAGAAAATGAAATGTTCCTTTCCAATATGTCTCATGAGCTTAGGACACCTATAAATGCAGTAGTAGGTGTAAGTGAGCTTCTTACAGGCGAAAAGCTTCCGGCAAATGTAAAAGAGAAAATAGAGCTTGTTCTCAGTGCCGGAAAAAGACTGGCAGACCAGGTGGGAGATGTTCTTGGATATTCCGAATTACAAACGGGATTTCTTAAGGTGTTTAATGAAAGCTATGAACCGGTTTCTGTTATAAATGATGCCATAGCCCATACCTTTGGAAAATATAAAACCAAAAAATTTGAATTTGCAATTGATATTGAATCTACTCTGCCAAGAGTTCTTATTGGAGATTCCCTTGCTCTAAAGAAAATGCTTATAGCATTACTGGATAATGCCGTTAAATTTACAGATGAAGGCGGCGGAATTCTTATAGTAACCTATCGTCAGGAATCCTATGGAATAAATTTGAATATTGATATTCATGATACCGGATGCGGAATGACTCCAAAGCAGCTTAGTATGCTATTTAACGGAGTATATCTTGGAAATATTGATGAAGAGAGAAAAAAAGGTGGTCTTGGCCTGGGACTTGCCATAGTTAATGGCATTGCAAAGAGAATGAACGGCTTTGTCAAAATTGACAGCAAGGAGGGCAAGGGCACTCATGTTCATGTATCCATACCCCAGAAGGTAGCAAGTCACGAGGCAACCTTCTCGATTTCCAATGTAGATGATTTTGTAATTGTAGGTTATTTTAATCGTGAAAAGTATTCACGTTCAGAGGTAGGCGGATTCTACTACGAGCTTATTGAACATGTGGTAAGTGATTTTGGCTTTAAAATCACCAATGCTACATCCATGGCTGAACTTAAGGAAATATGTAAATCCAAGAAATATACACATATGTTTATTTCTTCCTGGGAATATTTTATGGATGCCGATTACTTTGAGGAAATGTCAAAGTATATGAATGTTTGTATATTTGCCCATTATGATTTTGTACCTGTGGTGGGAAGTAACGTGGATGTAATTTACAAGCCTATTTTTGTAATATCCGTTATCAATTATCTTAAGAGTACACGTGAAAGAGTACATAACAATGATTCAATTAAATCCAAGGATATAACCAGCTACTCTAATCGTAACTATCAGGGAAAGAGAGCTCTGGTGGTAGATGATGATGAAATGAATCTTGTAGTTGCCAAGGGAATACTTGAAAGTATGAATATTGAGACAACCACAGCCATTTCCGGAGATGTTGCCATAGAAAAATGTACAGTGGCTGACTACGATATTATTTTCATGGATTATATGATGCCAATAATGAATGGTGTAAAGGCCATGAATCATATAAGAGATCTCAGAAACGGTTATTACAAGGAAAGACCAATAATTGTTCTTACAGCCAATGCAGTCAGCGGTGCCAAGGAAGAATTTTTGAAGGAGGGCTTTGATGATTTTATTTCAAAGCCTATAGATATAAAAGAATTTGCCAAATTACTGAATCGTTATTTGAGATAAAAACCTTGTTAAAACCCGGAGAACGTGAATATGAGTAGTAAGATCAATATTAAGGTTACAGCCGAAAGTGTATGTGACCTTCCACAGGAATATATTGAAGGACTTCCTTTATCCATAATCCCTTATTATGTAAATACGGAAAACGGAAGATTTGCCGATGGAACGGAAATAGGGACAGATGAGCTTCTTCATTTTGTCAAAAACAGCCGGGAAAAGGTATGGTCTCAGGAACCGGAAGTATCTGACCTTAAAAGCTTTTTTAAGGAACAGCTAAAAGGGGCCAATTATATTCTTCATATAACCATAGGCAAAAATGTAGGTAAGGGATACAGCAATGCTGTGGAAGCTGCTAAGGAATTTGAAAACGTATATGTTTTTGATTCCGGCTTTATTTCATGCGGTACGGGGCTTGTGGTATTAAAGGCTGTTGATTATGTAAAACAGGGACTTGGAATAGAAAAGATTATTGAGAATCTTTCGGAATATAAAAAGAATATTTCCTGCACCTTCATGATAAAAAATCTTGAAACTCTTGAAAACAATGAAAGATTTTCCAAGACCAAAAGAATATTGTACGAAGGAATAGTAATTAATCCCTGCATGAAAATGATCAATAGTGGTATACATCCAAGAGGATTTTATGTAGGAGATTATTATCCGGCGGTTTTAAGATATTTAAAAAGTCAGCTAAGCAGAGTGCCCAAGGAAGGTGATGACCCTGTATATATCACCTATGTCGGCCTTAGGGAAGATGTTCTTGCTGAGATTAAAGAGACAGTGGCTTCTTTTATACCAAACAGAAAAGTAGTTTATGTACGAACCTCTGCGGCCATAACCTGTAACTGCGGAGAAGGTACCTGCGGAATTATATATGTTAAAAAAGCCGCAAGAGTGGTAGATAAAGAAATAGAAGAGAATATCAGAGGTTTTCGTACTCTTAAGGAGAAGTTTGAAGAGACAAGAGACCTTTTGATAAATGACAGCTTTTCCATTAATCAGAAGATACTTAATCTGATATTGGCAGCAGCAGTTATCGGAGGCTGTGTTTCGGGAATTATAAGTATACTTATCGGTGAATATACAGGGGCACTGGTAGTATTTGTCCTTTTATTTATTATATACGGATGTTTAAGAATATCTGTGGTTTACAGAAGACCTGATGAGGCGGCTGTTATAACTTGTATAGCCAGTAACGTATTCTTTTTCCCGCTTCTATATTTCGTATCCGGTGGAATGCAAAGTGGTATTCCTATATGGTTTGTATTGGGGCTTGTTTTTGACTGGATGATTTTAAAGGGAAAGGTATGCTATATAATCTTTACCTTAAATGTGCTGGAAATGCTTGGCTGTATACTTATAGGACAAGCTCACCCCAATCTTATTCTGCAGGTCACTGAGGATCATGCCACCTATGATGTTCTGCAGACCTTTGTGGTTGTATCCCTGATACTTGGTGTTGTATACAAGTACCAGTCCTATCTTCATGATCAGCAGCACAAAGAATTGCAGGAAAGGGAAGAAGAACTTTTACGTCTTAATTCAACCAAGGATATATTCCTGGCAAACATGTCCCATGAAATAAGAACACCTATTAATGGAATCATTGGTATGAATACCATGCTTATGAGAGAGTGTAACGATCAGAATCTTCTGGAATACAGCATGAATATTCAAAGTGCCAGCCAGACTCTTCTATCTCTTATAAATGATATTCTGGATGTATCAAAGGTAGAGGCAGGAAAGCTTGAAATAATCGAAGCCGAATATGATACCTTTTCTGTAATTAATGACTGTTATCAGATTGCACATTCCAGAAGTGTTAACAAGGGGCTTGAGTTTGAGATAGAGATGGATCCGGAAATTCCTTCTGTTCTTTATGGTGATGAAGTCAGAATCAAGCAGATAATCAATAATATTTTGTCCAATGCCGTTAAGTATACCCGTGATGGCTATGTTAAGCTTAGTGTGGGAAAAGAAAAGATCAGTGATGTTTACGTAAGTATAAAAATTACCGTTGAAGATACGGGTATTGGTATTAAGGAAGAGGATAAAAAGAAGATTTTTCAAAGCTTTTCCCGTGTGGATGAGAAAAAGAACAGAGATATTGAAGGAACAGGTCTTGGACTTAATCTTACCCAGAGTCTTGTTAATATGATGAAGGGAACTATAGAACTTGAAAGTGTATACGGACATGGCTCCAAATTTATTGTAACCATACCACAGCGCATAGTAGACAGAGCGCCTATTGGTGATTTCACTCAGAAATACAAAGAGCATATGCTTTTCTCAGGAAGAAATTATGAACTTGTATATGCTCCCGGTGCAAGGGCTCTTGTAGTAGATGATGTATCAATGAATCTGCTTGTGGCCAAGGGACTATTAAAATATACGGGAATGCAGGTGGATACCTCCGATTCAGGTCAGGAAGCTTTGAATATGGTAATGAAAAACAAATATGACATTATATTCCTTGATCACTTAATGCCTGAAATGGATGGTATAGAATGTCTTCACAGGATGAAGGGACTAAGATTTAATCCTAACGAATCTACACCGATTATTGTTTTGACAGCCAATGCCGTTGCAGGCGTCAGGGATGAATATATAAAGACCGGATTCTCGGATTATCTTTCAAAGCCTCTGAAGGAAAGTGAGCTTAATGAGATTCTGAGTATTTACCTTCCTAAGGATAAGCTTGAAGAGAGGGAAGCCTCTGAAGAAAATGTAAATACTAAGGCTATTGAGATAAAAGATAATCTGAAAGATACAGAAAAAGAGAGGGCAGATGCAGAACCTTTAGAGAAAGGAGAAGCTCTGTCACAAGGAGACCTTAATATTGAAAAGCTTAAAAAGATTCCTGAAATAGATACTCAGACCGGACTAAAATATTGCATTGATGATGAAGACTTTTATATACAGGTTATAAAGTCCTATATAGAAAATGATAAAACAGAGCTTTTGAACAAGGCCCTTGAGGAAGAAGACATAGAAAATTATAAAACCTATGTACATGCTTTAAAGAGTACATCCTTAAATATTGGAGCCAAAGAGCTTTCGGCTATGGCCAAAGAGTCAGAAAATGCCTGCAAAGAAAATGATTTTGACAGTGTAAAGCAAAAGCATGGTCCATTAATGGAAAAATATAAAAAGCTTATGGAGGCTTTGATAAATTGATGTAAGTTCCCCTTTAGCCGGATAATCGGTGAAAGGGGACTTATTTTTTATGATATAGGAAATTTCTCCGAAATTCCTATATCATAAAAAACGCTCCGCTATGGATGCGCACTCGCGCGATAGGAATATGTTGCATAAATGCAACCGCGCTCGGCGCGAGAATGTCGCAAGCGACATTCTTTT
>JAILBM010000342.1 GCA_024680925.1 Butyrivibrio sp.
TAGAAGATAAAACAGATAATCAAAAAGACAAGGCTGTTGAGATATTATTGGAACAGCTTCAGTAATAAGTCAAAAAATAAATATAAACGGAGATATTAAAAATGAGTACTGCTACAGAAACTGCAACACCTCAGAAGAAAAATCTTAAAATATCAACGAAAATATATAAAGGCCGGGCTAATACCCCGGCCATTGCCATATGTATATGGGCATTTCTACTTATGATAATTTCATATGGTATATACATGTATGTAGACATAACTAATACAATGAGCCATTCGGTTTTGCTTTGGCGCTGTTTGACTGAGGGCAGAATCTTAGAGTTTTACGAATATACTTTGGAATATACACCTACAGATTATGCAGCAAACTACAGCTTCTTTTCGTATATTATATGGGCAATCTGGAATCTGCCATCATTTATAGCTTATAAGGTTGCAGGAGTTGATTACATGAATTCAGTAGCCTGCCTTATGTGGTGCAAAGGGCTTCTGGTAGTTGCAACAATAGCTGTAATGGTTATGATGTATAAGATTCTTGACTTAATAATAAAAAATGAAGCGGATTCTGCAATAACAGCAGAAAGTATAAATGACATACAAACTGAAGCAGCAATAGGAACTTTTGTAATGTTCTTTTCAAGTGTAGCTTTGATGCTTGGAACCTTTATGCTGACTCAAATTGATATGGTAGCTATTTTCCTGATGCTTTTGGGAATTTACTTTATTTTGTCAGATAATGAGAAAATGTTTATCATTGTTTTTGCAATTGCAATTCCCTGCAAGTTTTTCGCACTTTTTCTGTTTATTCCAATACTTCTTTTGCGAGAAAAAAATGTATTAAAAATTATTGGAAAAACTTTATGTGTACTTATTCTTCCTATTATTGAAACCTTGATTTTTGGAGGAAGTGACATATATCAGTCAGCATTGGGCTCTCAGAACAGGGATGCTCTTGCCCAGCTTCTTGCTCCGAATTTTGAAAGCGGAACATGTGTCTTTCTTCTGATATATGTGTGGGTAATTATATATTGTTATCTAAAAGAAGATGAAAAAGAACGTGAAGTAATATATATATGCTTTTTAGTATTTGGAAGCTTTGTAACCTTTGTTCAGATAACGACCTACTGGATAGTTTTAATGCTTCCTTTTCTTGCAATTCTAACAGGGCTTAATAAAAAAGCAAGACCGTTGTATCTTTTGCTTGAAGGCGCAGCATCTTTTGGATTCTTCATGGAGGAAGCAATTACAGGTGCACCACTAAATGAAGATATATATATAGTTAACCGCCTTCTTTTTAAGCCAATATCAGGTACCGGAGAAATCAGATATAAATATGAAAACACACTTGATATGTTGGCAAAATTTGGGATTGATGATTATTACGAAGCTTTTTTTAGTTTATTTATGGCATGCATGATAGTTCTTCTTGTAATAACCAGTCCTAAGATTGCCAAAAAACTTGAAGATAAATTGCAGTTTAAAGATAAAACAGCGTATATTGCTACATTGATATTCAGGGGTGTGGTACTTGCAATAGCTCTTTTTATTCCACTATATGCATATGGTGCAACAACAAAGGCTCCGGTTTATGAGAATGTTTATTACGACGGGTTATCAGTTGCATCTGTGAGTCTTACAGATGGTGAGGATCATGTTGTAGAACAGACTATAAGACTTCCTTATGATGGAATTGCAAATTATCTGAAACTCAAATTTTATAATGAAAGTTCAGCAAGAAATAATTTTGCATCAGTAACTGTAGGATTCTATGACGGAGATACAGATGAGTGTCTTGCAGAAAAAACAATTGGATGCAGCATGATAGAAAGTGAAGCTGATATAACTATAGATTTACCAGGTATAGAATTAATATCCGGAAAAGAATATGTAATAAGAATTACTGGAAAACAGGGAACACAGTATGCAGTATCAAAGGGTTCAAATCCATGGATTTCACCATTTCTTATTCCGACGAGCCTTATAGGTGAACTTTATGTGGATGGCGAGGAACAAGATGGAGAACTATATTTTGCAATTGGAGAATAAAATATGATTTCTGTGCTTGTAGCGGCGTATAATGCTGCGCCTTATATTGTGAGATTTTTTGCAGCTATAAAGGAGCAGACTTTCAAAGATTTTGAACTTGTAATCATGGATGACGGTTCGACAGATGATACTGCGGATATGGTTATGGCGTATGGATGTGGAATCCAGGGATTAAGACTTATTGAAAGCTCTCACAGGGGAGTTGCCACATGTAGAAAAGAATTAATCAGCCAGGCTAAAGGGGATTTCATTATATTTACGGATGCAGATGATATACCCGAGGCGGATTATCTTGAAAAAATGCATGAGCAGATAAAGATAAATAATGCGGATGCAGTTATATGCAGCTATATCAGTGAATACGATGATATAAGTGTTCATGCAAAAATAAATATTCCAACAGGATTTCATGATGAAAAAGACTGGGAAGAGATAAAGAAAAACAAACTCTTATATGATGAATCTACAGGAAATGCTGATAACGCGCCAACTGTGTGGAACCTTCTTGCAAAAAAGGCACTGTATTTAGAAGCCTCAGAATATATAGATGATACTCTTATGCAGGGAGAGGATGCAGTTATTTCTTATGGAGTTTTATTAAGAGCAAAATGCGTTGCTGTCTTAGAAGATGAATTATATCATTATGTA
>JAILBM010000351.1 GCA_024680925.1 Butyrivibrio sp.
AATGTCAGTTATTATCACTATGAACATGTTTTATGGTGTATATACTCAAGGACTAGTAAAGTACGAAGATGATTCAGAACGTTTTACTTCTTCTATGCAGGGATTAATGACTACCCTTTGTGTAATATGGTTTTTTATATATATATTTACTAAAAATTATGCATATATGTTGTTAAAAATTGATTTTAGTAAAGCCTTTTTTATGATCGTTATTATTTGGTCTGGAGGTATTTTTGAATTTTGGGCAACACAACAGAGAATAAACTATAAGTATAAAAGTTTATTTATTATTACACTTTTAATGTCGGTGTTACAATTTATACTCTGCTTGTGTGGAATCATATATTCGCATAATAAATCGTTGGCATGGATAATAGGGGTTGCCGTTTCGCAGTTCCTTATATGTATTTTATTATTTTTGAATCAAATAAAAAAGGAAAGGCATCTGTATTCAAGTCATTACTGGAAATATGCATTATGTTTCAGCATTCCTCTGATACCACATTATTTATCGCAAATAGTTTTGAGTGTTTCAGATAGAATAATGATTAATAATATGATTGGAACCGAAGCTGCAGGAGTATATAGCTTTGCTTATCATGTTGCAATGATTATGACCATGATTCAAGGTGCAATTTTAAATGTTGTTAATCCATGGATTTATAGGCAAATAAAAAATAAAACAGTTGAAAACATAAGTATTGTTGCTTATGGGACTATGACTATAGTTGCTATGGGTAATATTGCCATAATTGCTTTCTCACCGGAAATGGTTTCACTTTTAGCACCGCAGGCATACCATAATGCAATATGGATCATACCGCCTGTATCTATGGGATGTTTTTTTATGTACTGCTATAGTCTTTTTGCAGATTTCTCTTTTTACTATAACAAAACAATGAGCATTATGATAGCAAGTGTTGCTGGAGCAATTTTAAATGTTGTTCTAAATTATTTATTGATTCCATTGTTTGGGGAATTTGTTGCCGGGTATACGACTATGATTAGTTATTTGGTATATATATTCATGCATTATCGTATGATGTGTAGAACTTGCTATAATAATGGAGTTTCTAATGCTTATAATAAAAAAATACTAATGCTAATAATTGTATCATTTATATTTATCGGATTTATGTATTTAATTATGTATAATAGTATTTGTCTGAGAATTTGCGTTACTTTAACATTGGTCGTAATAATAATATATAGAAGAAAATATTTTTTAGAAACAATTTTTAAGCTGATGAGTTTAAATAAATTTTAATATTGCAAAATACAAGCGTGGTATGGGATTGGTGCCTGACTAATTTATAATTATATGAACAAATAGCGCAAGGTATTGACAATAGGAGCGGATATTATATATCAGGGCAGCTATTCTTCTAATAAAGGGACAGACCTATAAACGTCAATGAAAAAGTTTACCAGTAGGGGGCGGACAGAATCCTGGGCCGCCACACCTTTTTTCTTAACTTTCAATAAATTTTGAAAATCAATTGTAAATATAGGATCACCACTCATTTCCTACGACATCGTTTTTCAAATATAGATTGCCCCGAACATTTTCTTTAACTGGTTTTAACTGTCCTTGTTTAACCATATATGAGAGGTTCTGACGGGTACATTCAATTTCAATACATACCTCACTTGTATCCAAAACGTTTTTTTGCACAAAGGAAATGAAGTCATCATGAGAAAGCGGTATAAGTACTCCTGACTTATGCAGTATATGAGCGGGAATGTCTATGGAATCATTAAAAGTCACATAATAACCATCTGTGCCAAGTTTACAAGATTCAAAAAGCTTTTTATTTTTTGTGACTTTATCAATTCCTTCAATAGGAGAGAGTTTTGCCAGTTCAATTTTTCTTACAGTGTTATCATTGAAAAAGCATAGTAATGTATTGTTCTCTAAAACTATACAATCTGTAAGGTTTTGGAGATTTCTTTTTTTAATATATTTTGGAAGAGAATCAATTCTTTTAATGAACATGTTATCTTGAGAACAGCGACCTTCAGATAATTCAAGAAACTTCATTTCATCATAAGTTTTTAAATTATGATTAGATAATATTGAATTAATATTTTGTCTACCACTTGGAATAATGCGTTCTTTAACCCACAGGAAACTAATATCTCTTGGAATAGTATAAATTTCTTTTTTTACAAAACTTGTAAAAAGAAGTGGAGCTGTCCATTCATCAAGATTTTCTTTGAGCTCAATTATAAAAGTTTTACTTTTTTCATAATATAAAAGAGTGCCTATTAATAAGTTTATTTCTTCATCAAAAATCTCAAAGATTTTCATAAAATAAGAACCTTTCATAAATCATTTCCCATATTTTATCCAGGAATGCTTTAGATAAAATATCGTCCATACCATCAAACAAGATTTTCTTATCGTCCTTTTTTAATTTATAAGAAAGCGGTTTATTATTTTTATCAATTAGTTGTAAGTTTTCGCAACAAGAAAAACTACCTATAAAATTGTTACATTGTCTATCCTGCATTATGTTAAATGAAAGTGCTTCTTTATCTGAAGTACAAGAATATAACAGAGAAACACCATGGTCAAAAAGTGGAGCAATTTTTAATGTATGTGCCCTTGCGTTTCTAAGTATTTCTATATTAGCACCATGTCTGTCTCTATTAAGGATGATGTAGTCAATTACGAGCATCGTGTCGATATATTTTTGCCAGCCCATTCTCTTACAGAAATTATAATGTGATTCACCGGGATTTGAATTAGTGCGATAATAATCATCAAGAGCAATTTTGCTTTCTCCGGATTTTTTAAAATCCTTGGAAGCACATAAATATGTATTATATAGATTGCCTTCTATTTCTATATCTGCATTTATGAGTTCATACTCTAAATGCTCTATGTTAAAAAGAGTGAGAAGTCTGTCCACAATTATTTCGTTTATACACTCATGACCTATGACACCTTTTACAGGATCAAAGTTAGATATTTTGTAGTATTTTTTTCCATTATCTAAAGATGAAGTGGCTTTTAAAAACGTACCGGCAGTACCGCTGGAACTTCTTATATGAGACCATTTAAGGTATGTTAAATCCTGTTTTTCTTTAATGATTTTTGCCATGATCAACCTCGTGATATAAAATATTTGACGTGCGTCAAATGTACACTCATAATTATATGGTACATTATTATTTGACGCACGTCAAATGATAAAAGTGAGCATAAGCTGCCTATATTAGTAGATATTTTGAGCACCCTATTTATAAGTCTTTAAGTATCCCGAAGGTTTCTCTAACCATATTATTAGGCAGGTACTGATATTCTGTAAAAGCAGCTATGCCCATTATTTCGGCATCAGTATACCTTTCCGCGATAAGCATACCTCTGAATAAATGAAAGTTATTTGTGACAATACCAATTGTCATATTTTCTGTAGTTTCTACGAGGCCTAAGGCATTTTTGATATTTTCATCAGTATCTAAAGATTTATTTTCCACAATTATTCTGTTTTCTGATATTCCTTGCTGCAGTAGATAATCTTTACCACCATCGCCTTCCGATATGGATTCGTTACTTCCTTTACCGCCTGTAACAATAACTTTTGTATCAGGATTGGTATTAAGGTATTCTATTGCAGAATCCAATCTGGCTTTATATATCACACTAGGGCCCGATTCTCTTATTTGAGCACCAAGAACAATGATATAATCGGCACCTGGTTCTCCTTTTGAGAAAAACTTTGAAAGGATGCATACCTGACATATAGTAAAAATGGCCAGGCAAATAATTACTACAGTTATAAATGCAGAGCGCACTATACTTGGTACTGCCTGCCATAAGTTTTTCTTTTCCATGAGATATAAAAATCCCAAAAATATCCCAATAGCAATCCATATGACAAATGAAAAAGTTCCACTACCGACCATATATATTACCACAGAGTAGAGTATAGAAAAAATGGCTAGTATTAAATATATTATTCTTAATTTATGCATTATATATAATTCTTTCTGTTTTTATGAGAGTGAGTAAAAAAGAAGGTTAGATTATCCTTCGTTATTTTTGGGGGCGGGCAGAAGCTTGAACTGTTCCCTTTTACTTTGAAAATAAAAATCCAAACGACCGTCCGGCAGTTTGGATTTTACATTAAAAGCACATTTCATTACGAGATACTGATCCCATTTTTTTTAAGTATTTCGATTACCTTTTTCAGGTCTTGTTCAGTGCTATTGAGGCGCTCTTTGGTTTCAGATAATTCTTTCTGGGTATTGCCAAGCTCCTTCTGAGTATTGCCAAGCTCTTTCTGAGTATTGCCAAGCTCTTTCTGAGCATTACTAAGCTCATTTTGAGTATTTTCAAGCTCTTCCAAGGTACTGCCAAGCTTTATTTGGGTATTGATATATTCTACCTGCACCTTTTCCAATTCAAGCTTTTTTAATTCACATTCCTTTTTCATTTCATCAATCATATATAGCTCGGTATTATGATCCATCATTTTTAAGGCTTCAGAGAACATTGAAAGCACCTCCCTCTCATCAGTTCTGAATCTGGAAATCTCTGTATATAGTTCCATAAATTCAGGATATGCATTTATCAGCTGAATAATCCTTTCAGGTTTTTTAGTGCTTAGAAAGGTCAGCCAAGCAGAACTTTTACTATCTATATTGTGGGTAATATTTTCGAAGGTGTCAAGTGAAACGTAGACTATATTTGAGAGACTTGGAACTTTTGCACCGCTACTGTAATAAGTTTGCTTAGTATGAATGTATTCCGGAGCTACTTTGGAAAAGGGCTCGGAACTATTCTCCATAAGGACGATCAGAAATACAGGTTTCATATCCTTATATCGGAAAGGCTTCTTGGCTTTTTCTGGAGTGTTTTTTGATTCTATACTAAGTTTATTAAACTCGCGCATTATAAGATCTGAAACATAACAATCAGCTCTTTCTCCGGGAAAAGCATATCCTACTTTCTGCATTTCAATGTTAACTATGGCACCACTACTTAATTGAATGACGATATCCATAACTACAAAGCTGCCTTTATCGGTTAATTGATTTCCTTCCTGCTTTAGTACTTCCAATATATGAACTTCCTGGCCAAGAAGGGAACCTATTAAACTTTCAAGTCTTTCGGGATGTTCATTGGGATTGAATATTTTTTTGAAAAAAGGATCATAAGTAATGGGGACTGATTCCGTGCCCATAAAGAAATTAAGTACCTGTCTTCTGACATCATCATTCAGATCTTTGTACAACTGCAAAGTTTCCGGATTATTACTGATTCTTTTTAGAATTTCTTTTTCGGGAACCGGATTTCCCATAATTTCTGAAAAATCTTTAATATTCATTTTTTTCTCCTGTATAAGTATTTGTAATTATGCTAAATACATTCAGGCCAAAAAATATAAGAAAAGAAAATAGTGCATGTATGATTTATTTTTGTGATTTGCAATAATTAACTCTATATTTTATCGGAATACTTAGACGAAATGTCTTTGATACCATATATATATTTAGATAATTGACTTAAAGACGATACCATAAACTTATAATCTTGTAAAGGGTATACTATAACAGTAGCAGGAAATCTGCTGTGCAACAGATTTTGCAAGCATCCAAACTAAAGTGATAACCTATGCAGAATTCATTCGACGAACGTAAAATATTGATATATCATTAATTTAAAACAATTTGACGCACATCAAAAGGATTTGCCCTGCCCTGGCAACTTTTCCAAATCCTAAAGCCGGCCAATCCCTAAACTATTCATTATTGTTTTTTACATACGAGGATACCATTATGAAATATAACAACATAACCTCCGCAAAGTTCATATCCCGTCCAAACCGCTTTATTGCAAAGGTAAATCTTGATGGCAACGAGCTTACAGTGCATGTCAAAAATACCGGAAGGTGTAGAGAACTTCTTTTGCCGGGAACTACTGTTTATCTTGTAAAGGCAGAGAATCCAGAGCGCAAGACACCTTATGATCTGGTGGCTGTAGAGCATGAAGGAAGGGTTATCAACATTGATTCCCAGGCTCCAAATAAGGTGGTTAAGGAATGGCTTATTTCACAAAATGAGTATAGTGTTATAAAGCCAGAGTATACCTATGGCAATTCACGTATTGATTTTTATATGGAAAAAGATAAGGAGAAGTACCTCATGGAAGTGAAGGGCTGCACACTTTTTGTGGATGGCATCGGATATTTTCCCGATGCGCCAACAAAACGAGGTGCCAAGCATTTAAGAGAGCTTGCGGCAGCAGTAAAAAAGGGCTATAAAGCCCGCGTGGCCTTTGTTATTCAAGGCGAAGGGATATCAGAAGTAAGACCTAATACAGCAACAGATTCTGATTTTGCCAAAGCCTTTGAGGATGCCGGGGCAGCAGGAGTAGAGGTAGTATTCTACAGATGCCATGTCACCCCGGACAGTCTTGAAATTATTTCAGAAGAAGTCATTTAAATATTTTCTATCAAAGCGAATCAGCACAGGCTTCTACATAGCTTGCCGCTTCTGAACAATTTGACTTAAGAGTTTCCGGCTGCAGAAGCAGATATTCATAAACTTCGGCAAAAAATTCTGTGGAAGAAGTCTGCCCGTACTCTGTAAGATTGGCTGATTCTGAGCTGAATATTTCAGCAAAATCTGAAGTCTTGGAAGCAAAATTACATTTATAATCAATATAATGACCTATTTCGTGTACTACGCAGTAAGAATACTGGCCTGCATGAACATAAATTGTTTTTTGATTAAAATAAGTACATCCTTCTACACCATCTGTCTGTCCCTGGAACAGAAGATCGTCTAAATCAGCAGTTGTAAGAATTATTTCCCAATCATCCTCTTCAAATGCTGACATAACCTGAGGATCGGTTTCTACTACCGTCTCAAGATATGAACAAAAATCTTCATATTCACTGTCTGACACATTACCGAGAATACTCACATAGTTATAATCCTCACTTTGCGTAAGTTCACCAAGTTGCTGAGTCTCTTCCATTATCTGAGAGTCTATCTGCGGATTCTCTGTACTTCCCGTTGGCTTGGGCATTGAATCATTTATTTTGCCGTTATCACTAAAAGGTGAGCCGGGCTGTATTTTTCCCAAACCTGAATTTGAAATTTGTATATTCTGATTTACAGCATTGTTATTTCCGGGATTTTGAGTAATAGATGAATTTGATGTATTAAATGGGCCTTGTGACATATTATGCCCGGATCCTGCTTGCATAGAGCTTTGACCGGCACCTTTTCCCTGAGACTGATAGTTTGAGCTGCTTAAAAGCTCCCGGGCATTATTTTTTATATTTGCCAAAAGACCCTGAGAGGCATCTGCATTCATTGCAGAACCGGCTATCAAAGCCACACCTACTATACTTGCTGCTGTTTTAATAAATCTAAACATTCAACCGTCCTTTCCCAAAAACATAATATATATGAAAAAGATGAGGGGGCGCCAACCTTGGTTCAAAGAACCTTAGTTGGCACTTATTATATTATTCGGAAGCTGAATCAAAAAAATGGGGTAGGATATACATTCTTTTTTTAATAAAAAAAGAAATCTGCATTTTGAAATACAGATTTCTTTGATAGTCAATTTATGTTTTCATCAATGATCATTCTTCTTCTAGGTGGAACATTTTACCGCCAATGTGGCAATATCCGGTAGGATTCTTAACAAGATAATCCTGGTGATATTCCTCAGCAGAATAGAAGTTTTCAAGAGGAAGCAGTTCTACAGCAAGCTTGCAGCCCAGCTCAGCCTCTTTTGCCTCATAACAGGCTTTAAGCTGTGGAAGCATTGTATCGTCTGTATAATAGATACCTGTTCTGTACTGAATGCCTTCATCTTCGCCCTGTTTGTTGACAGATGTAGGATCGATTACCATAAAATAATATCCCACAAGCTTTTCAATGCTTATGACATTTTCATCAAATTCAACCTTTACTGTTTCTGCATGTCCGCTGTCATTACAAACTTCCTGATATGTAGGATTGGCCTTTGCTCCGTTAGCGTATCCAACCTCTGTATTTACAACACCTTTGAACTGGTCAAAAAATTTCTGTGTGCCCCAAAAGCATCCACCTGCAAAATAAATTGTCTTCATTTAAATTGCCTCCGTTTGATTAAATTTAATATAGAAAATAGCATTTATTCTATAATAAATCAATAGTTTTGTTGATGTATTTATTATTAAGTAATAAATCATTAGAATTTGCGACAAGAGGAATTTAAACATGTAATAAAGCACAGATCAAATGTAATAGATGTATTTTTTTTAATTGTCAATCTATCATAAGGACTATGATTTGCATATAATCCTCAAACAAGATAAAATAAACACTTGGTTTTTCTAAACCGGAAATTGCGGTGTGAGAGGTTTTGTTTTAATGGAATTGTTTCTTGTATTTGTGGCACTTATTATTAGTATCATTGCTGAGCTGGTTCATTACTTTAAAGT
>JAILBM010000365.1 GCA_024680925.1 Butyrivibrio sp.
GATATATTTTAAATATTTCTTGATTATTTTACCAAAAACTATATGAAACTGACTTTGTCTGTGCTATAATCCTAATAAACAAGGGTAGTAAGATGCTTTTGACGATAAAGCATCAATATAAGGAGGGCAATATATGAAAAAGAAAATGGTTGCAGCAGTCCTTTCTATGGCTATGGTAATGGGCCTTATGACTGGTTGCGGATCATCAAATGGTGGCAGTGCAACTTCTGCTACATCAGTGTCAGGTGAGACAGAGGCAGTTGAGATTAATGGCATTACTTATAATAAGGCTACTGATCTTACAACAGAGAATATCACATTGACATATTTTAACTTTGACCAGGATGAAATTACTAAATATCTGGCAGAGAGATTCATGGAGATTTATCCAAACATCACAGTTAACTCTAATTATGAAAACGTAGCAACATATGATGATACTCTTTTGACACTTGTATCAAACGGACAGACACCTGATATCATCATGTATTCAGATGCTGACTTCGCTCTTAGTAATATGCTTCTTCAGGATATTTCAGCATATTGGAATTCAGATCCTGAAACAGCTAAGATTGCTTCAACTATAAATGATGCCGGCATAGGCTGTTTTGGTACATCTGCAAGATATGCAGTACCTGTTAAGTTCTTCCCGGGCATTATGTATATCGACAGAAACGTTCTTGAGACTCTTAACGTAGAAGTTCCTGATCAGAACTGGACATGGGATCAGATGATTCAGCTTATCAAGGATTGTACTGTTAAGGATTCACCTGATGGAATGGCATATTACGGTGTAGGTGTTTACAACAGACTTGATTCTTATTACGGAATTGCTTCATCACAGGATATTGTTGGTGAATTTGGATTTGACGGAACAGATTTTGATCTTTCAGCATGGGCTGTAGGTGAGCAGGAATTCTCAGATCTTGCAGTTGGTGGATACAGAGCTCCTGCAACAGAAACACAGGAAATGGAAGACTGGGCAGGTGACTGGGAAGCCTGGTGCGGAACAACTGGTCACGTAGCACTCTTTACAGAAGCTTTCTGGACATATCAGGGAACCTGGGCTACAGAAGCATATGATCAGTATGGTCTTGATATTGTTCCTTATGTAGTTCCTGCTGTTAGTTCCGATGATGCTTCATCAGATCATCATTCAATTGCAACTATTGACTTTGGTGGTGTTACAACTTCCTGCAAATATCCAAGAGAAGCATACGAACTTCTTAAGTTCATGAGCTTTGGTATTGACGGATGGAAGACAAGAATTGAAGCGTACAACAATACAGAACTTACAAATGCATCAGGTGTAGCTCTTAAGTATGATGTTATGCCTGCTCCTATCACAACAGATGAAGAGATTTGGAGTGCATATATTGATATGTACTGTGCTGATATGGATGATGAGCACAAGGCTCTTTGGGAGAACTATTTTGCAAGCTGCATGCAGCCAATTCCTTATGGATGGACAAATATTGCAGGATATTGGAACTACTGTGACGGATATTTCAACAGCATTGGTATCCATGATCTTGTAGATTCAGGTACAGCTAAGGCTGCTGACTATGTAGATGAAGCTACAAAGAAGGCTAACTGGTATCATGCAACAGCTATGCTTCAGTACTTTGGTGAGAGTGGATATAATGTTCTTACAGACGAAGAGAAGGCTCTTTACGAGCAGATGGTTACTGATAATCAGTAATGGGGTTACATTATTCGACAGAATTTTTTGAAAACTATTGTTTAATAAGATATTTTGCACCTCACCTTAAGTGGGGGGCATGTATATAAGGAGGAAAAAATGAAGAAGAAGGTATTAGCAACATTACTTAGCGCAAGCATGGTTCTTTCACTTGCAGCATGTGGCGGCTCAACAGAGACAGCTACAGACACAACAGAGACAGCTACAAACACAACAGAAACAGCTACAGAGGCAGCTTCTACAGAAACAGCAGCTGAGACAACAGAGACAGCTGAGGTTACAGCTGAGGAAGCACCGGAAGCAAAATATCATTTCACATTTGATGAAGGTGTTGATGAAGGTATCGTTGCAGCAACAAGACCTGCTGAAGCTCTTACAGAGGATGAAAAGGCTGCAGATCCATTACTTGCAGGTGCTACATATGCTATCACAGAAGATGACACACTGCCACTTCTCTATGCTGATGGTGTTGTAGGCAACAGCTTATATGTAAATGGTGAGTATGGATATAAGCTTCCAATTGATTCACTTGGAAAGGATGAGTATACAATTTCTTTCTGGATCAATGCAGAAAGACTTTCAACATATGGTCCTACAATTCAGCTTGGACGTAATATGGGTGCTGAGGGAAGTACAGAACCATTTGTTACATGGCTCAACTTCACACAGACAGAATGGGGCACAGCAAGTGCTAAGATTTTCCCTGTAGCTTGGAACAGAAACTCTGAGACAGGAGCTTGGCCTTGGGTATATGCAACAGATGATTCTATCCATGGTAAGAAAGAATGGTGCATGGTTACTGTTGTAGCAACAGGCGATACATATACACAGGAAGACGGATTTGATCGTGTTGCTTCTAAGTTCTATCTTGACGGAGAACTTATGTGGGATTGTTCAAATGTTGATGAAGCTGCTTATGGCGGATTTGCTACAAACATCTTAAATGGTGACGGTGTTGAAGGATATGTCGGAATTAACTACTGGGATACAGTATTTAAGGGATTTATCGATGATATGTATATCTTTGATACAGCTCTTACAGATGGACAGGTTAAGGGACTTTATGAACTTGGTGATACTTCTGTAACTCCTGTTGCTCCTGAAGGAGCTGAGGCTGCTGAAGAAGAGACAGAAGCTGTAGCTAATGATAATACAGGTGTTGAAGTTACAGGAACTCTTCTTGGTTCTCTTGCTTGCGATACAGCATTCTGGACAGAGTTCTCAGATGTTGTTGAAGTTCCTGAAGGCGAGTCAGTAACAGTTAACTTCAAGAACTATACAGACGGACTTGCAAACTGGGATAACTTCCTTGTAGTTCTTCAGAATGTAGCTGATGCACACAGTGCAGATGATAATGCTGATTATGCTGAATATGCAGTTCTTCGTGCTGATAACTATGGTTGGGGTACAGGCTATGACAATATAGCTACAGCCGAGTGCGACTGGAACTGGGATACATTTACAGCAGATATCAATGGTGCAGACGTAGAGCTTACAATCACAAATAATGGTGATACAGCAGATGTTGTAGCTGTAGTTACAACAGCTGACGGCAAGACATACAATCAGTCATACACAGGAATTGCTATTGACGGAGATCTTTACTACTGCTTAACACTTGAGAAGGCAGCACTTGATATCCAGTAATAGTTAGTTGATCAAAATTTTTGGAGACCATTCATAAAGAATGGTCTCCTTTTTATGTAACCGGGATTTAGATATATTATTTTGTCATTTAAAGCAGCTTCGCTGCATAGTAAAAAAGACATATCAAATTTTAAAATTTGATATGTCTTAAAAATTATAAAAATAATTTATTTATTTTCAGTAATATCTGAATATGCAATCTTTACATTTATATCCTGATTGTAGTTACCGAAGTTTCTGCCAAAGATTGTAAGACCACCAACGTGTTCTGCAGTTTCAGGAACCTCAAGCTTAACTCTTATATTACTCTTGCTTGTAAGATTAAAATCATCTATGGTAACATCGGAAATCTTTAACCCATCAATATAAGTACCCTTGTGATTTACAACAAGCATTTTTAACAGACCATACTGATTCCAGTTAGGGAACCACCAGTCAGGAGTGAAGATACCCTTCACATCACCGAAATCGCCTGGGCTTGTCCAGGTTCCAAGGAATGTATCATTCATGTGGAAATAAATATCAGAAGGCCATACATTGTTAACACCAGGAGCCTCACTACTAAGCTCTGCAGAAACGCAAATCTCATCAATCTTCTGATTAAAAGGAATAAAGTTTGGAATTATATATTCAACATATCCCTTGGTAAACCATAAAATGTCCGCATTATATCTGTCAGGATGTGAAAAATATCTTGTATCATCAACCTGACCGATTATCTGGCTTGAAGATGCAAGACCGCAGGTAGGATATACATTGTAATCGGAAAAATGTCCGACCTTGATATCGGTTGTATAAACATTCTCGTTTTTATTTTCATTTTGAATATCTATAAGTATTTTGTCCATGTGGACAGAACAGATTTTTTGATTACCGTGACCGGATGTTTCGTTAGATACGGTTACTATTCCGCAATCTTCAAGTTTACGAATATGACTTGTGAGAGCACCATTTGTTATATTCAAACTGCTGGCAAGCTCGTTCATATTCATTCCGTTGTTTTCTAAAAGAATACGGATTATTTCTATTCTTACATCTGATCCCAGTGCCTTAAATAATTCAAGCCCTTCCGGTAATGATTTAATATGTAACATATCAGCCCCCAAAAACTCTTTTAATTAAACATAAAATATTTCAATAATAATAATACATTAAATATTGTTTAAATGCAAGAAAAAAGGGGCTTTATACCACCTAAAAGTTATAATTTGATTTAGGTTAAATTTTATATGATTTTTAAATATATCTAAAATAAAAATACTTTGGCATTTTTAAAAGAGTTACAGATTCACTTCAAATAAGTTTAA
>JAILBM010000047.1 GCA_024680925.1 Butyrivibrio sp.
AGGCATCGGGGAATTTCTTTATATGGACCTTATATTTGTAGGACGTGATATTTACATTAAACTCATGCGTTTATAAATATTGCAATTAGGTTGTTGCAGAAACGGCGATATACCAGTAAAGATTTAACCTTGTATGATTAAGAAAATTTATAATAAAAATAACAATTTAATAATGAAAACTACTGTATTATGTGCAGCAGTAACAGTCGGACTGATTGGTTATGCAGTAATTAAGCAAAATACAGTACCAAACGTGGAAGATTACTGCCAAACAGTACCTGAGGAAGAAGATTACAGTAATTGCCTCCTGTTAAGCCGTACGGATACGGATATAGCTGCAGAAGAAGTTACTGCTCAGCAGCTTACAGATACTCTTCACAGCCTGTCGGTTGAGCTTGGAGATACCCTTACAGATACTCCTGATTATATTGAAGGTTTAAATGTATCCTCAGGAAGTTTTTCTATGGAACAGCAGCTTACAGCAAATAACCTTCCACAGTACACCGTTACTGTTTATGATACTGCAGTTACCATGTATACAAATGACAGAGTTAACGTCAGAAATGGTGCCGGAACAGAGTATGCAAGACTTGCAACACTGTCCTGGAGTACAGCTGTTAGTGTAACAGGAGTTACAGATAATGGCTGGTACCAGATTGATTATAACGGTTCTGCCTCTTTTGTATCAGCAGATTATGTGCAGGAAACAGCGCCTGCAGTACCTTATGTATTTGTTGGAGATTCACGAACCGTTCAGATGCAGGCAGCCGTAGGTACAGGAAATAATGTATGGATTTCCAAAGTGGGACAGGGTTATTCCTGGTTTAAGAATCAGATAGATCTTATTGATGATTATGCATCTGCCGGAAGTAAAGTGATCATCAATATGGGTGTTAATGATATTTGCAATGTGTCAAAATATGCAAATCTTATTAATTCATATATGGACAGCTGGACAGAGCAGGGAATAACAGTTTATTATGCAGCAGTAACACCTGTGTATGACGGAATAAGTGTATCCAACGACCAGATAGAAAGCTTTAATTCAACGTTGCAGTCCAAACTGGATTCACGTATTACCTGGATTGATGGATATTCATATCTTTCTTCCACAGGATTTACTTCAGCAGACGGACTTCATTATAACAATGCCACATACCGAAGCTTATATAGCTACTATATGAGTCAGACAGAAGATAAATGATATTAGGTAAGTATATAATTTGAAATTAAATCAAATTGTGTACTTACCTTTTTTATATTCTTTTAATGGACAAGTAAGAAAAATAGAGATATATTAATAAATAGGAAAACGATTTCCAATATTTAGTAAATTATAAAAAGGGGAAGCTTCATGGTATCAATCAAAGACGTGGCCAGGGAGGCCGGAGTTGCTATCTCCACAGTATCTAAAGTACTTAATAATTATCCTAATGTAAGTGAAGAAACCAGAAAAAAGGTTTATGAAGTTGTAGACAGACTGGGATTTGTACCAAATACTGTAGCTGCTGCGCTTTCTTCAAAGAAATCAGGTAGGATAGCTTTGCTTGTAAAAATGAATCTGAAAACCCAGGCAATAGATGAAATAAATATGCAGTATATTTCCGGAGCCATATGCAAGGCTCGTGAGATGCAAATGGATGTCATTACTATTTTTTACTCTATGATAAGTGATATGAACGTAGAGGAGATGACCAGGTATTTTACGGCTCAGAGCATAGGCGGCATTATTATTTACGGTATGGATAAGGAAGATATGGTATTACATGAGCTTATCGATTCCGGAAATTTCAAGATAGTGGTAGTTGATGCACCTATGGTCAATGAGAATACTTCAGAAGTAACCATAGATCATAAACAGGCACAGAAAGACGTTGCCTGTAAAGCTATTGAAGGAAGTGATGTTAAGAGTATACTGTACATTGCAGGTATGAAAAACGGCTATGTTACAGATCTGCGTCTTGAAGGCATCAGAGAATTTGTACAGGAAGAGAGCCTGGAGCTTACTGTTAAAGAAGGGGATTTTTCTGAACTTAAGGCAAGAGAAATTACTTTTGAATATGGTAAGGATACTGATGCGATAGTCTGCGCATCTGACCTTATGGCAATAGGAGCCATGAAAGCTCTTATTGAAATGGATGTTTTCCATCCTGTATGCGGCTTTGACGGAATTATTCTAATGGGTTATGTAGGAAAACAGATGCATACGGTAAGGCAGGATTTTGCCGGAATTTCAGCTGCTGCGGTAAGTGAGCTTCAAAGACTATTTGATGGAGAAGCCGGGCAGAAAGTGCTTTTGCCTTATGAACTTGTTCGTTTGAAATATGAAGATATTATAAGATAAAAAATGCTTGCAGAAAACGTTTTCCTATGATATATTCAAAGAAGGTTATAGAAAACGTTTTCCAAGTGGTTTCTGAAAGGAGAAAAAAGAATGGGAAAGCATGCAAATATGCAAAGAGATGTTTTGGTCCTGAATCTGGAGGAGCAGATTGAAGGAATTGCACAGGAGCGCTTTGGAAAGTGCTTAAAGGATTGCGATAACAGAGAGTGCTACCTGGTTCTTCTTGATATGTCTACAAGACTTATTGATGTTACAGAAGAAAATAACGGTGAGAAAAAGATTTATTATATTTCAATGGAATTTTTGATTGGTAAGCTTTTATCCAATAACCTTATCAATCTCAAAATATATGACAGAGTAAAGACTATACTTGATAAAAACGGCAAGAACCTTGCTGAGATAGAAGAGGCTGAGCCGGAGCCATCACTGGGTAATGGAGGACTTGGAAGACTTGCAGCGTGCTTCCTTGATTCAATTGCAACTCTTGGTATGGCAGGTGAAGGAATCGGTCTTAATTACCACTTTGGACTTTTTAAGCAGGTATTCAAGGATCACCTTCAGAATGCTGAGAAAAACGAGTGGATTGAAGAAAATTCCTGGCTTGAAAAAACAGATACCACCTTCGATGTTTCTTTTGGCAACAAGAAGGTAACATCACGCCTGTACAATATGTATGTTGTAGGTTATGACAGCGGTGTCAATAAACTAAGACTTTTTGATATTGAGTCTGTAGATGAGTCTCTGGTCAAAAAAGGAATTGATTTCGATAAAACCAAGATTGAAAAGAACCTTACCCTTTTTCTCTATCCGGATGATTCCGATGAAAACGGTAATCTTCTTAGAATCTATCAGGAGTATTTCCTTGTAAGCAATGCCGCACAACTTATCCTTCGTGAGCAGAAAGAGCGTCAGTATGACCTTCATAAGCTTTATGACCATGCGGTTATTCAGATCAACGATACTCATCCTACAATGATCATTCCTGAACTTATCCGTATTCTTGTGGAAGATAAGGCATTTTCAATGGATGATGCTATTGATGTTGTTAGTAAGACCTGTGCCTATACTAATCATACAATTCTTGCAGAGGCCCTTGAAACCTGGCCACTGGAATATCTGGAAAAGGTTGTTCCTCAGCTTGTGCCTTATATCAAGGAACTTGATAAGAGAATAAAGGATAAATATAAGAGAAGACCTTCAATACAGATCATTGATAAGAATAAGAGAGTGCACATGGCATTTATAGATATCCATTACGGATTTTCTATTAATGGTGTTGCTGCTATTCATACAGACATTCTCAAAAACTCAGAGCTTAATAATTTTTATAAGCTCTATCCTGAGAAGTTTAATAATAAGACTAACGGAATTACCTTTAGAAGATGGCTTTTATCCTGTAACCATCCTCTTGCAGATTTCATAGCTGCCAAGATAGGTGACGGATTTAAAAAGGATGCTTTAAAGCTTGAAAGACTTTTGGATTTCATCGATGATGAGGAAGCTTTAAACGAACTTGAAGCTATTAAGATGGGTAAGAAAAAAGAACTGGCAGCATATCTTAAGGAGCACGAGGGAGTTGAGGTTGATGAGAATTCAATCTTCGATATCCAGGTTAAGCGACTTCATGAGTATAAGCGCCAGCAGATGAATGCTCTTTATATTATTCATAAGTATCTTGAGATTAAAGCAGGCAAAAAACCTCTTCGCCCAATCACATTTATTTTCGGTGCAAAGGCAGCTCCTGCTTATGTAATTGCCAAGGATATTATTCATTTGATTCTGGTTCTTCAGGAAATAGTAAATAATGATCCTGATGTAAGTCCATACATGAAGGTCATCATGGTGGAGAACTATAATGTAAGCTATGCAGAGAGACTTATTCCTGCATGTGATGTATCAGAACAGATTTCTCTTGCATCCAAGGAAGCATCAGGAACAAGTAACATGAAGTTCATGCTTAACGGTGCTGTTACTCTTGGAACTGATGATGGGGCCAACGTAGAGATTCATGAGCTTGTAGGTGATGATAATATTTATATCTTCGGTGTTAAATCTGATGAAGTAATTGAGCATTATAAAAAGGCTGATTATGTTTCCAAGGACTATTACAAGAAGAGCAAGGTGATTAAGGAAGCAGTTGACTTTATTACCGGACCTCAGGCTCTTAAGGTAGGACATAAGGAAAATCTTGAGAGATTAAAAAATGAGCTTCTTAATAAGGACTGGTTCATGACACTTATTGATCTTGAGGATTACATCAAGGAAAAAGATCTTATTTTTGCTGATTATGAGAACCGTGATAAGTGGAAGAGAATGATGCTTACCAATATAGCCAAGGCAGGGTTCTTCTCATCAGACAGAACTATAAAGGAATACGACAGAGATATCTGGAAACTCTGATATACACAGTTTAATTAAATAAGCCCTTTTGTATATATTCTGTACGTTAATTACAGAAATCTATAAATAACACACATACCCGCAGATGAGATTTTAGTCAAAAGAAATCTCATCTGTGGGATTTTTTTGCATAAAATCCATTGTGAGGAAAATATGCATAACGTATAATGTCAGTAAAATAATAACAAAGATTCTTTTGGGGAAACTATTAAGCAAAATCCATGAAAATCGTAAAGAGCATGTGGCTTAGGCTGCCAATTGATAAAAAGACCAGAATATACTCTTTTACCATTATATGTGTAGTCATATTGGTAGGAGTTTTTGACATGTTTGTAGTTATTGATTCCATAAAGAATCTTGGGACAGTGCTTTCCGATCTTACAAAATGTGCAAATGTGCAGGAAGCTCTGGAAGCTGAAAATGAGGCTTTTGAAAAGTATATACGAAATGATATAGATACTAATAAGATAGGCTATGAGAATGCATGCCTTCATACGAGAGCCTGCATTAACAGACTCCCTTACACCTATAGCAGGATAGGAGCTGAGAGATATGCAAGGACCTGGCGAGTCATAAATGCCTATGATTATTATGAAATGCAGAGAGAAGAAATATTAAGCGGCATATTACATGGTCATTCTGTTCAGAAACTATA
>JAILBM010000060.1 GCA_024680925.1 Butyrivibrio sp.
ATATATGGATGAAGAAGCTTAAGTGCCTGTGTAAGTACTACCTGAAGTGTCCACATAGCAGCATCATGACTTGTCTTATTGTCTGAGTTGTAAAGTCTTGGTTTAACCATCTCAATATACCAGTCACAGAATTCATCCCAAATAAAGTCATATACTTTCTGAACTGCAATACCAAGTTCGAAATGATCCATATTATCTGTAACTTCTTTAATGGTATTGTTGAGCTTAGACAAAATCCAGTGATCAACAGGCTCAAGTCCTTCAGGCATCTTATTTAAATCTGCTGCCTCTTCCTGTTCAGTCATATTCATCATGATAAATCTTGATGCATTCCAAACCTTATTGGCAAAGTTACGGCTGTTCTCAACACGCTCATTGTAGAAGCGCATATCGTTACCCGGAGCATTACCTGTGATAAGTGTAAGTCTTAAAGCATCTGCACCATATTTATCAATAATCTCAAGTGGATCAATACCATTTCCAAGAGATTTACTCATCTTACGTCCCTGACTGTCACGAACAAGTCCATGGAATAAAACAGTCTTAAATGGTGGCAGTCCCATATTCTCATAACTTGAGAATATCATACGGATAACCCAGAAGAATATAATATCGTAACCTGTTACAAGTACATCTGTTGGGAAGAAGTACTTAAGATCAGGTGTCTCATCAGGCCAGCCAAGTGTTTCAAATGGCCAAAGTGCTGAAGAAAACCATGTATCAAGAGTATCCGGATCCTGTGTAAAGTGAGTGCATCCACATTTAGGGCAAACCTTTGGCATTTCCTTTGCAACAACAGTTTCTCCACATTCATCACAGTAATAAGCCGGAATTCTGTGTCCCCACCATAACTGTCTTGAAATACACCAGTCGCGAATATTATCTGTCCAGTTAAAATAAGTCTTATCCATACGAGGCGGGATAAGTTTAATTTCACCTTCCTTAACAGCCTTTACAGCCGGTTTAATAAGCTCATCCATCTTAACAAACCACTGTGCCTTGATCATAGGCTCAATAGTTGTATGACATCTGTCATGTGTTCCTACATTATGTGAATAGTCCTCTATTCTAACAAGAAGACCCATCTTATCAAGTTCTTCAACTATCTGCTTACGGCATTCATAACGGTCAAGACCTTCATACTTGCCACCGTTCTTATTAATAGTTGCATCATCATTTAAGATATTGATCTCTTCAAGGTTATGTCTCTTACCTACTTCGAAATCGTTAGGGTCATGGGCCGGAGTAATCTTAACAACACCGGTACCAAATTCCATATCAACATACTGATCTGCAACTATAGGAAGCTCTCTGTTTACAATAGGAAGAAGGAGCTTTTTGCCAATATAATCCTTATATCTGTCATCGTTAGGATTTACTGCGATAGCTGTATCACCAAGCATAGTCTCAGGACGTGTTGTGGCAAACTCGATAAATCTTGTAGTGCTTACACTTCCATCATCTTCTATAAATGGATATTTAATATGCCATAAATGACCTGCCTGCTCTTCGTACTCAACCTCTGCATCAGAGATAGATGTCTTACAAACAGGGCACCAGTTTATGATACGGCTTCCTTTATATATATATCCTTTTTCATGCATCTTAAGGAATACTTCTGTAACAGCCTTATTACAGCCTTCATCCATTGTGAAACGTTCTCTGTCCCAGTCACAGGATGAACCAAGCTTTTTAAGCTGCTGGATAATTGTTCCGCCATATTCCTTTTTCCATTCCCATGCTCTTTCAAGGAATTTTTCTCTTCCAAGATCCTGCTTATCAATGCCTTCTGCCTTGAGAGCATCTATGATCTTAACTTCGGTAGCAATAGATGCATGGTCTGTTCCCGGCTGCCAAAGTGCATTATACCCCTGCATTCTCTTATAACGAATGAGGATATCCTGCATAGTATTATCAAGAGCATGTCCCATGTGGAGCTTACCGGTGATATTTGGCGGTGGAATAACTATAGTAAATGGTTTCTTTGTTTCATCTACTTCAGCATGGAAATACTTTTTTTCTTCCCACTTGCTGTAGAGACGATCTTCAATGCCTTTTGGATCATAAGTCTTTGCAAGTTCTTTCTTCATGATTATCTCCTTTTTCTGAATGAATAAAGAAAAGCCCCTATCCGGGACTTCCGGATAAGGGCGTCATAAACGCGGTACCACCTTATTTCACAGTAAAAAAATTACTGCCTCTTTAACAAACGGCTCCAAAGCAACCTTCCATATTTTCCACACAGTGTCCTCACAGCGTTCATATAGAATACCCTTATAAAAAGGCTTCCATGATACAGACACATTCTCTGAGAGTTTTCAATATGTACTCCTCTTCTTCATAGCCACAATATTTATATAGCAATAATAATATTCATTTATTGCTAAAATGTCAATTCAGATTTAATGACACATGCGTCAATAGTGCATTTTTAGTTTACATAATACTGTTGACTTACTTAGTATCATGATGTTTTTAATCAACTTATCTTCTCGCTTTTTCGTTTTTTCTAGAGCACAGTAATTTCGTAGCTTTCGCTATTTTATCTACCCACTAATCCCCAATTTCCACAGAGTTATCCACAATGACAGTGTTGTCATTCTGTGGTGTTTTTGGGGTCATTTTGTATTCGAATGTCCGTTATTTTTCGCACAATTCAAACAATTTATTATATTTACTGGTTTACATAATTATCTATATATTTATGTTATGTAACCCATTGTGGATTTCTCGGTGGTTTTTGTTGATTAAAAAAGCGAGAATAATTACTATTATTCCCGCTTTACACTACTCCAAAAAGAGTTTACACTATTTTTGACCGTTTTAGTCGAAATGTAGTTAATTTTATTCCATTCCCGTGGAAAAAGACTCTGATATCCACCCTGTGTAAATCTATCATCCAAAAGTGCCACTACTCCTATATCATCCTCTGTTCTTATAACACGGCCTGCAGCCTGCAAAACCTTGTTCATTCCCGGAAAACGATAGGCATAATCAAAGCCGTCTTTTCCATGTTCTTCAAAGTATGAGCTTAGGATTTCCCTCTCATTACAAACCTGTGGAATACCGGTTCCCACAATAATTACTCCTATGAGACTATCTCTTTTCAGGTCTATGCCCTCACTGAATATTCCACCCATTACACAAAAGCCGAGAACATTTTTCTCCTCAACTATTTCCATATCAATGTGGATAACTTCAGATAAATTCAATGTATTACCGGCAGAAAACCTGTCAAGAAACTCTTCTCTGGCGCTTTCGCTCATATAGTCACCCTGGACCATAAGATCTGTTTCATTTTCATCCAGATACTTATCCACATATACTTCAAGGACACTTTCCAAAAAGGAATGGGAAGGGAAAAAGACCAGATAATTTCCCTTCTTTTCCTGAGTTATATTCTGTATATACGAAGCTATATTTTCAAATTCCTGCATATTTCTGCGGGAATATCTGCTGGTAACATCTGTACCTATAAATAATCCACATTTTGAAGGATCAAAGACAGAATGGGCATAAAGCTCATAATCCTCATCTGTTCCTCCAAGAAGCTTTTTATAATATTGAATCGGTAAAAGAGTAGCTGAAAACAATATAGTGGAACGCCCCTTATTCATACAATCTGCAAGATTATCTGAAGGATTTACACAAAAAAGCTTTATCATGAATCGTGAATCCTCCTGAAGCTCAGAGTACATTGTATATTTCTCATTTACCTTCTCATAAATAATCAGAAATCTTGAAAGATCAAAATAAAATTCCAGAATTTCTTCTCTGAATGGACCTTCATTATGATTTTCAAGATATTCGGAGATTATTACCGATAATCTCTGAAGGCAATTAAGGAGAGGATCTATGGACATAAGTATGGAGCAGCCATCACATTCTCTCTTTAAGGTAAGGAACTCTTTATTACATTTATCCAAATGAGCCGCAATACGGGGATGAGAACCCTGAATTGTCTTTTTCAGTTCCAGAAAACTTTCCTTGTAGAGACTTGCGCTATACATATCCCGTCCTCTGTCCAAAAGGTTATGGGATTCATCGATAAGAAAAAGATAATCTCCCTTTTTCCCTTCGGCAAAAAATCTTTTTAAATACACAAAGGGATCAAAGACATAATTGTAATCGCAGATTATTCCATCCGAAAAAAGGCTCATATCCAATGACATCTCAAATGGACATACCTTATGTTTTGTTGCGTATTCAACTATTTTTTCTCTATTAAAACCATCTTCATGAGTCAGAAGATCGTACATTGCATCATTTATTCTGTCATAATGTCCCTTAGCATAAGGGCAGGCATCAGGATTACAATTACTCTCCTCCATAAAACAGATCTTATCCCGGGCCGTTATGGTAGTTGTTTTGAACAGCAGATTGCTTTTTTGCCTGAGCAGTTCCACTGCGTCTTCAGCCACAGTTCTGGTAATTGTTTTGGCTGTAAGATAAAACAATCTGTCAGCCTTGCCTTCACCTATTGCCTTTATAGCAGGAAAAACGGTGGTAATAGTCTTTCCTGTGCCTGTTGGAGCTTCCAGAAACAGTTTTCTGCCATGGACAATTGTTCTGTATACCCCGGCAGCAAGGTCCTTTTGCCCCTCTCTGTATGGAAATGGAAAAACAGTCTGCTTTATGGATTCGGTTCTTCTTTTTTTCCACAGAAATTCAAAATCAGACCACTTTTTATAGCCTTTCACCAAACCGATAAACCAGTCTGATATTTCCTTAAAGCTATAATGATAGTAAAAATGCCTTATATCCTCCGTATCGATATTACAATAGGTCATCCTTACTCTTATATTATCCAGATTATTTTGTACTGCATAAATATACGCATAGCACTTGGCCTGAGACAAATGAACCCCGACAGGCATAGACATTTTCTTAATATCCCTGTAGGTACCCTTGATTTCATCAATCAAACAGGTCTCATTCCAATCAATATCTTGCAGCTCCTCACCTTGAAGTGCCTGTATAATAGCAGGTTGTCTCTCACTCTGAGCAGAGATATCCACATATAACTCACCCTGCGAAAATCCCTGTCCACGATCAAGCACACCATCAGCCCTGCCCTCTATTACCAGATCGTACTCACCGGCATCCCAGTTTAATCTTAACGGATATTCGGCATGATATTCAGATCCCATGCTCTTTTGGATCATCCTGTGAATACGGCTGCCCTCCTGCATTGCAGTATCTGTACCTGTATGTATTCTATTATCTATATCTCCGTCTCTGAGCATAAATTCTACCAGACTTCTGACGGATATTCTGACTTCTTCTCGCATAAAAAAACTCTCCGCAGTATATTCTATACTACGAAGAGTTCTTCAACAACCTGTAAAGTTTACAAATAAACATTTACCTGCAGGATATTCCGTTACAGGTAAAGGCTGCAATCAGCAAGCCACAGCAAGTGAGTCCAAAAAGCTTTCGAACTCAGAATTATAACCATGATACTCAACTGTTAACGGCTTAGAAAAATCGAGTCCAAGTACACCAAGAATAGATTTGGCATCCACTACAAATCTGTTATTGTATATATCAATATCAAAATCACACTTTGTAGCGGCACTGACAAAATCTTTTACCTGATAAGGACTCATCATTATTGAACGTCTAAAACTACTTTGCATAATATTTACCCTCTTTTATCAACAACTTGTCACCCAAAAATGTAATCGCTTACACTTTTCATTTTTTTATACTCCTATTTGTATAAAAAGTAAAATGAAAAAAGTGTGTCCAAATTATTAAGAACCGATAAAAGTATTATTTATACGTGAATTTTCTTAAATTATTAGTTTTCAAAAAAGCAGTTTTTTCTTGCATTGTGGCTCAAAAAGATGTTAAATATCATAGTGGAAATAATTATAATTATTCAGGAGAATAAATATGGAAAATCTTAAGATTCCTAAGAACTATCAGTCTGCATTAAACCTGCATGACACACAGATAGCTATTAAAACTGTAAAAGATTTTTTTCAGGGTATGTTAGCTGCCCGTCTTAATCTGCTTAGAGTATCTGCCCCACTTTTTGTTGATCCAAATTCAGGACTTAACGATAATCTTAACGGTGTGGAAAGACCTGTAGCATTTGATATTAAAAATGAAAATGAACGTGAAGCAGAAATAGTTCATTCTCTTGCAAAATGGAAGCGCTTTGCCCTTAAAAAATACGGTTTTCAGAATGGTGAAGGCTTATATACAGATATGAATGCCATCAGACGTGATGAAATACCTGACAATATCCATTCAATATTTGTTGATCAGTGGGACTGGGAGAAGGTTATTACCAGAGAAGACCGCAATATTGAATTCTTAAAAGAAACTGTACGTACTGTATACAAGGTTCTTCGTAAAACAGAGAAATTCATGTCAATTCAGTACGATTACATTGAGGAGATACTTCCTCATGATATATTCTTCATTACAACTCAGGAACTTGAGGATATGTTCCCGGATAATACACCTCATGAGCGTGAATATTTTATAGCCAAGGCTAAAGGTGCTGTTTGTATAATGAAGATCGGTGACACAATGGAATCAGGAGAAAAACATGACGGACGAGCTCCTGACTATGATGACTGGCAGCTTAATGCAGACATTATGGTTTACTATCCTGTTCTTGATATAGCCCTTGAACTCTCATCCATGGGTATAAGAGTTGATGAGAAATCCCTTAAAGAACAGCTTGATAAGGCAGGTTGTCCTGAAAGAGCAGATCTTCCGTTCCAGAAAGCTATTCTTAATAATGAACTTCCACTTACCATCGGTGGTGGTATCGGACAGTCAAGAATATGTATGTTCTTCCTTCGTAAGGCACACATCGGTGAAGTACAATGTTCTTTATGGCCGGATGAAATGGTTGAAGAAACAGCAAAGAACGGAATCGAACTTCTGTAATTTCAAATCATGCAAACATTTTTCCTCCTATGCTTATTAACAACATAGGAGGTTTTTTTAGGAGTTTTATGAATAAAATTTTTGATACAAATCCACATTCTGCAGATGCCAGAGCCATACTTGTTGGAGCAAATCTTTCCATGAGCGAGGAACGATTTGAACGCTCCATGACTGAGCTTAGGGAACTGGCCAAAGCCTGCAATCTTGATGTAGCAGATACCATAACACAGATGGTACAAAATGCCGATCACGGAACACTGATTGGCAGCGGCAAAATTGAAGAAATAAAAAATGCTATATACATAAAGGATGCAGATATAGTTGTATTTTCCGAAACTCTGTCTCCTCTTCAGATAAGAAATCTGGAAAAAGCTTTGGATACTGAAGTTATAGACAGGACAGGCCTTATACTCCAAATATTCAGTTCAAGAGCAAGAACCAGAGAAGCAAAACTGCAGGTTGAATCTGCACAGCTTCAGTACATGCTCCCCCGTCTTGCGGGTATGCGTGCAGAGCTTAGCCGTCAGGGCGGTGCCGGACAGGGGGGATCAGGCCGACTTAGCAACAAAGGTGCCGGTGAAAAAAAGATTGAGCTGGACCGCAGACATATTGAAAAGCGCATAAGTGAACTACGAAAAGAGCTTGAAAACGTTGAACGTGAACGCACTACACAGAGAGGAAGAAGATTAAATTCCGGAATTTTAAAGGTTTCCCTTGTAGGTTATACCAATGCAGGTAAGTCAACTCTCATGAACAAGCTTCTTGAGATATATGGTCAGGAAGATTCAGATGCAAAAAAGGTATTTGAAAAGGATATGCTTTTTGCAACTCTTGATACTACAGTAAGAAAAATTGCTGCTCCTAACCACAGACCATTTTTACTTTCAGATACCGTAGGTTTTATAGATGAACTTCCCCATACCCTGGTAAAGGCTTTCCGTTCCACTCTGGATGAAGTAAAGTTTTCAGATGTCCTTTTAGAAGTAATAGATTACTCCGACCCTGATTATAAGGCACATTTGGAGGTTACCACCAAAACCCTTGCGGAGATTGGTGCCGGGGATATACCTGTTATCTATGTCTACAATAAAGTTGATAAAGCTTCAGATTCCCAGGTAGAGCTTCCCTTTGTCAAATCTGACAGCATATATATGTCAGCAAAGCTCGGAATCGGCATAGAAGAGCTTTTGTGTCTGATAGAGGATACTATGAAAGCCAAATCCGTTGAATGCGATATGCTTATACCATATTCTGACGGTAGTGCCCTGGCTAGCTTAAATGGGAAAGCTGTAATATCAGATACCGAATATCTTCCTGAAGGAACCAAAATTCATATTTCCTGCAGCACAGCTGATGCTGCCAAATATGAAAAATACATAATAAATTAAATCTTTTTGTACAAAAACCCTCTTTAGCTTTATTTACTAAAGAGGGTCTTCTTATATGATCATAAAATATTATTCCCGGCTAAGTTCAAGGAGTTTTTCACCAAGTTCTTTTACGGAGTCCACAACATAAGCTGCACCTGCTTCTTCAAGTTCTTTTCTTGTTCCGTAACCATAGGTAACACCTATGCACTCTAAATCACACTCTCTTGAACCGTTAACATCATATTTGCGGTCTCCTACCATTATTGAATGTTCAAGGACACTACTGTCCCCAGAGAGCTCTCCAAACTGCTTAAGCACTTCTTCCACTACTTCTTTTTTCTGAGATCTTGTGCCATCCAGTTCACATCCCATAATAACATCAAAATAGTCTCTGATATGAAAGTGATCTACCACAATACCTATCTGAGGGCGAGGCTTACTGGATGCTATAGCAAGAAGTAAACCCTTATCCTTAAGACTCTGTAGCATATCCGTAATACCTTCAAATACACTGTTTTCATAAATACCGGTGGAAGAATAGTACTTACGAAATACTGCTATGGCAGTCATCATTTCTTCGGTATTCATATTATATCGTTCTCCAAAGCTCTCTGTCAGAGGAGGTCCTACAAATTTACGAAGCTTATCAGGGTCATTTTCCTCTATACCAAAGTGCTCTAAAGCCTTTTTGGCTGCATTCATGATACCGGGACCTGACTTGGTCAAAGTACCGTCAAGATCAAATAAAACATATTTTATCATCAGATTCTCCATTAAAAATATTAAACATTAAAAAATAAATATTCTTATCACTTCGTTCCAAGAATACATATACTTTGTCTAATATACTAAAGCCTTATATCTGATGCAAGTGCAAATGAATAAATCCACTTTTCTTTGACCTTTTTGCCTGTGATGCGCTCCAAAGCCTCCTGATAATATTCCAGCTGAACATGATACCTGTCTATAAGCTCCTGCCCTGTTTTTACGTGATCCGTCTTATAATCCATAATTATTATCCCGTCATCTTCAATAAACCAGGCATCTATAACACCTTGAATAAGAACCATTTCACTGTCCGGAAAATCTTTATTTAGCCTTGATGCATCAACTCCCATCATAAAAGGCTTTTCGCAAAAAAGCTTATGCTCCGAAATCGCCTTCGCCATACGTCTGCCAAGAGAAGACTTTAAAAATTTAAGCACATCCTCTGCATTAACCGTATCAGGGTAGTCCCCAGGCATAAAACCTCTCTCCACCTGTCTCAGCATCCAGTTATGAATATCCTTAAGAATATCATTGGTGGTACAGTCCTTATCCTGCCTTTCCGGCATGATATACATATCCTCATCAAGAAGTTCCATAACTCTGTGATAAGCAGTTCCTCTCTGGGCGCCCTTCATAGGTTGTTTTTCATGTATAAAAACAGGAACATACTCCTCTAAAGCTCCATCAGAGCTAAACAAATGCTCAGACTTGTCCTCTTTTTCTTCCATACTGGCCTTTTTAAGCTCTGTAACAGTGGTTTTGGTATAGAGATTCTTTAAAGCATCATACTCATATTTATATTCAAATTTGTCTTTAAAGTTTTTATCCAGCTCCTCATCAATATCAGAAAGAGTAATGGGCATTTGAAGTCTTTTTTGTCTAAGAGCAAGAGCTGTCTCTTCTCCGAGAACGTCTCCGTGTATATCATCGGCTGACAGAACATGGTATATAAATTTCACAAGGTCATTTCTTTTATCCGTTATACCTGATAATAGTTCCCCATCCATTCCAAGCTCTTTAAGAAGTTCCTTACAGGAAGGATGTCTCAAAAGAGCAGGAATTATTATTTTTATAAAGCAATCAAATTTCTTACGATATCTATAGGGCAAAATCTCCGGCTGCTCGTCTCCCGATGAAAAATCAATGGCTTTCAAGCCGGATAATGCATTTTCAATAATATTTTCAAGCTTTTTCACAGTACAGGTCATAATAAGCTTTTCTTTAGCTCTTGTCATGGCCACATACAGAATTCTCAGCTCTTCTCCAAGGCTGTCCTCCTGCATTTTATTTTTTAAAACCTGCTGCCTTAGGGTTTGAAACTTTACCCTGTTCTTAGAATCTATACAGCTTAGTCCGACACCCATATCCACATCTACCAGCATATCACCTGTAAGATCCCGCATATTAAATCGTTTACTAAGGCCTGCCATAAATACTATTGGAAATTCCAGACCTTTACTCTTATGGATACTCATTATACGAACTACATCTGCATGCTCATCAAGAATATTGGCTTCTCCATAATCCACCTCATACTGTCTAAGCTGCTCAATATATCTGACAAAATGGAAAACTCCTTTAAAGTTTGTTTTCTCAAAATCTGCAGCTCTTTGAAGGAGCATTTCTATATTGGCTCTTCTCTGAGCTCCACCCGGGAGTGCTGTAACATATTCCTTGTATCCCGTGGTTTTAAGTATATATTCCAAAAGCTCATGTACAGGCATATACACCGTTTTTGCCCTGAAATCCTGTATCATATCAAGGAAGCCTCTGACCTTTTGCTGAAGCCTTGGAACAATATATTTGGACTTTTCTTTTAATACCTTATCATCGCTGCCTTCAGATTCACTGAAATTTATATATCGTATAAGGGTATTATAAAATTTATCACCAAACTCAGTATCGGCAGCCTTAAGGGTTGCCAGCTCTTCATCTGTAAATCCCCCAAGATAGGAATGCATAACACTTACAAGAGGGATATCCTGAAGGGCATTATCAAGTACTGAAAAGAGCTGGAGCAGTGTCATTACCTCAGTTGCACTAAAATACCCGGTTCTGGACTCAATATAAGTCGGTATTCCTTCGGAATCCAGCACCTTTTTAATTACGCTATCCCAACCGGAAGCAGTTCTTAAAAGTATGACAATGTCACTTAGCTTTACTTTTCTGAAATTTCCATCCTTTCCTGTAACTTTTCCATCAGCTAAAAGCTCTTTTATCCTATGAGCAATTACAAGCGCCTCCTGCTGAATATTAGACAGCTTTTTGTCATTTTCATTATCTGCTGACACATTTGTCTCTGATAAAAAATCGGAAGACTCATCCTCAGCATTATCGGAATTTATAAGATAAATCTCAGGAGCAAAGCTGTCTTCTGCTTCAGGTATTGGATAATCAGCCCCTGTCTGAAGCATGGCATCCATATCATAGGCTACCCCTCCCAAATCTCTTCCCATGATCTGTCTGAAAATATAATTGGTACTGTCAAGAACTTCACTCCTGCTTCTGAAGTTCCTGTGCAGATCTATTCTTCTGAGAGGTGCAGATTTATCTTTTGAGTAAGTATCCAGCTTTTCCATAAATATTTCAGGTCTTGCAAGTCTGAACTTATAAATACTCTGCTTTACATCACCCACCATGAATCTGTCATAGTTTTCAGGGGTATCTCCGGCTATCACACTTAAAATAAGCTCCTGAACATTATTACTGTCCTGATACTCATCGATCATTATCTCTTTAAAAAAGCTTCTGTATTCCAAAGCTGCCGCTGTAGGCTCATTTACTTCCGGGTGCTCACTGTCCCCCATCTCATGATGAACAAGCACCTTAAGAGCAAAGTGTTCCATGTCACTAAAATCTATAACTCCGGCTTTCCTTTTAGCAGCATCAAATTCCTCTATAAAAGCTATTGTCAGCCTTGAAAGCTCATGCATAGCCCTTGAACAGAGCTGCATCTGTTCCAGAATAATCTCCTTTGATAATCCAAAATATTCGTTTTGAAGCTTTGGAATATCCTTTTTTATATTATCTCTTATATCCTTACAACGTTTCTTTTTATCTGCATTTACAGATTCATCCTTTTTAGAAGGAAGCCTGTCATAGGTTATACTGCTTATTGCATCCCTGAGTTCACTAAAGCCTTCAGCTTTAAGACAGCCTAGAAGGACATTTTTTTCCCTTTCAAATAAATCTGCATAGTAATAAGGGCCATCCGGGTCACCTGTCATCTTAAGAGCACTTTCATAACGGGATATGCAGTCTTTAAGTACCTCTTTAGCCTGCTTTACTCCAAGCTTTACCCATTCAAGGTCGTCAAATTCCATTCCAAAGGTATCATAATCGCAGCCCCTTTCAATAAGCCAGTCCACCGGCCAGGGCATACTCATGGCAAAGTTATATAATTTAAAAATATATTCCTCTACAGCCTTATCACTGCTTCCTGTAAAAAAATAGTCCATCAGGTATAAAAAGTCTTCGTCACCTTTTTCATATTCCATCTCCAGAAGCTGTGCCATTACATCCTGCTGCATAAGCTTCATCTCGCCTTCATCAGCTACCCTGTACCCCGGATCAAGACCTATATCATTAAAATTATTTCTTATGACATACTGGCAAAATGAATCAATTGTTGTTATCTGAGCATTATGTATAAGTGTCTCCTGTCTTTGAAGATGCTTATCCTCAGGATTATCTATAAGCTTTTGGGAAATAGCCTGCGTTATCCTCTCCTTCATCTGAGTAGCTGCCGCCTTGGTAAAGGTAACCACAAGGAGTCTGTCAATATCTATAGCATCACCCTCTGTTATAAGCTTTATAATCCTTTCAACAAGTACGGCTGTCTTTCCGGAGCCCGCTGCTGCCGATACAAGAATGTTACAATTCCTTGCATCAATAACCGCCTGTTGTTCATCTGTAAACTTCATACATTCACCTCAAAATTACTGTCAATAATAATCATCATTTGATATCAATCGTTACTCTTCCTGATTATCAGCCTTTATTCTGGTCATAACTTCATCCTCTTTAAGGGATTCCAGTTCTCGCTTATTGTATCCCGGAATTGTAGGATCATATCCGCATATTCCCTTGTAGCTGCAATATGTGCAGGCATCTCGTTGTTTTAATAAATAAGGATTTACTTCGATGTCGCCCTGAAGAATCTTTTTACCAAAACTTCTTATTTTTTGATTAACATAACCTGAGACAATTTTATAATCTTCACTGCTTATGACACTACTGTTAGCTGAAAAAGATCCGCTTTTTGTGCGCTCTACAGGAATAACATCTGATTTTCCACTCAGGGAAGTATCCAGAAGTGAAATAACTTCATCAGATGAATTGACCAGTCCGGTCATCCTAAGTTCTTTTTTAATCTGCTCATTTATCTCATCAGCACTAAGCTCCTGCTGAGCCTTTACTATAGGATCGTTTACCCTGTAATAAAGTATGGCTGAGGGAATAACCTTTTTGCCGGGATGTTCATTTTCCTCCATAGCCATTCCCACATTCATATACATCACCAGCTGCAATTGAAGTCCGTAATATAATGAACATATATCAAAATCTTTTTTGCCGGATTTAAAATCTATAATTTTAACGTATACATTATCTTCATCCTCATACAGATCCATTCTGTCTATTCTTCCATGAAGTCGCATACGTTCTTTGATACGTCTCTCTTCATCAATAGTAAGTGTTATGTTTATCTCATCAATATTTCCTGCATCTTTGAAATCCACCTCAAATTTACTTGGATTGAATACTCCTTTTTGAAGCTGGTACTGCAGAGTATTAACTGTTCTGGTCAAAATCCTGCGAATACGTTCTATCATGTACTCATTTCTTTTGCTGCTAAGAAGAATATTTTCTCCATAGTTTTCCACATAGGCTGTTAATGATTCAGATAATAGTTCATCAGCCTGTTCACTACTAAAGGTTCTCCAATCAAGCCCTTTAGATACCAGCTTCTTGGAGAAATTCTCCAAAACTCCATGAAATACATTACCCAGATCTGAAGCTTCAAAACTAAATTCATCCCTTTCATCCAAAGCCAGTCCATACTTTAAAAAATGTGCATAAGCACAGGATGCATATTGTTCAAGTCTGCTTACGCTGTTTTCCAAAAATGCACCATAAAGACCTCCGGCTATCATCTGTGACAAAGGAGTATTCTTGTAGTGCTTAAAGGCTGCTTCCTGAAGCTTTTGAAGACTCTTTTCCCCCTGGGAAAGCTGTAACCTGTAATAAAGGGTAAAAAACTCTCTTGCCTGCTGCGTATCCAGCCTTCCGTCAGCATATTCCCTAATCTGCCCCGCAATATAATCCATACTGTCTGCATAGGTTTCAAGCTGCATTGCTACAGGATCAAGCTCAGGCTCAGATACTGTAAGGGCAGGAAAAAGACTCATTATTTTACCTATAAGATATGCAGGTCTTATACTCTTGCCATCTGTGGATATATTTGAGTAAGAAAGATACAACTTACGGGAAGGCTTAGTCAGATTCATATATAAATATAGTCTTTGAATATACATCTGCTGCCTTGGTGTAGGCGCAAGCTCAATTCCCTCAGTTTCTGAATCCATAAGGAACTGCCTGTCTATGTCGGAAAGTATTCCACCGCTTCCCACACCCTTTGGTATGGAACCGTCATTAACACCTGTAAAAAACAGGTATTTTATCTCTTTAAGTCTTGTTCTTTCAATATCACCTACCACGATTCTGTCTACACTCTGTGGAATAGTTCCAACCTCTATTTCTCCAAAGCCCGCTTCCAGTATTTCAAGATATTCATCCAGTTTAATGGTATCTTCTCCCATAAGGCTCACCATTTGTTCCAGCAGATACATTACTCTGCCGTATATCTGAGAATATTCCTTACTTCGTATAAGATCATTGTCCTCTTTGAATTTATCTGCCATGGCATTAAGCTTAGTGGCAGATTCATTTGCAGAAACAAAATTATATATAGCTGTTGAAATATCCTTTACTGTTCCTTTTTTTGCTTCAAAAAGAGGTGACAAGCCTGATACCACTTTACTTCTCATGGTATTCATAAGTTCCATAAAGGCCGTTTCTTCTTCCTCTGAAGCCTTGCCTCTTTTAACCTTCATATGCCTTGTAAAAATATCTTCCCATCGTTTTCTTCCACGAATACCCAGAGCTCTTATATAATTTTCAAACAGATCGATATCTTCCGCATCAAAATCCGTCATACCACTTCTCATATAGTGGAAAACAGCTTCATAACTGTAATTGGTAATAACAACATTTATTGCACTTCTGATATATTCTATAAATGGATTAAGCCCGATATTTGTGGTTCTGTCTATATAAAGAGGCACATCAAAAACTTCTTCTTCCTTGGCAAAAACAGGTCCGTAGGTTTCAAGATTTCCACATACAATGGCAATATCCCTGTAATGGCACTTCTCTTCTCTTACAAGCTCCCTTATCTTTATGAGGGTCTGCCTGACCTCTTCCATGGGATTCGAAGCCCTGTAAATGCTAATGGCGCTGTTTTGCCCTTCAAATACATCACCTGTATATCTGAAAAGATGTCTTTCCAAAAAGGACATTTCAGGATTATTTTCAAGTCTTTTTACCGGAACGTCCTTTAATGCTACATCAATACCCTCGCTATGCCTTATCTGCCTGAAGGCATCAAAGGAAGGCATTGAACCAGTGCCATTTTCAGCCTGCACTTCGTATTCAAGTCTTTCCAGATCTGCAGTTGTCTTTTGCGACAGCAAAAAAAGCTCCTGTTCCTGAAGCGGAAGAGCATAATAATCTTTACAAGTATCTGTAGTTACTGTAACAATAAGCTCCTTTGAAAGCTTTAACAGCTTCTTGATAACCCTGTACTGAATTGGTGTAAAGCCCGTAAAGCCATCAAAAACAATCACACTCTGCTTTACTATCTCAGACTCTTCCAGTTTGGAGCATAATATATCCAGAGTTTCTTCCGTGGTAATAAATCTGTCCTGTATATATTCCTTAAAGCTTTTATATAAAAGTCCCAGATCATGAAGCTTGGCCTTAAGAGCACCATGTCCCTTGGAAATACTTTCAAGCTTCATAATCTGATCATATTCAATTCCGTATTGCATAAACTCGGAAATTGTGGACTTTACCTCGTCTATATAGCCAGCTTTATGCATGTTAGAGCCGATAACAGGAAGACTGTCTCCCAGCATATCCGCAACTCTTCTAAGAACAAGGCTTTTACCAATATCATCCAGGACCTGGAGATTCTGACCTCCGGTTTCCTCAAAAATTCTATAGGATAATCTGCCAAAGCTTAAAACATCTATATTCATAATTCCATTACGGGGATGCATTTTTACAATATCCATCTGGGTCTGCATAGTAAACTGATCCGGTACGATAATAAGAAAGTTTGTTTCCGGCTCGCGTATACTTTTTTCAATTATTTCCTCGTAAACTTTTGTGCTTTTTCCGGCTCCTGATGCCCCAAAATAAAACTTCAGCATGTTTAGATTTCTCCTGTTTATACACTAATAAATACAACTAATCTATTATAACCTCTTATCTTTGTCCTTCACAATCTACTATTGGTTTAAACTTAATCTGATAAATGTAACCGAAGCTCATATCAAAAACACCCGTAAATAGGTTGAAAATGCCAAGATATTATAAATTTTATGAAAGAGAAAAAATCATATTTATAATAAAATATTTTTGATTATTCTTATTGGGGATTGGAGAAAAAATGGAACAACTCAATTTTTATTTTGGAAAAGAAATTAACGAAAAAGACCTTTATAGCAAAGAAAAGGGGTATGGTTTTGTAGATGCTTTAAATTTAGAAGGAAAAACTGATTCCGAAAAATCTCTTTATATGGGAGGATGGAATCTGCGAAAATCTGCTGATTGCTACGAAAGTGCCTATACAAGCACCAATGAAGGTGTATATATCTCAAAAAGCAGATATGTACTGGTTTTCAGATGTGATGTGCAAAACGAAGGTATTTACAGGGTTTATATAAAAACAAAGGCTGATAACGGCCCTATTACCGATATGAGATTATTTGCCGGCCGCAGAAACATGATGGCAAGAAATATTAACCTTAAGGAAGGAGATATAGTTGAAAGAAGCTTTCTTACAACGGTTTATCCATATATTCCTGCCATGACAAGTGTACCAAATGAGCAAAAATCTGTTTATATAAGTGTCTCCGGGAAAAATGCAGGTCTCACCTCCATAAGCATTGAAGAAGTTAAGGATGTCAAAACCCTTTGGATTGCAGGTGACTCAACCCTCACCGATCAAAATGCAGGATTCCCTTATTACTCCTATGGCAGTTGTGCCGGATGGGCTCAGGAAATGGCGGGATATTTTGAAAATATAGCCGTAAATAACCAGGCACATTCAGGTATGACAAGCAATTGCTTTAGAGATGACGGGCATTGGGACATTGTATATAGCCGCATTAAAGAAGGTGATATATTTATGCTGCAATTTGGCCATAACGA
>JAILBM010000061.1 GCA_024680925.1 Butyrivibrio sp.
TTTTTATTCTTCTACTTAGTTACTGTATTCAGCATCTGTTCCTCTTTTTTTCATCTCATGATACAAAGGATTTTCCTGAACCATAACCTGTAATACACCACAACCTTTAAGTAAAGGCATCTTTAATCTGTATTTTACCCAAATTAGTGCATATATAAACAGTCCTGCAAATAACACAAGGCATAGCTCATATATATGCAATTTCTGGACAGGATCATTTGAGATATTCATCATCATGTAAAACTGAAGAACAATACCTACTATCTGAAACACCGGATAAAATGGTGTCTTAAATGATCTTGGCACTTTCTCCATCTTTTTTCTAAGAATTATTACATTTAAATGAGATGTAATATATGAAAGCATCCAGAATAATGAACATGTAAGTGTAAGAAATGATACCTGCTCTCCGGTTGATATACCTGATGCTTCAATTAAAATTGTCAGAATTCCCAGAATCAGAATTACATAGTAAGGTGCACCCTTACTGTTTTTCTTTTGAAAAAATGCCGGTAATAGATTCATCTTGGCCATACCACAGCATATTTCTGAAACTGAACATATAATTGAATTCTGCGTACTTACTGCAGCAAAAATAGCTACAACTATCATCCAGTATCTTCCCCATTTACCCATCATTGCTACTGCATATAACACATGAGGTGAGGCTGCCGCTCCAAGATCAGACCATAATGTATATCTGCTAAATCCAAATACCATAACAATCTGAATTATTCCCATTATCAAAAGAGATAAAACCATACTAAGTGGTACATTTTTTCTTGGATTTTTCATATCCTTGGCAAGAGGAACAATAAATTCTGCTCCGATAAAGAACCAGAAAGCTGTGGCTGTAAGCGGAAGAACATCTGATAAATTTGATGAGATTACAGCTGACTGTTCAACCTCTACTCCGCTTCCTATTCCAAGTGCTCCAACAACACTTAATACTATAAGTGAAAGCACCATAAAAGATGCTACTATTTCCTGAAGAAGTGTGGACATATTAACGCCCATCAGATTTACAATTATAAGAAGTATTGTAATTCCAACGCTAAATACTGCCGGAGGTATTGCATCACCGGCTATTTCAGCCATTACATTCGCAAACATTGCACCTTCTGCAGGAGCTGCAAATACATTACTTATAAGATATCCTCCAACCATCGTTACTATGGTAATAAGTGGTCCCATTCCTGCAAGTGTATACTGCGCAATCCCTCCAGTTAAGTTGGGCATTATTGCATTAAGCTCTGCAATAGATAAAACAGCCATCATATTTGCAATGCACGCAATTACTATCGCTATTACAAAGGGTGTGCCAACTGTACTTGATCCACTTGCCGAGGAAATAAAGCAGCTGGTAGCGATAAGCATTCCTACTCCTGTGGAGACAGCCCCAAATATTCCTATCTTTTTTTCCATAATGCTCACTCCATATTTCCTTTAGTCTATAGACGATGCCTTTAATGCATCTCTTCCTTCTTCACCTGTTCTGACTCTTATGATATTGGTCACATCTGATACAAAAATCTTTCCATCTCCAATATGACCTGTATATAATTCAAGCTTTAAGTATTCAATAAGATCATCCACTTTACTTGACTCACAGATAATTGTAACAACGCTTTTTGGAAGAAGCTGAATTGCGAGCTTTTCAGGTGAAAGTTCATATTCTACTTCATTAAGTCCATGCTGAATTCCGCAGCCAATAACATTATTATAAATTGTTACTCCTGATACTCCTCTTTTCATAAGCTGCTTTACACACTCAGCGTGACCAAGCTTTTCAGTGAAATTTGCAACCTTATCCATTCCACTCATAATTTCAACTCTGGAAAATTCTGTTGCCATAATATACTCTCCTTCATGCAAACTTTTTTAACTTAGTAATATCTTCAGCATCTTCAACTGCATATTCTTCGCACAAAAATCCTTTTACACATCTTCCATCTGATAATTCAACAGTTCCAATTGTCAAAGGGGAGGATACATTATCAAGGAAATATCCAAGTGCATTCTTGGAAATACTATAAAGATCTACTTCTATTTTTTCTCCTGAATTTTTTTCACCTTTTACAAGTCCTGGCTTTACCGGACTTGTGCCAAGTTTATATAGTTTATAATCAGGCGCTGTTTCTACTGTTTCGATGTATTCAGCTCCAAGCTCTGAAAGCTGATATTCAAGTGAATATCCTTTTTTATGAAGCCCGCATACTGCAAATAATTCATTCTCACT
>JAILBM010000072.1 GCA_024680925.1 Butyrivibrio sp.
TGTGCGTAAGTAAAGATGAGGAAATGCTTAAGTATATGCAGGATAATAACATGCAGATTACCAATTATAATTATGTATATGTTGGCATAGCACAATAATTGTCATTCCGGTATCAGCGGTAGTGAACTAAATGAAATGGAATTGATTGTTAGCAATTTTTGTTGACAGACAGTGTATAATAAATTAGTGTATAATGTTTAGTGGATTTATGAATTTAAATTTGCTAACAGTGTATTGATTTCAGATTTATTAGAAAAATTCATGAAATCAGACATAATATATTAAGTCATAAAACAGAGAGGTTTTATTATGAGTTTATACGAGAAACTTTTAAGCGGCGAAGAAAAGTTATCCTTAGTGGGACTTGGTTACGTAGGTATGCCTATAGCAGTTGCCTATGCCAAGAAGATTAAAGTAGTGGGCTATGATTTTAATGCTGCAAAGGTTGATCTATACAAAAAAGGCATCGATCCTACAAGAGAAGTCGGAGATGATGCCATTAAGAATACAACGGTTGAGTTTACAGCCGATCCTGAAAAGCTTAAGGAATGTAAATTCCATATAGTAGCTGTTCCTACACCTGTTAATGATGATCATACACCTGACCTTTCACCTGTTGAAGGTGCCAGCCATACTCTCGGTAAATATCTTACAAAGGGAAGTATTGTTGTATATGAGTCAACTGTTTATCCCGGTGTAACAGAGGATGTTTGCGTACCTATTCTTGAAAAAGAGTCAGGTCTTAAATGCGGAGTAGATTTCAAGATTGGATATTCTCCTGAGCGTATTAACCCGGGTGATAAGGTTCATAGACTTGAAACTATCACAAAGATTGTATCGGGTATGGATGAAGAAACTCTTGAGGAAGTTGCTAAGGTTTATGAACTTGTAGCTCTTGCCGGAGTTTATAAGGCTGAGTCCATTAAGGTTGCGGAGGCAGCTAAGGTTATTGAGAACAGCCAGAGAGATATTAACATTGCGTTTATGAATGAGTTATCACTCATTTTCCATAAAATGGGAATTGATACCAAGTCAGTTCTTGAGGCAGCAGGTACAAAGTGGAATTTCCTTCCATTCAGACCGGGTCTTGTAGGCGGACACTGTATCGGTGTTGATCCTTATTATCTTACCTATAAGGCTGAGGAGCTTGGATATCATTCACAGATAATCCTTTCCGGTCGTCGTATTAATGATGATATGGGTAAGTGCATTGCTGAAGCTGCTGTTAAGAGCATGATCAAAAATGATCAGACAGTTAAGGGCGCAAGAGTTGCAATGCTTGGCTTTACCTTTAAGGAAAATTGCCCTGATACAAGAAATACCAAGGTTATTGATATTTACAATGAACTTAAGGAATATGGAATTGAGCCTATGGTAGTTGATCCTCAGGCTGATTCAGATGAAGCAAAGCGCCTTTATGGAATTACTTTTGCTTCCATGTCAGATGTTAAAAATATGGATGCTGTAATAGTTGCAGTTGCTCATGAGGATTTCCTTAAGCTTACTCCTTCGGATATCGCAGGTTTTTATAATCCTGAACACAAAACTAAGGTATTTATGGATATTAAGGGTATCTATGATAAGGATCTCTTTAAAGCACCTGAATTTAATTATTGGAGACTGTAATGAATATTCATCACGTTGGATATTTAACTAAAGATTTAAATAAGGCCCAGGACGAGTTTTTAGCCCTGGGCTTTGTAGTAGAGCAGGAAAAGGCTTATGATGAGCTTAGAAAGATTAATATTTCTTTCATCATTAATGGTGATTACCGCGTAGAGCTTATTGAGCCGGTGGATGAAGCTTCTCCTATGTATCCGCTCCTTAAAAGATATAAAAACACACCATATCATATCTGCTATGAGGTTGAGAATCTGGAAGCTTCAATTGAGCAGCTTTCAGCAAGAGGCTATACTGTTATGCAGGCTCCCCTTGAGGCACCCTGTATTGAAAATCACAGGGTGGCATTTTTGATAAACAGTAACCTTGGGATAATAGAATTGGTGGAAAAATAATAAAAATATTCTATTGATGTGGGCTGGATAATGGAAATAACATCATTTTTCTTTTTGTGTTTTTTGGCAATTGTTTTAATTCTATATTACCTCATTCCGGGAAAGCTCCAGTGGGTAGTGCTCCTTGCTGCCAGTGTAGCTTTTTATCTGTTGTCCGGAAATGGGGTTCTTATTATTTATCCCATTATTGCTATTTTCGTCACATGGATATCCATGCATCTTTTATCCAAAACGGATAAGAGTGCTCTGGTTAAAAGAAGACTGGTACTTTCTTTGGAAGTAGTGGTGCTTCTTGGAATCCTTGCAGGGCTTAAGTATAATAATTTTATTTCCACAGATAGTATAATTGCGCCTCTGGGATTATCCTTTTATACATTTATTTTACTCGGATATTTTCTGGACGTTTATAACAACATTGCAGAGCCTGAAGAAAGTTTCTTTAAGACCGCACTTATGGGAATGTATTTCCCCGTCATGATATCAGGACCTATTCTTCGAATGAGAGATCTTAAAAAGGATTTCTTTTCACCGCATAAGCTTGATTACAATAATATAACCTTTGGTGTTCAGAGAATGCTTTGGGGATTTTTTAAGGAGCTGGTTATTTCTGAGAGACTGGGAGTTATTGCAGGAACTGTTTTTAATAATGATACTGAGTATCCGGGAGCTTATATATGGGTTGGGGCTCTATGCTTTACCTTTCAGCTTTACGCAAATTTTTCAGGATGTATGGATATTGTAATTGGTATTTCGGAGATGTTTGGATTAAAGCTTCCTGAGAACTTTGATGTGCCTTTTATGACCAAAAGCATATCTGAATACTGGAGAAAATGGCATATTACCTTGGGAGAGTGGATGAAGGAGCATGTTTTTTATCCGCTTCTTAGAACTCAGATGATCATGAAGCTTGGGAAAAAGCTTCGTGATAAGTTTGGAAAGAAAAAGGGAAAGCAGCTTACAACCTATGTGGCTATGTTTATATTATGGTTTTCTGTAGGTATGTGGCATGGCGGTGCTCTTAAATATGTTATCGGTTCCGGTCTTTTACATTGGTTTTATATAGTATTTGGAGAGGTGACACTGCCTTTTTGGACAAAACTCTTTACAAGATTTCATATAGATATGAAGAGCAGAGTTGCTGATGGAGTAAGGATTGTAAGGACATTTTTCCTTGTAAATATAGGTAATGTATTTTTTAGAGCAGATTCTGTACCTCATGCCTGTAGAATGCTTAAGGAGGCTGTTACCACCTGGAATCCTCAGGTATTGGTAAACGGATCACTTTTTGAGCTGGGACTTGATTGGATAGACTGTAGTGTTGCTCTTATTTCCATTGCAATACTTATTATTGTTTCCTTATATCAGCTTCATTTGGAAAAAGAAGCTGAGAATAAAGGCGAAAGCTATGATTACCACGGAGTAAGAAGATTTATAGCTTCTAAAAATATAATTTTAAGATGGATAATATTATTTGCAGCTTTATTTTATGTTATTTTACTTGGACAGTATGGCCCCGGTTATAGTGCTGCAGAATTCATATATCAGAACTTTTGATTGAAGGAATATAGATGACGAAGAAGCAGGTTTTTAAAATAATTATTTTCATATTGTTATTTATCTGGCTTACTGTTAGTCTGACTTATATTCTTAGAACTAATGGTGATGAAAAGGATAGATTTACAGGTTTTTACTCTGAGAAAGACAATACTATTGATGCGGTTATAATAGGTTCAAGTCCTGTATACCCTGGTTATGTTACTCCAAAGCTTTGGGGCGAAACCGGGATTACTCTTTATCCCTTATCAACAAATATGCAGCGTCCCATTGCAGGATATTATCTTGTTAAGGAAGCTCTTAAAACCCAGTCGCCAAAGGTTATTATTTTTGAGATGAGAATGTATACAGCTACAGAATGGGATATGGTGGCAAATCCCGGACATTCAAGGGGCGTTACGGATAATCTTAAATATTCCCTTAATCGTATAGAGACCATAAATGCCATGATAAACGATCCTGAAATATTTACCGAGGATCTGTATACATACTATTTTGATATATTTAAGTATCATTCAAACTGGAGAACACTGTTTTTGTGGTCTCAGCTCAGAGACTTTTCCTATGAATATCCTGATGATTTAAAGGGATATGTTATAAAAGACAATGTAGGTCCTTCTGAATATATAGATGTATCGGGGATTACCGAAAGCAGTCCCATAGAGGATGTTCAGGAAGAGTATTTATATAAACTGCTGGATTACCTTAAGGAGATAGATCAGGAGGCTTTGTTCATAGTAACTCCTTATACAACAGATGGAGATGCCAAGCAGGCCAATTATAATTATATTCAGGATATAGTTGAGTCCTATGGTTACAATTTCCTCAATATGAATAATGCCGATGCGGTATCGGATATAGGCCTTAATTATGCTGAGGATTTTGCTGATTATGGAAATCATTTAAATGCTGTTGGAGCAGCTAAGGTTACAGAATATCTAGGACAGTATTTACTTGATAATTATGATTTTGAAGACAAAAGAGGTCAATCTGAGTATAGTTCATGGGATGATGCTTATGAATTGTATCTTGAAGAATATACAGAAGCTGTAGAAACAATCAAAACCAAGATTGCCAATGAAGACTATACTGAGGTTGAAGAAGGGGAGTAGTCCCGAGGTCTTATCCGGTTTTAGATTGTGAAAATGCCGATTAATATTGGTTTTGATTATAAAAAATGACTATAGATTCTATGCTTATGAATCTATAGCCATTTTTATTTTTATATAAAAATCAAAGATTTTCTTTATACCAGTCAATAGCAAGTTTAATTCCTGCCTTGAAATCATAGGATGGATCATAGCCAAGGTTATTTCTTGCCTTTGAAATATCAGCATTGGAATCTCTGATATCTCCGGCTCTTGGTGGCCCAAATATTGGCTCTACTTTAATGCCTAGTGCATCACACAAAGAATTGTATACATCTATGAGATATTCTCTGCCTCCGGCGCCGATATTATAAGCTGTTCCTGCTGCATCTGATGATGCAAGGCAAGCTCTCATATTACCTTCAATTACATTGTCGATATAAGTAAAGTCTCTGGACTGACGACCATCACCATTTATGGTAGGAGTCTCACCATTAATCAGCATTTTAAGAAACTTAGGGATAACTGCTGCATAAGCACCGTTAGGATCCTGTCTTCTTCCAAATACATTAAAATAACGAAGTCCGTATGTATCAAGATTGTAAAGCTTTTTATAAAGCTTACCGTACTCTTCGTCGCATCTCTTTGTTAAGGCATAGGGTGAGAGCACATTTCCTTCATTACCTTCCTGCTTTGGAAGCTTTGTGGAATCACCATAAACGGATGAACTTGAAGCATAAACAAACTTTTTTACACCGTTTTGTCTGGAAGCTTCCATCATGTTTAGAGTGCCGCGAATATTTATCTCTTCATAGAGAAGAGGCATTTCAATACTACGAGGTACAGAACCCCAGGCAGCCTGATTCATTACATAGGTAACACCCTCTGTGGCTTTCATACAAGTATCCAGATCTCTAATGTCTCCTTCTATAAAAGTAAAGTTGGGGTTTTCCATAAATGGATTGATGTTTTCAATATGTCCGGTTGAAAGGTTATCGAGACATCTTACCTTATGACCTTTATTAAGAAGCGCTTCACAAAGATTGGAG
>JAILBM010000073.1 GCA_024680925.1 Butyrivibrio sp.
CTGTATCTGTATCAACATTGTAGGTGACACATTAAGAGATGTAATGGATCCAAAATCAGATCGTGATAAGTAAGGGAGTGTAAGAGATGGCTTTATTAGAATTAAAAGATTTACATACCTTTTTTAGAACTAAAAAGGGAACAGTAAAAGCTGTCAATGGTGTTTCTTATTCGGTAGATGAAGGTAAGACCATTGGCGTAGTTGGAGAATCCGGTTCCGGTAAGAGTGTATCTGCCATGAGTATTTTGCAGCTTCTTGACGGAAATGGATATATTGATAGTGGTGAGATACTTTTCGATGGAAAAGATCTTACAAAATTATCAGAAAAGGAAATGTATAAGGTTCGTGGTAATGATATTTCAGTTATTTTCCAGGAGCCTATGACAAGCCTTAATCCTGTCTTCACAGTTGAGAGACAGGTTAGTGAGCCTTTTATCATCCATCAGGGTATGAATAAAAAAGAGGCTGCCGCTAAGGTTATTGAGATGCTATCTGATGTTAAGATTCCTAATCCTCAGATAGTTGCTAAGCAGTATCCGCATCAGCTTTCAGGTGGTATGCGTCAGAGAGTAATGATCGCTATGGCGCTGGCATGTAAGCCTAAGCTTCTTATAGCTGATGAGCCTACTACAGCACTTGATGTTACTATTCAGGCACAGATTTTAAAGCTTATGAATGATCTTAAGCGTGAATACAATACATCAATCATTTTCATTACACATGACCTTGGTGTTATAAGACAGATTGCTGATACAGTTGCAGTTATGTACTGTGGTCAGGTTGTTGAGCTTACAGATGCTGAGACAGTATTCCATAAATCAGAGTATTCACATCCATATACAGAGGGACTTATGGTATCAATCCCAAGACTTGATACACCTTCTAATCAGAGATTGGATGCAATCCCGGGAGCTGTTCCACATCCTCTTAAGCTTCCAAAGGGATGTAAGTTTGCACCTCGTTGTAAATATGCAACAGAGAAGTGCTTAAATGAAGAACCACCACTTATTCAGGTGCGTGAGAACCAGTCAGTTAGATGCTTTTATGCTAGAAAGGAGGATCGTCATGCCACAAAATGATAAAGTCCTTCTTAAGATTACTAATTTAAAACAGTATTTCCCTGTTGGTAATAAGGGAGTATATCTTAAGGCTAATGATGGAATTTCCCTTAATATATATGAAGGAGAGACCCTTGGTCTTGTTGGTGAGTCCGGATGTGGTAAATCAACTTTCGGTCGTACACTTCTTCAGCTCTATCGCCAGACTGACGGTAGAACAATGTATTATGGAGCTTCTCTTGATGAACTGGCTCCTAAATATGTTAAAAAGACAGTTACAGATCTTACAAAGTTAAAGCATAAGATGAAGGAATACCAGGCAGAATATGAAAAAGCTCAGAAAGAGTATGATTCTGCTTCTGAAGATAAGAAGCTTCACCTTCATACAGAGCTTATGGCTAAAAAGAAAACAGCTGAAGATGCATATCTTAACATTGTAAACATTATCGGTGGTTTTATAGTTGCAGATGATCTTTCTCCTGTTGAGAAGATTTATACTGAAAGATATGCTGCCTGTGAAAAATATCATAAAGATATTGAAAAGGCAAAGGCTGCAAAGCTTGATTATGATGAAAAAGATTATGTTGTAAGCAAAAAAGGTAATGATGCTACAGCTAAGGAAAAAACAAAACGTTCATCTCTTCGTGCAAAGTCTGATACTCTTGCTAAAGCAGTAGAAGCTGATAAAGCTGCCATTGCCAAGATTGATGAAAGAATAGAAGCTCTTCGTGATAATTACAGAAGTAATTCTGAATTTGCCCAGCATGAAGCTAACAGAGATGAAGGTATCGATCTTGCAAGATTGTCATATAATGAAGTTCGTCTTATCAGAGATCAGCTTCAGTATATTTTCCAGGATCCTTATTCATCACTTAATCCTAGAATGACTGTTGGTACTCTTATCGGAGAAGGCCTTATGGCTCATAAATACTGCAAGGGTAACAACGAGAGAATGCAGGATATGGTAATAAAGGTAATGGAAGAGTGTGGTCTTGCCGGATACTTTGTAAACAGATTTGCTCACCAGTTTTCAGGTGGACAGAGACAGCGTATCGGTATTGCACGAAGCCTTGCTGTAAATCCTAAATTTGTTGTATGTGATGAGGCTGTTTCAGCTCTTGACGTTTCAATTCAGTCTCAGATTCTGAACCTTCTTTCAGATCTTAAGGAGCAAAAGAATCTTACATACCTCTTCATTACACATGACCTTTCTGTTGTTAAATACATTTCAGACAGAATTGGTGTTATGTACTTGGGAAATCTGGTTGAGCTTGCAAGTTCAGAGGATATCTTTGCTGCACCTGCTCATCCTTATACTAAAGCTCTTCTTGAGTCTATACCTACAACAGATGATAAGAAGGAACTGGTTGTTCTTGAAGGTGATATACCTAGCCCGGTTAATCCACCTAAGGGATGTAAGTTCCATACAAGATGTAAGTATTGTACTGAGATTTGTGAACATGTTGTTCCTGATTGGGAAGAAGTTTCTCCTAATCATTTTGTTGCTTGTCACCACAAGCTTACAGGTCCTGTTAACGAGTAATTTACAGGTTTTTAACGGTTATAAATATGGGTTGGAATAGAAAAGTCGATAGATTATTTAATTTAAAAAAAGAGCAACAGCAGGATAGAGAAGTAGTTAAATATGATGATGAATACTATAATCCTGATGAGGATAGGATAGAAAGAAATGCCGGAGATAATCTGGAAAAGGGTGATCTCTTTGCTATGATTGTTTCTGCATGGATAACTATTTTACCTATTGCTTTAGGAACACTTCTTGTTATTGTGCTTCTTGCCTGGCTTCTTTTGGGTTTATAATTGTTAATCATATTAAGACTGTAGTTATTATTTGCTACAGTCTTAATTTTTATATTGTGATAGTGTAACAGGTTTAAAGGCTTGATTTTACTTATCGAATATGCTAATCTTATTTAGTGTTTTATATTAGTTTTTAGGGAGGTCATAGTAATGACTGTATTAGAAATTGTATTAGGCGTTATATTTATTATAGTAAGTGCTGTATTGACAGTAATTGTCCTTGCTCAGGAAGGTAAGACTCAGGGACTTGGTGCTATTCAGGGTTTTGCTACTGACAATACATATTGGGGAAAGGCTAAGGGCCGCTCAAGAGAAGGTATATTAAAGAAGGTTACAGTAGTTATGGCAGTTCTTTTCATAGCACTGGCTATTATACTTAACCTTAGCGTAATTTGAACGTTGATTTACCAAAGGCACTCATAGGAGTGCCTTTTTTTAACATTTGGGGAAATTAAATTAACAAAGGCGGGGATTTAAAATGGAAAAACTTGTTCAGGAAGCTATAGACAGAGCAATAGAAAGTAAGGAAGTTGCAGGGGTTAATTTCCTTGTTTATAAAGATGGTAAAGAGCTCATTTATGCTCAGGGTGGTGTACAGAGTATAAACGATAACAAGCCATTTAAAAGAGATACTATTTTCAGACTTTTTTCTCAGACAAAACCAATAACTGCCGTGGCGGCTATGATCCTTCTGGAGAGAGGACTTATAGATTTAACCGATGAAGTTTCAAAGTACCTGCCAGCTTATAAGAATGTTACTTGTATGAAGGATGGTAAAGCAGTTAAGTGCCTGAGACCTATGATGGTTAAGGACCTTCTTGATATGACTTCAGGTTTGGCATATCCTGATATCAATTGCGAATGCGGTCGCCAGACTACTAAGGTTTTTCTTGATCTTGAGCATAGAATTGATTCAGATAATCCAATGACAACAAGAGAACTGGCAGATGCTTTGGCTGAGTGTGTTCTTGATTTTGAACCGGGCTCAAGCTTCAGATATGGTACTTCTGCAGATGTACTTGGTGCATTGATTGAAGAAGTGGCAGGTAAAAGCTTTGGAGAATTTCTCAAGAAGGAAATTATTGAACCTTTGGAAATGAAGGATACAGACTTTTTTGTTCCTGAAGATAAAATGGGTAGACTGGCAACAGCCTACAGAACTTCTGTTAACAAAGAAGGTATCACATCCTTAAAGGAATATGATTGGAATAATCTAGGTATAAGAAAAGATGCCGCAAAGGCTCCTGCCTTTGAATCCGGTGGTGCAGGACTTTTATCTACTATAGATGATTATATGAATTTTGCACAGATGCTTTTAAATGGTGGAACTTTTAGGAATACATGTATTTTAAAGCCTGCTACAGTTAAATAT
>JAILBM010000084.1 GCA_024680925.1 Butyrivibrio sp.
AGCTCTTCCCTGAGTTGCGCCATATTCAGCGTCAGCTCTCATCTCAAGATTCTTCTTTGTAGAATCAGTAAGAACTTCACCAAGGAGTTCTGCGAAGTGAGCAGCATGCTCAGCTTCTTCCCAAGCTGCTTTTTCATAGAAAGCACCAATTTCTGGATAGCCTTCTCTAATAGCTACACGTGACATTGCAAGGTACATACCAACTTCAGAGCACTCACCATTAAACATCTCACGTAAACCATCTTTTATTTCCTCAGGAGCTGTGCTGGCAACACCTAAAACGTGCTCACAAGCCCAAACCTTCTCACCTTCCTGCTTAGTGAATTTAGAAGCAGGAGCATGACAAACAGGACATTCCTGTGGAGGCTGATCTCCTTCATGTACATAACCACAAACCTGACATACCCATTTCATAAATAAATCTCTCCTTTCTTGTGCGCTTTTGCACATACAGAAATTAATATTCTGCAAAAATTGCCATTATTTAACGGAAATTAAGGTGTATCATCATTTCCATTGTCATCCAAACACTCCTGGCAGGTGCCGTAAAAAAAGACTTTGTGATAATCTATTTTTCCTGCTATCTGTTTGGCTGCCAGCTCATTAAGATTTGAAACATCATCCATTTCTAGATCAAATATTCTGCCACATTTCTTACAAATAAAATGATTGTGTTCAGTAGTGACAGGATCAAAGTGTTCAACACCGTCTCCAACGTTTAGTCTTTGTATCTGACCCAGCTCTGATAAAAGCATAAGATTTCTATATACTGTGCCAAGACTAATGTTTGGACAATCGCTTTTTACACCTCGATAAACAATATCTGCAGTAGGATGATCTGTTCTTGTTCTGAGAAAATCATAAATCATCTCTCTTTGTTTACTATATTTTAAAGACATAAATACTTCTCCTTACTGCAAAAAAATAACAAGCAGTAATAAAAAAATAGAAAACAGTAATAATTACTAAAAACATCTTAGCACATAGAATAATATTGTAAATAGACTTTATAAAAAATTTATTATTTCAACTAAATTGTGTTAATGTATGGTATAATTTTTAACATAGGAAGGTATCTGATCATGACGATAGTAGAAACTAAAATCAAAAGTTTATATCCGACACTTGCAAAGTCAGAACAAAAGGCAGCTGATTATTGCTTAAAACACAGGGATGATCTTTTTAATTTCCCGTTGTCTGAACTTGCAAAACGTTCAGGTACCAGTGAGGGTGCCTGGATGAGATTTTTTAAATCCCTTGATTATTCAGGCCTCAAAGAATTTAAAAAGGAGCTGTACACTGAGGTTAAGGATGGTGGGGAACAGAAGGCTCCTCCTAAGATTGTTTTTAAAGAAGTTGAGGAATACACTTCGGTTCAGTCAATAGCCGACAATATATTTGCCACCAGCGTTCAGGCTATTCAGACCACCTACAGATTATTTGATGAAGGCAGTTTCAATGATGCCATTACAAGGATTGTGGCAGCCGACCAGATAAATATCTATGGAATCGGTACATCTTCAGTTGCTGCCAATGACCTTTTTTGTAAGCTTCAAAAGCTCTCTTATCACGTAACCTATAATTTGGATGTACATATGTCGGTAATGACAGCATCTCAGATGGGGGAAAATGACGTGGCAATCATAATAAGCGATAACGGAAGGGCTCCTGAAATAGTTGAACTGTGTAATATAATAAAGGGAACAGGTGCCAAAATAATTGCTATAACCAAGCTTGGTAACACTCCTTTATCCCAGTCAGCAGAGGATATACTATTTACCACCTCTCCGGAAATAGACAAAAAAAGCGGTGTGACAAGTTCGCGCTTTGCACAGCTTGCACTTGTTGATATACTATATACAGCGATTGCTAACAGAGACTATGAAAATGTCAAAAAATATTTACAGGCATCTTACGATATATTCAAAAACAGAAACAAGTAGTGCCTTTTATTTGAAAGGAAAATAAATGGATAAAATAGCAAGTTTTACAATTAATCATCTTATTCTTGAACCTGGAGTATATGTTTCAAGAAAGGACAAGGTTGGAAGTGAAGTAATTACCACCTTTGATCTTAGAATGACAGCACCAAACAAGGAGCCGGTTATGAATACTGCAGAGGTTCATACAATGGAGCATCTTGGAGCTACATTTTTAAGAAACGATCCGGAATATAAAGACAAAACAATATATTTTGGACCGATGGGCTGCAGGACAGGATTTTATATGGTTCTGGCAGGAGACCTTACATCCCGTGATGTGGTAGATCTGGTAACACGTATGTATGAATTTATAAGAGATTTCAAGGGAGATGTTCCAGGAGCAAGTGCAAGGGACTGTGGTAATTATCTTGATATGAATCTTGGAATGGCTAATTTCCTTGCAAAGAGATATTTGGACAATACACTTTATAATATTACTGAAGACCACCTTGTTTACCCGGAGTAATAAAAGAAACGGAGATTTAAGATGAAAATAGGTATAATCGGAGCCATGGATGTTGAAGTAGCAACTCTCAAGGCAGACATGGATATTAAAAAAACAGTAAATAAAGCTTCAATGGAATTTTTTGAAGGAACCATAGGAAATACAGAAGTAGTTGTAGTAAAAAGCGGTATAGCCAAGGTTAATGCAGGAATATGTGTGCAGATCCTGGCAGATATGTTTGAAGTAACTCATATTATAAATACAGGAGTTGCAGGATCTCTTGATGCAAGAATTAATATCGGAGATATAGTACTGTCAACGGATGCATGTTTTCATGATGTGGATGCTACAATTTTTGGCTATAAAAAGGGCGAGATTCCACAGCTGGGTCAGCTTTCTTTTGAAGCAGACAAAAATCTTATAGAAAAAGCCGAGGCCGCTGTCAAAGCTGCAGCTCCGGATATAAGTGTATTTAAAGGAAGAGTGTGCAGTGGAGATCAGTTTATAGCAAGTGATGAAATAAAAAAGGCTATAAAGACTGAATTTGATGGTATGTGTACAGAAATGGAAGGAGCTGCCATTGCTCAGGCAAGCTTTTTAAATAATATTCCATATATAATAATCAGAGCAATTTCAGATAAGGCAGATGGCAGCGATGTAGTTGATTATCCTGTATTTGAACAGAAGGCAGCGAAAGATTGTGCAGCACTTGTCGAATATTTGATAAAAAATATATAAATAAATCGTAACTTTTTGCCGATATATGTTAAAATGATATATATCGGCAATAATTATATGGGGAGATTCATATGCGCTTTCGAACAAGACTGGTGATTACTTCAGTAGCGATTGTAATACTTCCTCTGGTAATGACGATAATTGCCTTCTTTCTTATTGGACGAGTTGTGTTTTTTGGAAACCGGGCTTTTACCTTTAATCAAGCCTTTGACTACGGAATGGTAGCCGATATGGGCGGGACCTTTTCAACTATGACTGATGAAATATTTGACAGGGTCTTAACGGATATGGAGTACGATCCGTATATACTGGAGGACAGGGACTATCTTGGAGTTATAAGCCAGGAGTTAAACGGTAAAACTTCATTTTTGATAGTTCGTAAAGGAAATGACATCTATTACACAAGTGATGAAGAATATGCCGATAATATTTTTGATATACTGCCGGAGAGTGAAAATGCAGAAAAAGTTGTCAGCAATGTTTTGTATACCACTTCAGGTCAGTTTCTTCGTCAGATGGATTTTAAGTTTTATGATGGTTCCTATGGAAGTCTGTTTATCATAACGTCAATTAAAACGGTAGAATCCTCAAGGCTGTGGATTTATATGATAATAGCCATAATCATAATACTTTTTATAACAAGTGTCATGATGACAAACTGGATAAAAAGAGGAATCTTAAAACCTGTTGATGATCTTAATATTGCCATGCAGCATATCAAGAACGGTAATTTTGATTATGTCCTTCCGATTGATCTTGATGAAAGAGGAGAAATTGGAGAACTATACAGAAGTTATGATGATATGAGGCTCAGGCTTAAGGAATCAGCAGAAGAAAAAATCGAGAGAGAGCATCAGAACAAAGAACTTATAAGTAATATATCCCATGACTTAAAGACACCAATAACTGCTATAAAGGGTTATTCACAGGGACTTATAGAAGGTATAGCGGATACACCTGAAAAACAGGACAAATATATCAGAACCATTTATAATAAAGCCAATGACATGAATAATCTTATAAATGAACTTACCCTTTATTCAAGCATTGACAATAACAGAATCCCTTATAATTTCCAAAAGATAAATGTAGCCAGTTATTTTGGAGATTGTATCGAAGAAATAGGTATGGATTTAGATAGTAAGAGCATTAAATTAAACTATTCTAATCTTACAACCCCTGATACAATAATAGTAGCAGATCCTGAACAGCTAAAGCGTGTTATTAACAATATTGTAAGTAACTCCGTAAAGTACCTCGGCAGAGAGGACGGAACAGGAGTTATAGATATAAGACTTTTGGATGAACTGGATTCCATCAGAGTCGAGATAGAAGATAACGGAATCGGTATCGCCCAAAAGGATATACAAAACATTTTTGACAGATTCTACAGAACCGACCGCTCAAGAAATACAAAGGCAGGCGGTAGTGGAATAGGTCTTTCGATAGTCAAAAAGATTATTGAAGACCATGGAGGTTATATATGGGCAACCAGCCATGAAGGTGAGGGAACCTGTATGCACTTTGTACTGAGAAAGTATGCGGATGATCCGGATCAGTCTGAAACGGATACAGTCGCGCAGGAAGCATAAAAACTATTAAAGTTGGAGGTTCATAACATGAATAAAATTCTCATAGTAGAAGACGAAGAAGCTATTGCAGATCTTGAGAAAGATTACCTTGAACTTAGCGATTTCGAAGTAACAATCGAAAACAAGGGTGACATCGGACTTCAAACAGCACTTGCGAATGAATTTGATCTTATTATTTTAGATCTTATGCTTCCGGGTATGGATGGATTCGAAGTTTGTAAACACATCAGAGAAAAAAAGAATGTGCCTATACTCATGGTATCAGCCAAGAAGGATGATATTGATAAGATCAGAGGTCTCGGACTTGGTGCAGATGATTATATTACAAAACCCTTTAGTCCATCAGAACTGGTTGCAAGAGTAAAAGCACATCTTGCCAGCTACAGCAGACTTGTTGGTGCGGGAACAGGCTCCAATGACGTAGTTGAAATCAGAGGTCTTAAAATTGATAAGACAGCAAGAAGAGTATATGTAAATGATGCAGAAAAGAGTTTCACTACCAAGGAATTCGATCTGCTTACATTCCTTGCAGAAAATCCTAACCATGTATTTACCAAAGAAGAACTCTTTAGAAAAATCTGGAATATGGATTCTATCGGTGATATAGCTACAGTAACGGTTCATATCAAGAAAATAAGAGAAAAGATTGAACTGGATACAGCTAATCCACAGTATATTGAAACAATTTGGGGAGTAGGATACAGATTTAAGGTTTGATATCAGATTACATCATGGATGACATTAAATATCTTTTTGAAGATGAAAATATTATAGTTTGCCATAAGCCATCGGGAATGGCTACGCAGAGTGCGAAAATAGGAACGATGGACGTGGTAAGTGAAGTCAAAAATCACATAGCACGTGATAACAGAAATAATAAGGGGCGGCAGGTTAAAAGCTTGCCGCCTTATGTTGCCCTTATAAACCGTCTTGATCAGCCTGTGGAAGGAATAGTTCTTCTTGCAAAGGATAAAAAGTCGGCAGCAAATTTAAGCAGGCAACTAACATCCCATTCAATTGATAAGTTATATTATGCGGTTGTATGCGCAAGACCTATAAAGGACAAAGAGCGTCTGATAAATTATATAAACAGAGAAAAAAACGGAAATGCTTATATAGAAGCTGATGATAAAAATGGTGCGAAAAAAGCATCCTTAAAATATGAAATCAAAAAAAGTATAAACGATGACAAGTATTCTCTTTTAAAAATAGAGCTTGAAACAGGGCGTTTTCATCAGATAAGGACACAGCTTTCATATATGGGATGTCCTATTTATGGGGATTCCAGATATGGGTTTGATAAGACAAAGGATGAACTTAATATAAATATGTTTGGTGAAATAGCTCTTTGCAGCTATGAGCTTTCTTTTAAACATCCTATTTCTGGTAAAGATATGAAATTTACCATTACTCCGTCAGGTGAAATATTTAAATTATTTTTTGATAAGGAGATGGCGGCAGATGAATGACATATCTTATACGGAAAAGTCTATACAAGAAAGTATAAAGCTTACTTTGTGGGCATATTTATTTATGATGTGCTGCGGCCTGTCCTTTTACACAGGTGGCAGTTATGTTGGTCTGTCCGATAATAAATTTATATTCTATAAAATAGTATCTGTAATCGGAATCTGTATTTTATCTGTTCTTTATGCAATTCTTTTTTTTCTAAAGCAAAAAAGAAACGATAAATCCTTTAGACTTGGACACAATTACAGGGAAACAGATATTTTCCTTGTATTTTTTGTTTTATCTAATATCGTTACTTTCATTTTTTCTGAAAATAAAACAGAAAGCCTTTGGGGAACAAGCGGGTGGCAGATAGGTTTTTTGACCTGGATGATAATGCTTTTTTATTTCTATTCTTTTTCCGGATTTATGCAGTGGAATAAATATTTGTGGTATGCAATTTTTTTACCTGTATTTGCTGTAATGCTAATAGCTGTATTAAACAGATTTGGCTTCTTTTTGTTATATGGAGTTGATAGCACAACAATTTTTTTATCAACCATAGGAAATATTAACTGGTACTGTGGATATCTTTCTGTATTTTTGCCAATAGGAGCAGCACTTCTTATGACAAATACATTAAAAATGAATCAGTTTTTGCTTCTGACTATATTTATAACTGTTGGATACGTATCGGCCTTTACTCAGGGAAGTGAATCAGCCCTTTTGATAATAGCATCAATATTACTTGTAATTGGGTTTGTGGGATTGGAAAATAGAAAAATGTGGATAACATATCTTGTACAGGTATTTTTGTGTGGACTGTCATCGGAAATATCAAGACATCTTGTGAGATTTTTTGGATATGCTTATGAAGCAGACAATCCATGTATCAAAATTGTAAATTCAAGAATAGGACTCATCGTATGTGCAGCAGCCTTCTTACTTATATCAGGAAGCAGATTGTGTGAATCTTTAAATATTAAGTGGAAAATGCTACTTTATAGGACTATATATGTTATTATAGTTCTATGTATTTTGGCATTTGGGGTATTTTATTTAATAAATAATTTTGACGAGAATTGGGGGAATGGACGCGGTTTCATATGGCAATATAGTATTAAGTTATTTCAAGAGCTTGATCTGAAAAGTAAATTAATAGGAGTGGGACAGGATGGCTTTGCAGATTATTCCTATAGTTATAGAGAATATTTATTAATTCTTGATGAAAGATTTGGTGCTGCAAGACTCACCAATGCTCACAGTGAACTTTTCACAATTATTATTAATAACGGAATCATCGGGGCAATAGCATTTATTGGATTATTTGTTTTCACAATGAAAACACTTATCAGCTCATATAAAAAAGACAAGAACATTTTTGCCCTTGTCTTTTTGGTATCAATAATCACATATTGTATAAATAACCTGGTATCATTTACACAGATACTTTCAACACCTTACATTTTCATGTTTATGGGAATAGGTGTTGCATCGGTTTCAAATACAGATTTTAATAAAAACCAGGTTTAATCTTCTTGAAGAAGAGGAATTGATTCGTCAAGTTCATGAAAGAACTTTCTTGTTTTCTTAAGACCTTGAACGGCATATTGATACTCAAATTCTACATCCTCAGAAATAAAATCCTCACCAAACATTTGAACTCTGCCTGAGTAAGAGTGGATTACACTTACAAAATGCTTATCGAATTCAAAGTTACTGTAAATGTCGTCCTTTCTTCCGGGATGTTCAGCTGCAAATGCCGCTATATTCATTCGAAGATCGGAAGGGAGAGGTTTTTCTCTGTGTTGCACACTTTTGAGACATTGTTCATAGGTTTCTTCATCAATAGGTTGTAGCCTATAGAGGAACTCAAGACAGCATCCGTGATCAGGCAAAAAAAGTCTGACTCTGTCAGGACCGATAATGTCTTCTATCATAGCTACTACATAAGGTACTTGTGGTTTTCCGTTGTAATCAAGAATTATAACTTTATCGCCTTTTTTGTATTTATGCATTGATTCACCCCCTTTTAATCTATTATAAACTATATCGGAGAAGTTTCGAATTAGTTTTACGAAAATTTATAAATAAATATTTTTCTTTTAGGTAGCTTTTAGGTAATGTTTGTATTATAAGACCATAAGATAACAACACAGAGGAAACAGACAACAGGAAAGGACAATAATATGGGCGGATTTAAAGATGTATTTCAAAGAATAGAACTTAAATATCTTATGGATGATGACCAATACAACGCTCTTAGAGCTAGACTTCAGGGAATGGCTGAGGTTGATGCATATGGAGAAACATCCATTTTAAATATATATTTTGATACACCGGATTTCAAACTTATAAGAAGATCTCTTGAGAAGCCGGTATATAAAGAAAAGCTCAGACTTCGCAGTTATGGAATTCCAAAAGATGAAACTACTTCTTTTATAGAAATAAAAAAGAAATATAAAGGAATTGTATATAAAAGAAGAATCGGAATGCCTTACAGTGAGTCACTTAGCTATCTGGTAGGCAGAGAGCCTCTGGAAAAGAAATCACAGATATCCAATGAAATTGATTATTTTGTAGATTTTTATACAGGTCTTGCTCCTGCAATGGCAATTTCCTACGACAGAATAGCAATGGCAGGAATTACAGATCCTGAGCTGAGAATTACATTTGACAGAAATATCAGATGGAGAACAGATAACCTTGATCTCAAAAAAGGAAATGTCGGTCAGGAAATATTAAAGCCTGGTCAGCACCTTATGGAATTAAAGATAGCCGGTGCAATCCCTATGAACCTTGCTCATATTCTTGACGAGCTTGATATAAGAAAGACATCTTTTTCAAAATACGGAAGAGGTTACGAGATGATGCTTAGTCAGCAGCTCGAAGAAAAGAAGGATGTACTTACAAACTTAGATTATCTTAAGAAGGGAGATAAGATCAGTGCTTAATCTATTATTCGGAACAATTATTTCAAACGGTGAAATCACAGGAACTTCATTTATGGGAGCAACCCTTTGTTCATTGGCTATAGGTATTTTTATAGCATTTATGTATACCCTTGGTAACAAATACAGTAAGAGTTATGTTGTAACACTGGCACTTCTTCCTGCAATAGTTGAAGTAGTTATCATGATGGTTAACGGTAATATCGGTGCAGGTATTGCAGTAGCAGGAGCTTTCTCTCTGGTAAGATTCAGATCGGCAGCAGGAAGCGGACAGGAAATAACAACAGTATTTCTTGCCATGGCAGTAGGACTTGCTACAGGTATGGGATATATAGGAATTGCCTGCATATTTGCGGTAATCATTTCACTTGTGAATCTTGTACTTAACAAGAGCGGATTCGGAGAAAAGGGTGATGCAGTAAGAACTCTTAAAATTACAGTTCCTGAAGGTCTTGATTTTGAAGGTATATTTGATGATTTATTTGAAAGATATACAACAAGCTCCAAGCTTGAAGATGTAAGAACCTCCGGAATGGGAAGTCTTTATAAGCTTACATATACTGTTTCCTTTAGAAATGGTGTATCTGTTAAGAATATGATTGATGAAATGAGACAAAGAAACGGAAATCTTGAGATTAGCTGCAGCAGACAGGTTGCATCCAAATCTGATGAATTATGATTTATAAAATTTTAAATGAGAACCTGCGATTTTCTTAAAGAAGACCGCAGGTCTAATAATAAGAGGGAAAAAATGAGAAGAAAAACTACTATAGGACTTATAGCTGCACTTGCTTCTTTAACTCTGGTATTTACAGCCTGTTCCTCAACTACTGAGACAGCATCAACTCAGCAGTCACAGACATCAGAAACTACAGAAGCAGCAACTAATGAAGAAACAACAAGTGATCAGGAAACCACTGGTACGGAAGTAACATATCTTTCAACAACATCTTCTACCAGCACAGATGGTATGATAACAGATCCATCAACCCTTGATTTAAGTAGTATGTTCACTTCAAGGGATTTGGAAACAGGTTATGATGAATCAACATCAACAACAATTACATTAAATACAGATTCTGTTGAAGTATCCGGAAGCGGAGCTACAGCAGATGGAACTACTGTAACCATAACAGAGGAAGGAACCTATATTTTAAGCGGTGAACTTTCTGACGGGCAGATTATAGTAGAGGCAGAGGATACAACCAAGGTACAACTGGTATTAAATGGTGTAACCATTACAAATGATGACAGTGCCTGCATTTATATAAAGAGTGCAGATAAAGTATTTATTACTCTTGCCTCAGGAACAACCAATACCTTGTCTGATACAGGAAGCGAATATGTTCAGAGTGATGATAATAACGTTGACGGTGTTATTTTTGCAAAGTCAGATGTTACATTTAACGGATCCGGTACACTTATTATAAATGCCGGATATGATCACGGTATTGTGGGTAAAGATGATCTTAAGTTTACAGGCGGAACCTATGAAATTACATCTACAGGTCATGCCATTGTAGCAAATGATTCTGTCAGAATTAAAGACGGAACATTTACACTTACATCAGGGGATGGTAAGGATGGTATACAGACGTCGAACGAAGAGGAGACAGGTAAGGGATATATATATATAGAAGGCGGTAATATAACTATTACCTCAGGAGACGATGGAATTCATGCAGCCACAGCTTTAATTATTACAGGTGGAACTATAGACATTAAACAGAGCTATGAAGGTATTGAAGGCGATACAATAGATATTACAGGCGGAGATATATCTGTTGTAGCCGAAGATGATGGACTTAATGCATCAACAAGCACTGCTCAGGAAACAAATGATTGGACTTCAGTAATGGATGCCGATGAAAATGCGTATATTAGAATTTCAGGTGGAACAATATATGTAAATGCAGGAGGAGACGGACTTGATTCCAACGGAATGTTATATGTGGAAGGCGGAACAGTTTATGTTGACGGGCCTGTTAATTCAGCAAATGGTGCAATAGATACAGGATACTCTGCAACTATATCAGGCGGAACAGTTGCAGCAGCAGGCGCAAGTGGAATGGTTGAAACCTTTGACAGTGATTCTACACAGTATAGTATTTCCTATACCTTTGAAAGCTCTGTATCCGGTGGAACAGAAGTGACTCTTACAGATAGCGAAGGAAACGTTATATTTAGCTATACACCATCTAAGGATTTCCAGAATATTGTAATCAGCACTGCTGACATATCAGAAGGAACTTATACAATCAGTGCAGGAGATTTATCAGAAGAAGTAACTGTTGAAAGCATAAGCACTTCTGCCGGAGCAAGCCAAGGAATGGGAATGGGCGGCTTTGGACAAGGAGGAATGGGAGGCGGAAGAGGCCAGATGGACGAAGGTGGCGCACCGTCAGGCGAAATGCCAAGTGGTAGTGCACCGTCAGGCGAAATGCCAAGCGGCGGACCAACAGGTGAAATGCCGGGAACTCAAACTACAGAAGGAAGTAATAATTAAGAAAAGTAAAATCCGGGTCACTTTCGTGATCCGGATTTTTTGTTATAGGTTAATGCTATATTATTGCTTAATTTTTTTATTTGGGAATGTGGCAACAAAACGAATACTTTTATCACCGTCTTTTTTGGCTTCTATATTACCGCCATGGGATTGTACTATTGTCTTGGCTACTGAAAGACCAATACCGTAACCGCCTGTTTCCCTATTCCTTGATGCATCTGCCCTGTAGAACCTGTCAAATAAACGGTCAAGATTTCCTGAAGGCATAGAATCGCAGGAATTGGATACTTCAAAAATAATATTTTTTTCTTTTCTTAAAGATACATTTATATATCCCTTTTCAGAAGAATATTTCATTGCATTGTCAATTAATAGTGATGCTAATTGATTTATACTGTTCTGGTCACCAAACAATGTAATATTATCTTCAATATGGATATTATATTTTTTGTTTTTGGATTCGGCAACTGCTTCAAAGGACTCCGCGCAGGTTTTAATAGCCTTGCTCATATCAAAATCAGTAAAAACAGGATGTACATTTTCTTCATCCATTCTGGCAAGAGTCAGCATATTTTTTATAAGGTCGTTAAGACGTTTTATCTGATTTCTTATACTCTTTGTCCATTCTGATTTACCGGATTCAATTTCAAGAACATCAATATTGGCGGATATAACTGCCAAGGGGGTTTTTAGTTCATGTCCTGCATCTGTTATAAAACGTTTTTGCTTTTCCAGAGATTCTACAACAGGAGAAATAGCTCTTCCTGAAAAGGCATATACCAAAATAAACATCCCTATAAGACTTATGGCTCCGATAATGAGAGTTTGTATAAAAAGTTTTTTTGCACTTAGTATCGGCTGTGAGCAGTCAAGAAAGATAATTAAAAACGAACCATCATCATTTTCTTTTACATGATACCTGTAGGTGCTTATAAAACTGTTTTTGGAATAATTACCTGATATAACTTCTAACGCATATTCCGAAGCATCATTGGAAGAAACTGCAGCAACGTGTCCTGTATTTATTTCAGTAACACTTTTTTGTGAATTAAGTTTTACCAAGAAATAACGTGTAGAATAAGGCAGTTCCATATTTTTTATATACTCTGAATCGGGTTTGAATCTGTCTCTTTCATTAGGAGCATTATCCTGAGGCTCCGGAGGAATACCTGAATTTCCCTCCCCTGAAGAATTGCCGGCGCCGGGGGCATTGCCGGGAAATTCCATGGACTGATTATTTTGTCCAAAGGCATTTGGAAACATACCATCATTTTCAGCTAATGTAGATAGAGTTTCGTCAGCATCCAAAGAAATCTGGATTACATTTACCACATTTATGACACCAAAAATAAGGATAAGAACCACCAGCAATGAAGACATTGCAGTAATAATAAATTTATTTCGAAGTTTTTTTACCATAACAGGGCCTCATCAGGATTTTTCATTTATTGAATAGCCAAGACCACGGGAAGCTTTAATTTCAGCAGTTGAATCCAGTGAAGCAAGCTTTTTTCTAAGATTGGAAATATAAACCCAGACTACGTTTACATCAGCTTCACCGTCTGCCCATATATGATCCATGAAATTATCTACAGAAACAATGTGTCCCGGAGAAGTCATAAGCATTTCCATCATTTGAAACTCGCGACTGGCAAGCCTTACAGCTTCGTGATCGGGAGTGGAAAGCTCATAGCTTGAACGATCCAGAGTAAGGTTTCCGCAGTTAAGATTTGGTTGAGAGAAATCAGTTTTACGCCTGGTCATTGCACGAATTCTGGCAAGAAGCTCTCCCATATCAAAAGGCTTTGTCAGATAATCATCCGCACCAAGATCAAGACCTTTAATCCTGTCATCAATTTCAGAGCGGGCCGTAAGGAAGAGAACGGGAGTGGAAATACTTTTTTCTCTAATATGTGACAGCACCTCCATACCATCCATTCCGGGCATCATTATATCCAGGATTATACCGTCATATTCACCCGAAAGAGCATAATCCAGTGCATCCGTACCATTATATACGGCATCTACCGTATAATTGCTATGCTTTAATATTGCTACTAACGCATTAGAAAGCTCTATTTCATCTTCAGCAAGTAGTAATCTCATAATATAAAAAACTCCTTCCCGTAAAATTAATATCAGTTTAACATATAAAAAATGATACTTCCATGAACATGGTTATTATTATTTTATTATATAACTGTAAAGAAAATGTGATAAACAGATTAATAAAACAGGCAAAAAAAGAGACAGTACACAGGGTACTGTCTCAACTATACTAAAGCAATCGATTATACGTCTAGAATAATGGAAAAAACAACTAGAATTAGTTGTTTGAAGCTTCTGATGATGCTGCATCAGCTGCATCTTCTGTAGACTCTTCTGTAGAAGCCTCGTCTGAAGCCTCCTCTGTTGAAGCTTCTGATGAAGCTTCGTCAGCTGCATCTGTAGACTCTTCTGATGAAGCAGCATCTGCAGCTTCTTCAACTGACTCTTCTGTTGTAGCTTCAACTGCTACTTCTTCAACTGTCTCTTCAACTGACTCTTCTGTTGTTGCCTCTGTTACAACTTCCTCAGATGCAACTTCGCTTGAACCACAACCAGCAAGTACTGCTGCTGATAAAACAAATACTGATAATAATGCTACGATATTCTTCTTCATAATATAATTTTCTCCTCTTTACTGTTACTTTACAATCTGTTCGACTGTTTTAGTATTAGTACAAGTAAAGATTATAAAAGCATTTTTTTTAAAATACCACTACAAAACTGTTCAAAATGCTTTAAGATTTTATTAAGATTTGTGCAAATTGCATAAAAATTGATGATTTTTAGTAGAAATTGATGCATTTAATAGTTTTAGGATATAATTAGGAAGATAATTTTAAGTGAAGATCAAGAAAAATAAGGGAATAAATTAAAGATGAGAAAAGTAAATGCGTATATGACAGGGGTTATAGTGGCAGCAGTGATTCTTACCGCCTGCGGACCATCAAAAGAAAAACTTTCCGAGGTTGAAGTGGAATTACAGGAACTGGAAAGTGCCAAAGAACTAACAGAAGAAACCTTCGGAAATCTTATAGATTCATCCTATGCCTTAGAGCTAAGTACCATGGATCAGGCTGTAAAAGATCTTGCGGCTCTTGAATATGACAAGATGAAGGATGAAAAGATAGATGAAATAATCCCTACCATAAATGAGCTTACAGAGAAATATGAAAAAATAGAAAATGAACTTCTGGAAATTGCAGAAAATGAAAAAGAGCAGGCAGAGCTTGAGGGAAGATACACTGATATTCAAGGATATATTATTAATAAAACAGGTCTTACAATCACCGGTATAGTATTGGAAGATGAAGAGCAGGGAACAGAAAGCGAAAATGTTCTTGGGGAAGATGTAACTCTTTCTAATGGGGAAACCTTTATGGGAGCCATATTTGAAATATATGCCCCAACAGATGTGTGGAATCTTATTATCACATCTTCTGATGGAAAAGAATACATTGCTACAATAAGCGGGCTTGATGAAAATGAGAAGTTTAGTATAACAATGCAGACAGCTTCAGATAACGGAACCTTTAGTGCTATTGCAGGAAGTTATGCTATAGAAGAAAGTGAAGAAGATGCAGCAGCAAATGAAACTTCAGAAGATACTTCATCTAACTTAGATTCTTCTTCTGAAGGTAGTTCATCCCTAGAAGATTCCGGAAGTGAAGCTTCTTCTGATGCTTCTTCAAATTAAAAGATTTAGTTATCTGCCAGAGTAAGCATAAATGGTCCCTCAGCAAGCTCGGGCGAGTATTTATAGTATTCCATGATAAGACCAACAACATGAGTATAGCTGGCTTTTCCTTCCAGTACACCATTGGCTTTTAAGGTTGTATCCACATAGACGGATGCAGCCTTTTTTACTGTCTCTGTTTTTACAACGGCCTTAGCTTCGACATAAGCCCAGGACTCATCTGTTAGAAATTCATTGTCATGCTTAACCATATCAGTGATTTTTATATGAGAATTATAGGTTTCTTTATCTACAGATTTGTAAAAATTATTGTTGATATAATTTAATACTCCCAGATAACCACTGTATTGGAAAACAATATCCTCGGAATGTATGCATGCAAGGAAGCCTATTAAATTGGCTTCATCCTCAAGGATATATCCATGGGTATGGGCAAGCTCGTGACACATGGTAAAAGGCTTATTCATTATGGACATTGTATTATTGTAATTAGCTTCCATGGAAAAAGGAAAATAGTATCCCTGCATATATTGCTGAGAAATGAAATCTGAAAAATAAAGAGCTTTCGGGGTAACGGTATAGCCTGCAAGAGCTGGGAACATATCGGATATGTTTGCTATAGCCTTTTTTGCAGTCTCCTCCATATCTCCTGCATAAATTACATTACCTTTTTCATCGTGTGAAACCTGCTTGGAAAGGGAATTGCATTTACGAACAACATAGTCTCTCAAAGCAGCAAGCTCTTCAAGTGAATATTCATCAACAACAGGCATATCGGAGTCAACACTGCTACAGTGATATAAAGCAAAACAGTTAAGTGACATAATAACAGAAACAAGTACAAGAACCCAGGCAGTAGCCAGGTAGAAATGTCTGGCAAATTTATATATAAATCTTTGAAAAGAAAAGTATTTTTTTCCAAGGGATTTGGAGAATTTATATTTTAAAAAGGTAATTAAGTGAGACGTGGAAAAAATAGCTAGCAATATGATCCAAAAAATTGCTGCTACAAGAAGTATTTCACCTACGGAAAATGAAAAAAGAGAAGTAAGTTTTCCATATGGAATTGTAACCAGCGGAAAAATATATAGCCGGTACATATCAGAAAAACCCGGTATAAACCAGGCTGAGAGATTAAAAATAACAATAAATATTACGATTGTACATAAAGTTTTTGCCGCTTTTTTCATATTTACCCATTCCCCAAGAAATAACATTGTTAATCTTGTATAGATAATAGCAGGAAAATATGAAACCAATATGACTAAATGCACATTAATTTGTTAATAATTTAGACATAAATATAAATATTGCACAAAAAGCGAATAAAAAAATTATTCGCTTTTACAATCTTTGCAATACCCATAAATTTCAAGCTGATGCCCGGTAATGACAAAATCTGACATATCGGAACCAAGCATATGTCTGGTATCAATAATAGGGCAACCATTTAAGGCAAATTTTTTATGACATTTAAGGCAGATGGCGAAATGCCTGTGTTTTCCGGATTTTAATTCATAAAGAGCATTATCTTCTGTGGAAAAGATAGTTTTGGCAACTATTCCACAATCTTCAAAGGTCTGAAGGGAACGATATACTGTAGAAAAAGCATAAGTTTCATTGGGATTACCAATGGTGAGCTGTCTGAAAATATCTGAAGCGGATAAAGGCACACTGCTACTGGAAAGAACCTTGAATATTTCTAAGCGTTGGCGGGTTTTCTTTATACCCTTAGGCCAGTTTTTTTCTATTGAAGCATCGGCACAAGCCGGATGAATTAACGTTGTCATCTTTTACTCCTGTAAATTATTCCTGATAATTAAAGGGCTATTCCGAGAAGGTCGATTAAAAGACCGGATATAGTACCAATAAAATAGAGGATTATTGTTATATTTATGTTAGCTTTGATTTTAGGATTCACTCTAAAGAGTACAAGAAGTCCTATTCCTGCACCAACTAAAAGACCTGACATCATTGATCCAAAGGTTATCATACCTTCCAGGTACAGCTCTGTGATAATAATAGATGCTGCGCAGTTGGGGATAAGACCTATAATGCCTGCGATTATATGTGATAAAACAGGGGCCCCCGATAAAAATCCTGAAAGAGTATCTTCACCTATAAGGGCGATGGCAGTATTTAAAATAAAGGTAATAATGATTATATAAATAAAAATATGAACAGTATGTACAAGTGCAGATTTAAATATTCCTGCATTTGATTCATCCTCTTCGCAATGACAATGCTCTTTTTCACAAAGGGCATCAATCTGCAGAGGGTCATTTAAAGACATATTACGAATCTTATGATATCTGTGAATTATAAAATCTATTATGAAACCTGCAATAATACCTATAACAGCCTTGATTAAAAGAGTATAAAGCATCATGCTCAAAGGAACCTGGGCACTTATAAGAAGAGGGAGCATTTCATCTGAAGTGGAAAGGTAAATAGCTATAAGGGTTCCGAGAGTTATAACTCTGCCGGCATAAAGATTAGATGCAGCTGCTGAAAATCCGCACTGAGGAATTACACCAAAAAGACCACCAAGTAAGGGCCCAAAGTGACCGGATTTTTCCACCAGTTCCTGAGTGTGTTCGCCTGCATGATGTTCCAGTGTTTCCATAAGCAGATAGGTTACAAATAAAAAAGGAAGAATCTTTAAAGCATCTATTCCCGTATCTTTTATTACATCAATTAATAAATCCATTTTTTCTCCAATCAAAATAATTCAAATCAAAAGTTTTATGTGAAAAATTGTGTAGAAAGAAATATAACACAAGATAAATGCAAATGCAAATGATTTGCATTTAAAAAATAGCAAAAAAAATATCAGGAAAGCAGGTGATGGGAATCGAACCCACGTATCCAGCTTGGAAGGCTGGTGTTCTACCATTGAACTACACCTGCACGTGCCTGACAATGATTTATTTTAATTGCTTTGAACAAAACTGTCAAGACTTTGTGAACAAAAGGTTTTTTTTAGGTATTTTTTAGGTTCAAATGTAATAAAGAATAAAGCGAAATAATTAAGGTTTTACTAAAAAATATATAGGAGTATGTATGAGCCTGAAGGAAAAACTAAAAAGATCAAAGGAAAAAAAGCTTCAAAGGCTGGAGGCCAAGGATGCCAAGCGCCGAGAAGAAAAAGCTGCAGGTAAAATAAACCAAAGCAGAATTAAAGTCTTTTGGAAAGAACTTCCTGTTGGTAAAAAAGCAATAGCGATAGTTTTGGTTTTGGCACTTGTATGTGGAGCATGCTATGGGGGTTACAGACTTGTAATGACAAACAGTTCATCAGACAAAGAGATGATGGATATGAATCGTGCAGGTATGGAAATGGGGCAAAATGTCATAACAGCCAGTGGAACAACAACCATGGGCATGGTGACAGAAACATTTGATGTTGATTCTCTAGAGACAGAACTTGAAATTGAAGAGGTTTATCTTAACAATGGCGACGAAGTTGCGGAAGGTGACAAGATACTCAAAATTTCAGAGGAAAGCCTTGAAGAAGCAAGAACAGAGCTGCAACAGGCAGCACTGGACGCAGAGTACGCATACAGGCTCGGCGTTATAACCAATCAGGAATCACTTATATCTGCACAAAGCACTTATGATAAGGCAATTGTAAATGCAAATTATGCAGAAAATGATTACAACGATGCTGTATTACAGGCTCAGGAAAAAGTAGATGATTTACAGGCTCAGGTTGATGAGGCACAGGAACTTGTGGATGAGTATACAGCTGCAATTGAGAATAATACTTATTACACGGAATACGATATTGAGAATTTAAAAAATACGGCATATGAAAACTTCGAACTGTTGATGCAGCTTTATGAAGAATGGGGAATTGAAGAAAGCGGAACAACGAGCACATCTTCAGGCAGCACAACAACTTATTCCGATTCACTTTCTTCTATATACAGTGCTTTCGCTGCAGAAGTAGAAGAGGAGGAACAGGAATACGAGGAGGCTTTGGAAAAATACGAAGAGGCAATGGAAACTGCCCAAAGTAATCTGACAAAGGCCCAGGCAAATTTAGAAGTTCTTAATGCACAGCTTACACAGGCTCAGGTGGCTTATGAAACATCTGTAACTTCTGCTAAGTCAACGTATACCGAGACACTCTCAGCTAAGGATACAGCCGAAGATACTTATAATACTTCTGTTGAAAAGGCCAATGATGAGCTTGAAGCGCTTCAGGATGAAATGGAAAATGCCAAGGAGAATCTGGAAGCTTTTGAAGAAGCAATAAGTGATGGATATATGTACACAACCACAGCAGGAACAATAATGATGGTTAATGTCAGAGAAGGAGATACATTGGCAGCAGACAGCATCGTTATCGCATATACGGATTCTACAACGATATCTGTATCGGCTTCTGTAGATCAGTCATACATATCACAGCTTGAGGTTGGTCAGAGCGCAACAGTAGTATTTACAGAATATGGAACATATAACGGAACAATTACCGCTATAAATCCTGCAACACAGTCCAGCAGCAGATCCTCCGTAACATATACTGTAACAGTTTCACTTGATGGAGATGTAAGTGAGTTATCTCAGAATCTTTCAGCAACAGTATATTTCCAGACAGAAGAAGTTGAAAGTGAAGGCTCAGAAGAAAATGCTACTTCTTTAGAAACGGATGCGCAAATGCCGGCAGCTGAAGCGGTTGATGAAGCAAGTACCGAAACGAGTACAAAGGAGGAGTGAGCAGGTGAAACAGAAAATTCATAAGAAGCTAAAAAATAAAAGGTTCATGGTTCGCTTTATCCTTGTGGCAGCAGTGGTTGTAGCTTTTGTTTCCCTTGCACTTTATAAGCTTATAGTTGAACCAATGCAAAGCATGGATACCTATGTATATAAAGAAGCTACGGTAAGTAGAGGTGATTTGGTTCTTGGAATTATGGAAAGCGGTTCGGTTGAGCTTGCCACATCAGAGCTGGATTACGATCTGACAATTGAAACTGATGATGATGATGATGATGACGATGATGACGACGACGATGATGAGGATGAAGAGAGTAGCAAGTATCTTGAAATTGAAGAAGTTTATGTATCAATGGGTCAGAGAATATCAGAAGGAGATGCACTTTTTAAATTAACTGAAAAAAGTGTTGAGGCTGTTAAAAAAATACTTACTTCAAATCAATCAGAGGCAGCCATTACCCTTGCTGAAGCTCAGGAATCCTATAATACAGGAGTGCTTGAAGCATCCAATACTCAAACAGAAACAAATGTATCGGCAGCTAATGCTTCAGCTTTATATAATGCAACAGTGTCAGAGTTGCAATCTACAATTACAGCCTATCAGGGCGATATAGAAGCTTTGACTTCTGAAATAATCAAATATCAGGAAATGCTTGTTGATGAAGATCTTCTTGATTCTTTGGAGGAAGCAAGGCTTGCACTGGTGGCTGCCCAGAATAAATTTGATGAAACAGATGTAACTAATTTTGGAGCTTATACTGCTAATCTTTCGTCTCTTAATTCTGCTCAAAGTGCCTATGACAGTATTGTTGATACCATGGACGGATATCAGGACATCATAGATACAGATCTTGAACAGATAGCATCTGATAATGAGGCAATTGCAGAAGCCCAGGCGGCTTTGGCAGTCAAAGAACAGGAAGCACAAAACACCTATGATTCATCAGTACTTAACGGACAACTGTCAGAAGATGTCTACTCATATTCAGTAAGTTCCCTTGAGGAAGAAGTTACGGAAGCCCAGACAGCTCTTGATGAGGCTCAGGCAGCCCTTGATGAGTTTAATGCTTTTGTAGGTGATGACGGAATAATTTATTCCAACGGATCGGGTCTTATTACGGCAGTTAATTATGAAGCAGGAGATGAACTTACTGCAACAGGAGCTATGATAACCTACACAGAATCTGATGCTTATTCTGTTTCTATAGATGTATCGGAGGAAGATATATCTGTTATTAACGTAGGAGATTCAGTAGATATTGTGTTCTCGGCATATGAAGATGATACCTATGAAGGAACTGTTTCGGAAATAACAACCACAGCTTCTGATAATCATTCGACAACTGTAAGTTACACAGTGACTATAGATATATTGGGTGATACCACAGCACTTTATGGAGGAATGACAGCAGATGTAACCTTTGTTTCGGATTCTGTTTCCAATGTACTCTATGTCTCGGATCAGGCTATCGTTTATGAAGGTGATGACACTTATGTATACCAGCTTGTGGGCGGAGAATATACTCTTGTGGCAGTTGAAACGGGATTTACCAATGGTTCGGAAATAGAGATCACAAGTGGTCTTGAAGAAGGAGATACGATTTATATAGCCAGTAAGATCAGCTCTACAACAAGTGTAAACGATTTAAAGGATACATCAATTACAGATTCTGAAGACTCTATACAGACGGAAAGTTCGGAAACAGATAGCGAAATGCCAAATTCAGAATCAGGAATGCCATCCGGTGGAAACATGCCTTCAGGAGGTGGTGGAATGCCATCCGGTGGCGGAATGGGCGGAGGTATGTAAGCAACCTTTATTTTAGCAAATCGTATTGTAACAGAGTATGAGAGATGAGGAAAATATGAAATCGAAAAAAGCTTTTTTCCGTAAAAAAATGGGACAGATAAAGGAATGGACACTGAGCAATAAAAAAATGGCAGCGCTTCTTTATTCAGGAATTGCAGTTATTCTGATCCTTGTAAT
>JAILBM010000118.1 GCA_024680925.1 Butyrivibrio sp.
CTCTTCCATGCAGAGATTAAAACCATTCTTTTTGGCACTTGCCACAAGTCTGTCTGCCTCTTTTACAAAACGATTTTGTACAGAAACAGAAAGCTCATCCCCATCGCCTTTTAAAATAAGTGAAAGACAGCCAAGACCTGCCACCTGTGCCCAGCCAAAACAGGTAAAGACATCACCCTGATATCCCTTTTGCTTATCTTCCTCATCAAAGATACATAGTCTGTCTTCAAGCTGGAGCAGTTCTTCATAAAAGGTCTTATCACCGGTTACTTCATACATGGATGCCGCTGCCCAGAACCTGTTTGAAATATCTTCATTTTCTCCGTATTCCCCGGTATTGGAGCCTTCAGCATTTTTAAAAAGTAAAGGTCCGGGATTATCCTCCAGCCACTCGCAGGCCTTCTTAGCCCTTAGCATAAGCTTATCGGCATACTTGGAATCATAATCTTTATATATGCTTGAAGCCAGGGCAAAAACAGCTGCAACATCTGCCGTAGCCATAGATGAAACAGGAAAAAGAAACAGCTCATTCTTATCCTCCTGTGGCATAACAAAGGGTGCATGATTAAAGGTAGTAACCTTATGCCATACAGACCCGTCTTCCCTTTGCATCTTCATAAGGAAATCCAGTTCAACCTTAACTTCCGAAAGGATATCGGGAAGATTTCCCTTTTGACATTTTTCCTTTGGTATATCAAATTCTGTTTTTAATAATTTCGGAAAAAATCTTACGCCGTAAAGAATATGCGCCACTGCCACGGCGCCTGCTGTTGAATATCTGCCATAGTCTCCAGCATCATGCCAGCCACCTGACACATCCACAGCAGGTACATCTTCACCATACACTGTAGCCTTTGTCATATGGCAGGGTTCATGATAATATTCCCCGGCATATTCCTTTGTCAGGACATCTCCGCAGCGAAGATAATAAAAGCATTTGCAAATATCCCTCATGAGCTTATCATACACATTTTCAGAAACAGTAAATGCTGCTGAAGATACATCTTTTGCATAAACTCTGTAGCTTCCATCCTCTTTAAGCTCGCTAAAGTCCGCAATAAAGGTATTTTCTCCTGAAATATCATCAGTTCCGAAGTGCTTTACTTTACCTGTAAATACACATTTTCCCGTTAAATCTCTTATCTCAAATTCTTTTTGATCAAAATTTAATACCGCTCTCTTTGTACCTTTTGGGACAAACCCAACCTGATTTAAAAAAATATTGTTCATAGTTTTATACCTCTTCTACAAAATAACCCCACAGTTATATATATTTTATTATAAAAACATATATAATACTTCAAAAATATTGCTATAAAACAAATATTTTTTAACTACATTATAAAATTATGGATTTTTGCCATTACATGTCAAAAATCCTGAAAACAAGCCATTTAAAAGCAGCTTCGCTGCAGGGCTTGTTTTCCTCTTGAATCACTTTCATACGAAACCCGCAGTAAATGCGGATTTCTGTAATTAACGTACAAGAATATATGCTTTATTAAAGTTCTATGCATTCTTGTCGTTTCATTCTATACTATTTCACTGCGCACATTAATTCTCACTTAATTTCAGTTTAGACAATTTTTTCCACTTTTTTGTACAAATACTCAAGGACAGTATCAATTTTGAATATTATCATAATATATAAGAATTTTTTTCTATGAGGAAAGGACAAAGTATGAAAAACGCAATTGTGGGACAGTCAGGAGGACCAACCTCCGTAATCAATTCATCACTGGCCGGGGTGTTTGAAGCCGCCAAGAATCGTGGAGCAGAGCACGTATATGGCATGTGCAATGGAATCCAGGGATTTTTGGAGGGCAGATACGTTGACATGACAGGGATTTTCAAGAAGACAATGGACATCGAGCTTTTAAAGCGCACTCCATCAAGCTATCTTGGAAGCTGCCGTTACAAACTTCCTGCTCTTTCGGATAAGGGAGCAAAAGAAGTCTATGACGACATTATGAACAGACTTAATGAACTTAATGTGGGATATTTTTTCTACATCGGTGGCAATGACAGTATGGATACCATCAACAAGCTTGCTGCTTACGGCAAAGAAATAGGTAGTGATATCAGATTCATCGGTGTACCAAAGACCATTGATAATGATCTTACGGTTACAGACCATACACCGGGTTATGGCTCAGCAGCCAAGTACATTGGAGTTGTAATGAAGGAGATCATCAGAGATGCCTCCGTATATGGAACCAAGTACGTTACAATAGTTGAAATCATGGGAAGAAATGCAGGCTGGCTTACAGCTGCCGCTGCTCTTGCCAAGGACAATGACTGCGAAGGTGTTGATATGATCTGCCTTCCTGAGGTACCTTTCCATGTTGACCGTTTCGTTGAAAAAGTCAGAAAAATGCAGGAGAAAAAGGCCAACATCGTAATCGCTGTTTCAGAGGGTGTTAAGCTTGAGGACGGCCGCTATGTATGTGAGCTTTCAGACGATGTTCACGCAGTAGATGCCTTTGGTCATAAGGCTCTTACAGGAACAGCAAGATTCCTTGCCAACACCATTGCCAGATCTCTTGATACCAAGACAAGATGTATCGAGCTCTCAACTCTTCAGCGCTGTGCAGGGCATCTTACAAGCCGTACAGACATAACTGAAGCATATCAGGTTGGTGGTGCTGCCGTTAAGGCAGCCTTTGAAGGTCATACCGGAGAAATGGTTGCCCTTAAGAGAATCTCTAACGCACCTTATCAGTGCACAACAGAGCTTCATCCAATTTCAGAGATTGCAAACCTTGAAAAAAAGGTTCCTCTTGAATGGGTAAATGAAGACTTTACGCAGATGAAACAGGAATTTATCGATTATGCTTATCCTCTTATCCAGGCTGAGCTTACACCTATCTATATCGGTGGTCTTCCACAGCACATCTTCCTCGGAGAAGAGGCTTAATAAAAAATAAAGGTGATCATTTTGAAGTAATTGTTTAGTGGACTTCATTTGATCACCTTTTATATTACATATTCCATTAGTTCTTTTTGTTAAAATTTATATTATCTATTACCTGCGTCTGTTAGTTTTATTTTTTTGTAAAGTTCTCTTATCAGTGGCAATAAGAACCACTGTGGGTCTAACTACTCAAATTCTACAGTTCCAAGTTCAATTACCTGATCACTTTCAAAATCATATTTTACATATTTAAGACAATCAATTCCGTAGCTTTCTCTCCAGCCTATATCCTCCTCAGGAGTCCTGTGTCCCTTGGCCACAATTACATAAATATCGCCGTCTACATACTCTCCCGCCTGCTGGAAATAGTCACTGTCTCCAAAGCCCAGGTTCTCAACAAAGTATAAGTTAACTTCTGTATATGCATCCGGTTCATAGGTAAAAAGAAGATCTCCACCTTCATATTCAGAACCCACCAGCACAGTGTGAGGTGCCACATTGCAAAGCCCTATTCCCTCTGCCTCAGGGTCATATTCCTCATCATATTTTCCCTCATATATAATTGGTATCATAGGCTCTTCATTAAGATCGTTAAAACCGTTGTCCGGCACAGTTTCAAGTCCATCCTCTACACCGGGATACACCTTGGCAATCATTACCTGTGATACAAACATTCCCGTACCCTCTCTTTGAGAAAGAACAAAGTAATCTCCATCATCAGTCTGCAAAAACTGCTCCAGGCATAGATAATAGGCATCAAAACCATCTAAAGTACCAAGACATACAGGTTCGTCTTTATCAGTACTTAACTGATAACAGGAAGCTGAACCCTCTTCATAATTGTAGCTCATAAAGAAGACACTGTCAGAGCTCACCCCTGCATATTCAAAGCCATCACTTACCTCATATTCCTTCAGAAATTCGGTATTCTGATATAGTGATATGACACTGGCATTTTTATCCGAATCAAATCTCGTAACAGCAACAAGACCACTTTCTTCATCGCATCCCTTAACAGTTCCGTGGGCAAGTTTTCCCTCTTCTTTACCGTCAAGAGAGACATACTTAACATAGGTGTCATCCCCTTCAATCTCATTCATATAAAGATACCTGCCATCGCAAAAAAGAGGTCCATAGCCTGTATCTGCTATGAATACCTCTGTTTCAAGAGTGTTTAGATCAAGTTTTACAATCTCTGACTCAAGGTCTGATATATCTGTAGCATCAAAATTTGGATTTTTCAGAAATTCTCCCCAAAGCGCATTTGATTTAAGAGATTTTTGTCCCTGCAAACGATAGTACATGGAGTTTCCACATCTCACAAAATATCCGCCGTTATTTTCAACTTCAAGGCGCTGTATGATTTCATCACTGTTTTCATTACTGATTCCATTACTGGTTTCATCACTGATTCCATTACTGGTTTCAGTGACATCCTGACTTTCCATAGAACTATCTGTAACGGATTCAGCAGTCTCACTTACCTGAGTAACTGCATCATCTACATTTCTTTGACCACTCTCATTCCCGGTATCCTTCTGACATCCCACGGACAATATGACCACAGATATGCCTACTATAAGAAGCTTGATTTTTTTTAAATTCATAATTCTCCCCTTAATAATACCCTTGTATTATCAACATTTTTTTCATTAAGATCTTTTTCTCCTGTCATGAGTTTCGTAGTATTTTTTCTTATCCTCATACATTCTTTCATCTACTGTTTTCATGACTTCATCCATAGAATTCTTACTTAGATCAAATATTCCCCATCCTATGGAAACACTAAGCTTATACGGCTTATGACTTTTATTGTTATATACATTGAAGGCCTTCTTGATATCACTTGCTGTATTCTCACATACTTCACTGTCAATGCTGTTTAAAAGAACAACAAATTCATCACCGGCATATCTTACAACGGTACCAAGATCACCAATTGCACTCTTAATAATATCTGCTGCAGAAATAAGAGCCACATCTCCTTCAGAATGCCCCTGCTCATCATTGATGGATTTAAAATTATTTAAATCCAGCATCATAAGACAAAAAGGCTGTCCTTCGAGCCTGACAGTTTCAAGATAATGCCTGTTATATATACCTGTCAAGGTATCAAAAAGAATATTCATGTTTTGCATGGAAATAATCATAAGAGTAAGGCCTACAGCTGCCGCAGGCCATATAAGGGATATTCCGTAAAAATAGTTCTGTACAACAATCCCTATAAATATTGGAATGACAAATTGAAAAATAGGGAAATGTTTAAATCTTCCACCTTTAAAACGGGATATCACATATACCCCAATAGCCATCACTATTCCCAGCATACCAATAATGTTATAAACCATATATAGTGAGAGACGCTGATAATTGTTATTTTCATCAATGAGAAATACAAGTGGTTTAAAGAAATTGATAATCAGAATACTTATTCCGATTATCTCCTCTATAACAATTATAAAAATAATGGGCTTGGAATTTTTCCCTCTGGTATTTCGCTCGCTAAGTAAGACAAAAAGCGGACTAAAGAAAAGATTTGTAATGAATAGCCAAAGATTTCCGGTATATAGAATAAATCTTACAAAACCTCCCGGCATGCCATCCAGTGTGAAAACTATTGGATCAACTATACAGCAGATAATTAAATCTATGTCCAAGAGATATAACATTAAAGCATCTTTTCTTTCCTGCAATTTAAAAACATTGCTTGTCAGAATTCCGACCATCAATAAAAATGCCATGCCATTTGCAATGTATATCTCCAGCAGATTCACACCTGTCATATACCCTATCCCTCATTTACACATACATCTGATAAGCTTCTTCTAATATAATTACAATATATTTTTGACTTTATTGCAATTAAAATGAACTTATTTTTATAATTGATTTTAAAATTTTATAATTGAATATTAGCGCTAAATCAACACAAAAAATAAACATAGACTGATTTTTATTCACAAAAAATAATTATATAAGCTGTTTTTCAGTAAATATAATTCTTTC
>JAILBM010000148.1 GCA_024680925.1 Butyrivibrio sp.
TTTTGGAGGAGAAGGAAATGAATTTTGAAGAATTAAAAGAGGTTATAGTTGATACACTTGGATGTGATGAAGACAAGGTTACAGAAGAGGCTTCTCTTATGGAAGATCTTGAGGCTGATTCACTTGATATCGTTGAGCTTCACATGGCTCTCGAAGAGAAGACAGGTATTACTATTCCTGATGAAGAGCTTGCAAAGCTTTCAACTGTAAAAGACATTCTTACATACATGAGCACTCACACAGCTGCTTAAAAAACTATTACTATTCAGTACTCAGGTACTGAATAGTATATGTATATTAGGAGGAAATAATCCTTATGAAATCAGGTGAGTCTATTTCCAAGTCATTTCAGGATATGCACAGGAACAGCTCTTTTGATGCTCTTGTAAAAAAAGATATTAAGTCAAGCTTTGTTCCAAGTATATTAAATCCTGAATTTATTGATTGTCCTAAGTGTAAGCGCAGAGCTTTTAAACACACTTGGGAAAAAAATCTTTTTGTCTGTCCAAACTGCGGACAATATAAGCCTATTGGTGCTTATTACAGATTATCTCTTATTTTGGATAAGGGAAGCTTTAGAGAAATGGATTATGACCTTACTGCTAATAATCCTATTAATTTTCCTGGTTATGAAGAAAAGGTATCTAATCAGTCTAAAAAATCAGGTCTGCAGGAAGCTGTTGTTACAGCAAGAGGTAAGATTGGTGGTATTCCGGTAGTTACGGTTGTTCTGGACAGCCGTTTTTTTATGGGAAGCATGAGTACTATTGTTGGTGAAAAAGTTACAAGAGCCATTGAATATGCTGCCAGCAGGAAACTACCTCTTATAATCTTTAGTGCCAGCGGTGGAGCCAGAATGCAGGAAGGTATATATTCTCTCATGCAGATGGCAAAAACAGCAGCTGCTATTGAAGAGTTTTCTGAACAAGGCGGACTGTATATAAGTTTTCTTACACACCCAACAACAGGTGGTGTTACAGCAAGTTTTGCAACTCTTGGAGATATTACTCTTGCAGAACCGGGTGCTCTTGTGGGCTTTGCCGGACCAAGAGTTATTGAACAGACTATCGGTTCGAAGCTTCCTAAGGGATTCCAGAGAAGTGAATATCTTGAATCCCACGGCTTCATCGACAAGATAGTTGAACGTAAGGACATGCGAGACACTCTTATTGATTTACTTATGCTTCACAATACAAAGGGTACAGATCATGTTATGACTGTTGTTAAATAAAAGCTTATAAATTCCGGAGGGAGGACGTATGATTAGAGATATATTATCTCAGACAGAGCATATTGACCATCAGATTGCTTCTTTAAAAACTGAACTTGATGCACATTCCAAAAACGATTCATCAGTCAGTCGTCTTAATGAAGAAATTTCTATTTTAACTTCTGCAAGAACTTCTTTATTAAATACCTGCACAAATTTAACCGCTGAAGATAAGGTTTTTCTTGCCCGCCACATCTTAAGACCTCATATGGATGATATTATAGGGGCTCTTTTTACAGACTTTTTTGAACAAAAGGGTGATCATCTTTATGACGAGGATAAAAGTATCCTTGGAGGTATCGCCAGATATAAAGGCATTCCTGTTACAGTTGTAGGTCATTTAAAGGGTCACACTGCTCAGGATAACATTAAATATAATTTTGGCATGCCTCGTCCTGAGGGTTACAGAAAGGCACTGCGTCTTATGGAACAGGCTGAGAAATTCAGACGTCCTATAATCACTTTTGTTGATACTCCCGGTGCTTATCCCGGTAAAGAAGCTGAAGAACATGGCCAGGGAGAAGCTATTGCCAAAAATCTTGCAGCCATGAGCCGGCTTACAGTTCCTGTTATTACCATTGTTACAGGGGAAGGTAATTCCGGTGGAGCTCTTGCAATTTCCATAGCCAATAAGATCTTAATGCTGGAAAATGCCGTTTATTCAGTACTTAGTCCAGAAGGTTTTGCGAGTATTCTTTGGAAAGATTCATCAAGACATGCTGAGGCCTGCGATATTATGAAGCTTACTGCAAGCGATCTTCTGGATGCTGGTGTAGCAGACGAAATTATTCCGGAACCTCTTGGTGGTGCTCAGGCTGACCCCGATGCTTTATACAAAGCCATGGACAGCGCTATTGAAACTAATCTCAGACAGCTTATGGCTTATACACCTGAACAGGTTCTTGCTCAAAGACGTCATAAGTTCAGATCAATAGGAAGTTTAGAGAATAACTGTGCACAGGCAGTAAATTAAGCCAATATTTACAATAATACAAATAATTTTTTACCAAAATAATTAAGAAGGAATAGTCATTATGAAAGGTTTAAAAATAATCAGTACCGGAAGTGCTATTCCATCTCGTAATGTTACCAACGATGATCTTGCACAGGTTGTAGAAACCAATGATGAATGGATTTTTACAAGAACAGGAATTCATTCAAGGTATTTCTGTAACGAGGAAGAAAGTACATTAACTCTTGCTACTGATGCTGCAAGAAAAGCTATTGAAAATTCGGGAATAAATAAGGATGACATAGGATGTATAATCTGTGCCACTCTTTCGGGAGATTATGCTTCTCCCAGTCTTTCCTGCATGGTTCAGGCTTGCCTATCACTTCCTCAGGATATTCCTGTTCTTGATGTTAATGCTGCCTGCAGCGGTTTTTTGTACGGACTTGAAGTATGTCGTGGAATGCTCAATGCTACAGAAGGTAAATACGGACTGGTAATCGGTGCTGAACAATTATCGAGAATTCTTGATATGCAGGACCGTTCTACCTGTGTTCTTTTTGGAGACGGTGCCGGTGCTGTTATAGTAGAAGCGGCGCAGGATGCTTACTATGATAGTGTACTTGGTGCAAAAGGCGGAAAACAGATACTAATTAACGGAATCGGTAATAAAGCCCAGTACATTGAGATGGATGGCAAGGAAGTTTTCAAATTTGCCGTAGATGCACTTCCAAAATGCATTCGGAAATTACAGGAAAAACAAACATTTACCCTTGATGATATAGATCACGTTATTTGTCATCAAGCAAATTCAAGAATTATAGATCATTGTATAAAAAAGCTTAAAGCAGATCCTGATAAGTTTTATAAAAATATGGATCACTTTGGAAATACAAGTGCCGCTTCTATTCCACTGGCCCTTGCTGAGATGGATGAAAAAAATATGATAAAATCCGGCGACAAGCTGCTTCTTATCGGGTTTGGCGGTGGCCTTACCTGGGCCGGAACTCTTATCACGAAGGAGTAAATTTTCTTATGAAATACTTAAATGAAATTCTTGGAATAAAATATCCAATTATCCAGGGAGGTATGGCAAATATCGCAACAGGTACTTTTGCAGCTGCCTGTTCAAATGCCGGGGGGCTTGGTCTTATAGGCTGCGGCGGTATGAATGCCGACATGCTTAAGGATGAAATACATAAATGCAAAGAGCTTACTGATAAGCCTTTTGGTGTAAATATCATGCTTATGCATCCACAGGCAGATGAGTTTGCCCAGATTGTTATCGACGAAAAAATCCCTGTAGTTACTACAGGTGCCGGAAATCCCGGAAAATACATGGAAAAATGGAAGGCTGCAGGAATTAAGGTAATTCCTGTTGTAGCTGCTCCTATCCTTGCAAAGCACCTTGAGGCTCTTGGCGCTGATGCTGTTATAGCAGAGGGATGCGAAAGCGGAGGTCATATTGGTGAAATGACTACCATGACCCTGGTTCCTCAGGTATGTGACTCTGTAAATATTCCTGTTATTGCTGCAGGTGGTATTGCAGATAAACGTCAGATGAAGGCTGCTCTTATTCTTGGAGCCTGCGGTGTTCAGGTTGGAACCTGTCTTCTTGGTTCTGTGGAATGTCCTATTCATGACAATTACAAAGAAGCAGTTATTAAAGCTAAGGGTTCTGACACAATCGTTACAGGAAGAATAGGTGGAACACCTGTCAGAGTATTAAAAAATTCCATGAGCCGTGAATATGTAAAACGTGAAAAGGAAGGCGCAGATAAGATGGAACTTGAAAAGTTTACTCTTGGAAGCCTTCGCAGAGCAGTTTTTGAAGGAGATACCAAAACCGGATCTCTTATGGCAGGACAGACTTGCGGACAGGTTAAGGAAATACGTCCTGTTGCTGCTATTTTTGAAGATTTATGCTCGGATATAGAGCTTTGATTATAGGAGGATAATATGAGAGCTATTCTTTATGCCGGTCAGGGAAGTCAACACACCGGAATGGGTCAGGATTTATATGAAAAATATCCTGAATTTAGAGAAATATTTGATTCTGCTTCTTTAGATTTTGATTTAAAAAAGGCATGCTTTGAAAATCCCGACAATATGCTTTTACAAACAAAATATACTCAGCCTTGTATGGTTGCTTTTGCTGCAGGCGTAACAAGAATTTTAAAAAATCGTGGTATTAAAGCTGATTATGTTTGCGGTCTTTCTCTTGGAGAATATTCCGCTCTTGAAGCTTCAGAAGTATTTGATACCGATACTGCTATTAAGACAGCAGCTTTTAGAGGAGAAGCCATGACAAAGGCTGCCGAGGGTATTGAATGCGGCATGACTGCAGTTCTTGGTCTTGAAGAAAAAGAACTTCTTCTTTGCTGTGAAGAAGCAAAGAAACTAGGAGTTGTATCCATATGTAATTACAACTGCCCAGGTCAGCTTGTTATCGGTGGTGAAAAAGAAGCTGTTGATAAATGTTCATCTCTTGCCCTTGAGCATGGCGCAAAAAAGTGCATACCTCTTGCTGTCAGCGGACCATTCCATACATCTTTAATGTCTCCTGCAGGTAATGAACTTTCAGATTATTTTAAAAATGTTACCTTTAATCCTATGAAGACTACTGTACTTTTCAACTTCCTTGGACGTGAAAATGATCAGGATATGTCTGTAGCAGAGCTTTTAGTTTATCAGGTTCAATCCAGTGTCAGAATGGAAGCTTCAATCAGAAGACTATTTGATCTGGGTGTACGTGAATTTATTGAAGTTGGTCCGGGTAAAGCTTTATCAGGATTCGTTAAAAAGACTGCTAAGGATATGGGTATTTCCGATTATAGCTGTGTTTCAATAGAAACTGCAGATGATATTGAAAACTTAACCTGCAACGCACAGGTCGTTGCCTAAAGTTTTACACATTTTTTTCTTATTGGAATAGGTTATCCACATTTGAACGGAGTTTAGGTATGAATAATGAAAATATAAATAGATGCGCTGTAGTTACAGGCGGAAGCCGCGGTATAGGCCGTGCTATTTGCCTTGAGCTTGCAAAAATGGGGAACAATCTTTGTATTGTATATGCAGGCAATGAAAAGGCTGCTCTGGAAACTGCAGACTTATGTAAAGAGGCAAATGCAGAAATCAAAGCCCTTACAATTAGATGTGATGTTTCTAATGAAGAAGATGTAAAAAATCTGTTTGATAAATGCATTTCTGAATTTGGACGTGTTGATATTCTGGTCAATAATGCAGGGGTTACTTGCGATAACCTTCTTGCAAGAATGACAGTAGAGGAATTTGACAGGGTTATAAATACAAATCTTCGTGGTGCTTTTATCTGTTGTCAAAATGTAACTCGCATCATGATGAAGCAAAGATACGGAAGAATTGTTAATATCTCAAGCATAGTTGGGGTTCATGGCAATGCAGGACAGGTAAATTATTCAGCCAGCAAAGCAGGTCTGATTGGTCTTACAAAGTCAATTGCCAAAGAACTTGCAACCAGAAATGTTACAGCCAATGCTGTAGCTCCCGGTTTTATTGCTACGGATATGACACAGGCTATGAGTGATGCTGCAAAAGAAGCTACTCTGGCTCAGATTCCTATGAAAAAAGTTGGTTCTCCTGAAGATGTTGCTAAGGCCGTTGCCTTTTTAGCTTCAGAAGACAGTTCTTATATAACAGGTCAAGTACTTATGGTAGATGGAGGTATGGGCTGCTAATGAAACAGACTAGACGAGTTGTTGTTACCGGTATTGGAACGGTTAACCCTACAGGTAATGATGTAGAAACAAGTTGGAATAATATAAAAAATGGTGTATGCGGTATTGCCCCTATCACTCATTTTGATACTACTGATTTTAAAGTTAAAGTTGCCGGTGAAGTAAAAGACTTTAATGTTGAAAAAAGACTTAATAAAAGAGAAGCCAGAAAAATGGCTCCATTTACACAGTATGCTTTATATGCTGCCGAGGAAGCTCTTCATATGAGCGGTCTTCTTCCAAAAGCAACAGAAGAAGTTAAGTCCTATGAAGTAAAAGTCAGTGATGACGAAGCAGGAAGCTTTGGCTGCATAGTTTCAAGCGGTATCGGCGGTATTGATATAATACAGCAGGAACATGACAGAGGCCTTGCCAGAGGCTTTGAAAAGGTTAGTCCATTTTTCATTCCTATGGCAATTTCAAATATGGCTGCAGCAAGAATTTCTATTTCCCATGGTCTTAAGGGTATGTGCACTTGCCCTGTAACAGCCTGTGCCGGCGGAAGCAATGCAATTGGTGACGCTTTCCACAGAATCAGAGATGGCTATGAGGACGTTATGGTTTGCGGTGGAACAGAAGGATCAATTACAGATCTTGCTATCGGTGGATTTTCAAGTATGACAGCACTTTCCTATTCTGAAGATCCTAAAAGAGCCAGCATACCTTTCGATGCTGAAAGAAGTGGTTTCGTAATGGGTGAAGGTGCCGGAATTCTTGTCCTTGAAGAGCTTGAGCATGCCTTAAGCAGAAATGCTAAAATTATTGCAGAAATCGTTGGGTATGGAGCTAACTGCGATGCGTTCCATATCACTGCCCCACTTGAAAATGGTGAAGGCGGAGCAGCATGTATGAAGCTTGCTATCAAGGATGCTGATATTGAGGCCTCTGATATTGATTATATCAATGCTCATGGTACCTCTACACATCTTAATGATGCCGGAGAAACAGCTGCGATAAAGTCAGTATTTGGAGATGATGCTTATAAAATTCCTGTTTCAAGTACAAAATCCATGACAGGTCATCTTCTTGGCGGTGCCGGCGGTGTTGAAGCAGTATTTGCTGTAAAAGCACTTGAGGACGGATTCATTCCTCCTACAGTAGGACTTCAAAATCCTGATCCTGCCTGTGATCTTGATTATGTTCCTAATAATGGTAGAAATGCCGATCTTAAATATGTACTTAGCAACAGCTTAGGATTTGGAGGACACAATGCATGTCTAATTTTCAAGAAATACCAGTAAATCCAAGAGAGGATGCAAATACCCTCTCTGCTACTGAAATTGCTCAGATTCTTCCTCACAGATACCCTTTTGCTCTGGTTGACAGAATTGAAGATTATGAACCGGGAAAATGGGCTATCGGACGTAAATGTGTATCTATGAATGAAAACTTTTTCTGTGGCCACTTTCCCGGTTTTCCTGTAATGCCGGGAGTACTTATACTTGAAGCTTTGGCTCAGACCGGAGCTGTTGCTGCTTTATCACTTCCTGAAAATAAGGGAAAAATTGCTCTTTTTGCCGGTGTTGATAAGTGCAGATTCAAAAAACAGGTTGTACCCGGGGATGTTTTAGAGCTTAGGTGTGAACTTATTAAGCAACATGGTCCTATTGGTGTAGGTCTTGCACGTGCAACAGTTGATGGAAAGCTTGCAGTTTCTGCAGAGCTTACGTTTGCTCTAACTGACAACAACTAGTAATGGTAACTAGTTTATCCCTTTTAGAAAACTATTTTTATGATATAATTTATATATACAAATTTTTTAATAAATAATTTTAATTGTAATGGAATTTGAAAGGGATAAATATGTTAAATCAAGTACTTTCCGACATATATAGTAAATTGAGAGTTAGTTTTTATATGAAAATATTTGCAAATTTTGAAAACAGAGAGGCAACTCTTACCATGGTTGAAGCCTTTAGCATGGAATGCATAATGGCTCTGGATGAGCCTACTGTTGCTGAGTTTGCCCGTATGATGAATATTTCTGCTCCAAATGCAGCTTATAGAGTTGGTCAGCTTGTCCAGAAGGGATATATTGAAAAGATACAGTCTAAAACTGATCAGCGTGAATTTCATTTAAGACCCACTCAGAAATTCATGAATTATTTCAATATCAGCACATCCTATATTGATACAATCTGTGAGAGATGTAAGGATAAGTTTTCTGAAGAAGATTACAATAAGCTTGTGGAGCTCTTAAAGGTAATTGATGATGAACTTATGCCTGAGCTTCACCTGGAAAGATTTAAATCCAGACCATAATAGTAATATTTAAATTCATCATTGTTGTATCTATTATAAACACAGGGTTATAATTACTCTGTGTTTATTTTTGTTTTGGGAGGTTTATATGTCTGCATATTTATTTGTACATTTTATCGGGGAACAAAAAGATGGGGAACAAATATATTTTTCGGTTAGTAAAGATGGATTACATTTTACAGATTTAAATAACAGTAATCTTATTCTTCGTTCTGACATAGGAATGAAAGGTGTTCGCGATCCATTCATAGTAAAAAATTCCGATACAGGTATCTACTATCTTATTGCAACAGATCTTCGCATGGAATCAGGTATTTCCTGGAGCGATGCTGTGCTTATAGGAAGCAGGGACATTATTGTTTGGAAAAGCAGTGATTTAATACACTGGGACGGACCATCTGCCCATACTGTAGGTATTAACGAGGCCGGCTGTGTTTGGGCTCCTGAAGCTGTTTATGATAGCATAAATAAGACTTTTCTTGTATTTTTTGCTTCTAATGTTAAGTATCCTGATGAGCAAGATAGAAAGCAACGTATATACTGCGTAAAAACAAATGATTTCAGTAATTTTTCCAAAGCTGAAATATATATGGAAAGAGATCATCATGTTATAGATAGTACTGTAATTTTCGCTGATGGTTATTATTACAGAATTTCTAAAAATGAAACTACAAAGAAGCTGGAAATGGAGAAGTCCTCTTCTCTTTATGAAGGTTTTGAAAAGGTATCTTCTGAAACCCTGGATGATTTCTACGGTCTTGAGGGGCCTGAAATGTATCTTTTACCTGATAAAAAAACGTGGTGCCTTATTGCAGATCAGTTTGCCGCCGGGAAAGGTTATATACCTATGACTACCAGTAATTTATCTTCCGGAGTCTTTGAAATACTTGATTCTTCTGATTATGATCTGGGTAAAAATAAAAAACGCCATGGCGGAGTTATAGAAATAAGTGATGACGAATATAATTCCTTAGTTTCTTTTTACGGTAATAAATAATTACAAAAACTAATAATTTTAAATAGCCTCAAAAAAGCCTTTCCTTTTCTTAGATAATGTTTCTAAGTTTAAGGAAAGGCTTTAGTTTTTAGTGAACTACTACTACTGTTCCTGTTTCTACCATTGCATATAGCTGGCTTGCTATATCATGGGGCAGATTAACACAGCCATGAGATCCACCGTTCTGGTATATTGTTCCGCCAAATTCACTTCTCCAGGTAGCATCATGCAGTCCTATGGACTTATTAAAAGGCATCCAATAATCTACCCAACTATGCCAGGTAGGTCCCGTTAAATATTTTCCGTTTACCTTGTTTGTTATTTCATACACTCCCGTTGGTGTATTACGTCCTTCGCTCTCATTTCCTGTAACTATAGGAGATTGAAGTACAGCCTGGCTATCCTGATAATATGTCATGGTCTGGGATGTAATATTTACATCTACATAGGTGGCAAATGTTGGTGAAACATTGTCTATAGGTGCACCTTTTATACCATTTGCTTCATCTTCTGCATTAGCATAGCGGCCTTCATTCATTCCATTATTTATATAATGATTATAAAGTGCTATGGAACTTGTTCCCAGCGCCTGTGCTACATCAGGGTACCTTGCTGCATAGTATTGCGGATCAAAGGTTGACGCATTTGCTTTAAACTTTGTTGTAAGGCTAATTGCAGCAATTATAAATCCACAAAATAGTGCCTTTAGTAATACGTTTAAAAATCCTTTTTTACTCATATTAACCTCTTCTTCAAAACCTATCTTATGTAGCAATTTAAGTATAATATTAATCGTAAAAACATAGAATTAAAGAATTATTAATTTTTAATAAATCAGCTAGAGTCCCTTTATTTATAAGGGTTCTAGCTGATTTAATCCGGATTTTAAACATATTACTACATTTCAAAAGATTATTATTTTTTTACCAAATATTTATGTATTTGCCATTAAGCTTACAGATGGCTTCTATATAAAAATAATCACCATAAATAATTGAAAAATCATGAATTTTATCATTATATGCTGCAGTGCATTTTAGTAAAAGATCATCTTCTTTTTCGTTTAGGTTTACGCGACAATCTGTAAGTGTTTTTAGAAGTTTAAGTGCAGTATTAAAATACTTATCCTTGTCACTGCACTCCTTAAACTCAGATATTTTAAGCATTCCACAGGCTGCTATTGCTGCCGCTGTTGAATCTTCCCAGGTTACCTCTTTTGGCTGATCGAAATCAACTGGTATAAGTCCGCTTTCAGGGATATTCTGTATAAAATTATCTGCTATTTTTTCTGCAGTTTTTAGATATTCAATATCTTTAGTATGATCATAACTTAGTGCAAATCCATATATTCCCCAGCTCTGACCTCTTGTCCAGGATGATCCGTCTCTATATCCCTGCCCGCCATAGTCTCTGATTTCTTTTCCTGTTTCTACATCAAATTCAACTATGTGTTTTACCGATCCATTTTCTCTTACAAAATGTTTTTGGGCTTTATTGGCATGTTTAATTGCAACATGTCTGTATCTAGGGTCATTTGTTGTTTCACTTGCCCAATATAGAAGTGGAAGATTCATCATACAATCAATGATTGCCCATCCTCGTCTGTCTATATTATCTCCGTCCCAATCATTCCAGGCTCTTATAAATTCACCATTTACATTAAATCTTCCGGCAAGATTATCTGCTGCAAGTATTCCCCTGTTTTTAGACTCTTCATCTCCAGTTATTCTATAATTAGCAACGGCTGTAGGCAGCCATTTAAAGCCATTATCATGGTCCAGAAGCTTATAGTTTAAAAATAACTTGTCCAGCTTTTTTTCATTTTCAATAGCAGTCTTTTTATAACATTCTTCACCTGTTGCTATATAAAGCTGCCACATTATTCCACCCCAGAATCCGTTAGTCCACCATCCTATATCATTTACAGAATGGTCGTCATGAACTCCGTTTATTGTGGTATAAGGTATTTTGTCTTTTGATCTTTCATAGACAAAAGACATCTTTTTTATAATATTTTCAAAGGCATCCTTTGCCCATACTACTGTTTCTTTTTCCATAAATATTATCCCTTTACTGATCCGATCATTACACCTTTTACAAAATATTTTTGAACAAATGGATAAATCAAAAGAACCGGTACCATACTTACCATAATAAGTGAGTACTTAATTACTCCTACCATATCAGCAAGTCTTGCCTGAAGTTCAGGATCGGTGACTGTTGATGGGTCGATCTGACTGGACATGAGTATCTCTCTCATGAACAGTGTTAATGGGTATATAGCTTTATCATGTAGATATATCATTGCATTGAAGTATGCATTCCAATGTCCTACTCCGTAAAAAAGTACCAGTACTGCCAAGATTGCCTTAGAAAGAGGCAGTACAACCTGCAGATAATACATAATGTCAGAGCATCCATCTATTCGCGATGCCTCAAGGAGTTCTCCGGGTATTGTATTTATAATAAATGTTCTTGCTACGATAAGGTTATATACACCTATAGCCCCCGGTAAAAGCAGGGCAAGTCTTGTATTTAAGAGTCCAAGATTCTGAACTACCATATAGCTTGGAATTAAGCCGCCTCCAAAAAACATTGTGAAGGTGAATAAAAGCATAATGAAATTTCTACCCGGAAGGTCATGTCTGGATAAACAATATGCTGCTGTCATTGTCATTACAACGTTTATGAGTGTTCCTACAACTGTGTAGAATATTGAATTTGCAAATCCTATCCATACATTCTTGGTATTAAAAACTGTTTTATATCCCTCCAGACTAAAATCTACGGGAAATAATACAACTTTTCCTGACTGTACTGCTGTTCCGGAAGAAAATGAAGCACTAACAACAAACACGCATGGATACAAAACTATTAGAAAGAATGCTGACAGGATTATTATTATTATTATGTAAAAAGCCTTATCATTGGCACTTAAATTTTTGAACTTTTTCATTCTTTTGCTCCTAATATCTTAAAAGATTCCGCTGCCGTTTAATTTTTTACTTCCCCAGTTTGCTATTATCAGCAGAGTAAAGTTAACTATGGCATTGAACATTCCAATTGACGTCGATAGTGAAAAATCTGTTATTCCACTGGCAAGTCCGACTTTATATACATAGGTGGATATGATTTCACTGTAATCAAGGTTTAAGTCATTCTGCATAAGAAGTACTTTCTCATATCCTATGTTCATGATGTTACCAACTGCCAGAACTAGCATAATACTTGCGGTTGGTAATATGGATGGTATGTCTATGTATTTAAGTCTCTGAAATCTGCTGGCCCCGTCTATTTCCGCAGCTTCATGCAGTGATTGGTCTACATTGGCCAGGCTGGCTATATAGACAATTGCGCTATATCCTGTTGCCTGCCATACACCGGACCATACATAAACATGCTTAAATAATTTTCCGTTAGCCAGAATGTTCGGAGCATTTGTTCCTGTAAGGAGCATATAGATATTTCCATATAATCCGTTTCTATAATCCAAAAGCTGAAAAATAAGTCCAACCATAACTACTGTAGAAATAAAATATGGAACATATGTCACAGTCTGAATTACTTTTCTGTATTTTTTTCCCGGCATTGCATTTAATAAAAGTGCAAAAATAATTGGTATCGGAAATGATACTGCAAGAGAGTATAGAGATATTCCAAGTGTGTTTTTCATTACAATTGGAAATTTTCTGGAAGTAAAAAACTTTATGAAGTTATCAAAACCTACCCACGGACTTCCCCATATTCCTTCTCTAATATTATATTTTTTAAAAGCCAGCACCAGGCCACCCATTGGAACATAAGCAAAAATGATAAGCCATACCAGTGGCAATATAAGTAGCAGATATAGCTGCCATCTTGCCAGTATCTTATCAAGTAATGTCTTTTTATGAATAACTACCTTCTCTGTGCTGCTTTTTTCCTGAAGTGGCTTAGTGCTCATATTTAATGTATTATCCATTCCCTTCTCCTGTAAAAATAGGCGAAGGACTTAAGTTACCTTCGCCTACAATGAATCATGCCTGCATATTATTTTATTCTGTCATATGCTGTCTGTGCAGTTGAAACCCATGTTTGAAGTCCCATACTATCTAATTCTCCAAGATAAACATCCCATTCATCTTCAATACTTCTTGTACCTGTTATAAATTCAGCCATGCTCTGTCTTACAAAAGGCATTACGTTGGTAAGCTGATCCTGAATTGCTTCTGTTTCTTCAAGTGTATATTTAAGAACAGGAAGTACATGCTCAGGATGCTTTGTATAATAAAGCTGATAACTCTTACCAAAGAGCTGTGTTCTGTCATTTGGATCAAATTTATTTCCGCCTGAGAAGTCATATACTGTATTACCCATTTCAAGGCTTGCATATCTTGGTCCGTGATTTCTCCATGTCTGGCTCTGATTATCAGCCCAAACTGTAGATGTTACAAGCATTGTAACGCTATCATATAAGCCTGCTTCAACATAAGCATTTGAATGTCCTTCAAGTTCAGCAGGGTCTCTTGTCCAGTCAACGCCTTCCTCACCAAATCTTTCTATGATTGATGTGTCGTGGTTATAAAACTCATCTGCGAATTTAAGTGCAAGATCAAGCTTATCTGTTCCATTTACAATCATAAGCTCCTGTCCAGGACTATATGAGTAATATGGTGTATACTGTGTTCCATTTTCACCTGTAAGTGGCTCAATGAGTTCCATTTCAGCAAAATTAGCATTATTTACTACATCCGGCCAGTTACTAAGTGAACCTGCAGATACAAGTCCTACGATAGGTGTTTCCTGGTTTAATATTGCTTTAAACTGTTGTCCATCATCTGTAAATATATTTGCTGAAAGAACGCCTTCGTTATAAAGATCATTCATATATACAAGGCCTTCTTTGAATTCGTCTGCTGTAAATGGTGCTGTTACAGTATTTCCATCTTCTGATAATCCAAGTCCACCGTTCCAGAATAAGAATGCATTCATCAGTGAATCAATTGTGTTTTCACCATATCCACCACCTGAAAGCCCATATACACCTATTTCATCCTGAACACCATTGCCATTAGGGTCATTGTCTCTAAATGCAATAAGTACATCTTTCAGTTCAGCAGTTGTTGTTGGAATTTCAAGTCCAAGCTTATCAAGCCATGCTTTATTGATATAGGTTCTGTTTGGAGTAAGATTCCATGTCTCAGGCTCAAATGCTGACAAACTATATATATGTCCATCTGCCTGAGTAGATGCTGTATTCATGATATTTCTGTCTTCTTCAGGAATTGCATTGTAGTTAGGCATAACTCCTGGATCTGATACATAATCATCAAGTGGCATGAAAAATCCACTGCTACCAAGCTGGAGTATCATCTCATTAGTTAAGTGATTGTCTACTACCATTACATCTGGAAGCTCTTCATTTGATGTTGCAAGCAGATTTACCTTTGTTCGTGTTTCAGAAGCGTCTGAAGGAAGCATGTAAAATTCTATATTTATTCCAAGCTTCTCTTCTAAATAGTTTGTGAAATAGTTGTTCTCATAATCAGTTACCATACTACTTTGTGTAAGTGCTACCACAAGTGTATTATCTGATTCTTGTGCTTTTGCTTCTGCGCTTCCCCCTGCGCTTTCTGCACTATCAGTATTTCCACAACCTGATAATGCTGCAACGGACATAATCATTGCCATGCCCAGTGCCAATAACTTTCTTTTTTTCATTTTCTGTAACCTCCTTTTTGTTGCTTCTCCCCTTTTATAAAAAATCAATCGATAGCGTGATCAATTGATATTTTTCTTCCTGACCATACTGCAAGACCTGTCCATTCTGAATCTTCTCCACACCAGAAATTATCTTTTTCAGATAAGCCCAGTGGTAAAAATACTGTACTGCATAAATACAAGCTTCCGATATTTATATATTCTTCAGCAAGTTCCGGCTGATATCCGCATACTCCCGGCTTTAAAAATCCTTTTTCATCAAAGGTGTTATCATTACTTAAAACTCTGCTTATTACTGCGCTTAGCCCGCATCTTACGCTTGTATCTGCTATCTCTTTTGGCAAATTATGCATTAGTGCTGCCTGTGATAGTTCGTGGAATACTCCGAATCTGTAGGCTATAGATCTTCCAACTACCGGATATGAACCATCTGGTCCAATCATTCTTTCTAGTATTCCCGCATATCTTGAAGCTCTTTTTTCTACTTCTTCCTTCATATAAGCTATTTCAGGATGTTCTTTTTCAAATATTCTCACAAGATCTACGTACATTGGCTGTATAACGAAACTATTGTAATAATCAAAATGGAACATCGGTCCATCTCCATACATTCCGTCACCTTTGTACCATTCCCTAAATGTTCTTAATGCATATAGAACTCTTGTCATATCATATTCTGCGCCGAGTACATATAGCCCTGCTTCAACCATGGCTGTAAAAAATATCCAGTTACAGTTATAAGCTGTGATTTTTCTTGAACTTATAAGAGCACTTATAAGATTTTCTTTTATCCCTTCTGAAATATTTGCATTAACAAATGTTTTCATTCTGACAATAGCTTCAGCCAGAAATGCTGCATCTACCAGTGGTTGACCGCCTCTGTTAAATACCATGAAGTCCTTAGCTTCTTTATTTGTAGCATTATCAAGGCACTTCAAAAATCTTACTCTATATTCTTTCTGAAGTTTTTTTTCTTCTTCATCTTCTATACTTTCAAGTTCCAGCCATGGAGCAATTCCAAGTACACTTCTTCCAAAAGCTTCAAGAGGTGCAAATTCAGCTCTTTCTTTATGAAAATCCAGTGGGAGTTTTTCTTTGAGTTCATCCTTTTCAAGACTGTTCCATATAGGATCTATAATTTTAAGTGCACTTTTAAGCCATTCATTTCTTGCTTTATTCATTTCTTTTCCTTTTATCAAATTTCTTTAATACATTTATATTTATTATTCTTTAACTACTTTTTGCTGTTTCTTCCAGTTCTCTTTAAGCGGTTTTGCTATTTCTTTTATTTCTCTTTAAGTGGTTTTGCTATTTTCTTATTTCCTTTAAGTGTTTTTCTTATTTCTTCTAGTTCTCTTTACATTTTTTATTATTTTCTTTTTTATTTTTCAGTACATTCAATTACTTATTTTTTAACCTATCTTTTTTATCTTTTTTTCTGAAAGTTTTTTCTATATTTACTTTGTTTTTTACCTTAATTCTTTTGATTTATTTTTATTAAATATACATTTATCAAGTGATATTTATAATTACTTTAGTTGCCATAAAACTAACATTTTCTGCAATATATTTTTTTCTATTGCATATTGTCTTTTTTTAACCTATGCTTTTATCAAGCTGTAAAACATGGTGTGTACACATTGTTCAAAAATGGCTATGTATTTTTGTGCAATTATTTTAATCACCTTTTCTGTTATTTTGGAGGAGCTATGTATCGAGTTTTAAGGGGAGGTTGTAATACAAGACATCCAAGTACTTTTGTATTGAACAGACCAAAAGGACTTGATAATTATGTTTTATTAATTATCAAATCTCCTGCTGTTTTTAATTTAAATGGTGTCGTTACAGAAGTTGCACCGGATACCGGGCTTATAATAGATAGAAATACTTGTTATTCCTATGGAAATCCCAATGGTGTTTACATGGATGACTGGTTACACGTATCTATAGACGGGGACCATTCTTTAAAAAAATGTCCGTTAAAAAGAAATACTTTTTTTAAAATTTCAGATTCAAATCTTTTTACTTTTTTAATTAGACAGCTTCTTTTTGAAAATCTTTATACTGATGGAAGTTTTAAAGAAGAAAATACAGATTGTTTAATGCAGGTTTTAATAAATCACATTAAAACTTGTTTAGATACCGACCGATGTGATGATACATATGGTCCTTATTATTCTCAGCTTAGAAATATCAGGATATCTATGCAAAGTTCATTGTATAACCCGCAACGTGCTGCGGATTACGCAATGTCACTTGGCATAAGTACTTCACATTTCCAGCATTTATATACTGATTATTTTGGAATTTCTTTTCAGAAGGATTATATAAGAATGCGCATAGATTACGCCAAAGACCTTCTTGAAACCACTGATCTTCCTATGGAAGTAATAGCTGAAAACTGCGGTTATCATAATGATATGCATTTCTACAGACAGTTTAAGGAAAGTACAAATATGACTCCGGCACACTATAGAAAGCATTTCAGAAATTTACTTTTTTAATTTTGGTTTAAATATTGATACAAAAAATATATTTTATATACGATTTTTCTTATATGACCATAAATAATGTACCTATTCCAATAAGGATACACCCTATTACGGATTTATATGTAAATTGTTCATGCAAAAATACAAATGCCAATACAAGTGTAATTACTACTGATAATTTATCAATAGGTACTACCTTTGAGGCATCTCCTATTTGTAGGGCTTTGTAATAGCAGATCCATGATCCACCTGTTGCAAGGCCTGACAAAATTAGGAAAATCCAGCTTTTTGTACTTATATCTTTTATTCCGCCCTGCTGATTGGTTAAAAATACCATTCCCCAGGCAAGTACTACAACCACCATTGTTCTTATGGCTGTTGCAAGATTTGATCCAACATTTTCAATTCCTATTTTTGCTAAAATCGATGTTAATGCTGCAAATACTGCTGATCCAAGAGCGAGCCAAAACCACATAATCATTACCTCTTCACATTTAATTTATGTTAGTTACCTTTTATCTTACTATATTTACATTCTTATTTTTAATACATATCGATATTTTATATAATTTTAAGTCCGACTTTTCTTTTATTTTATTTATTATTCTGTTCTTCACTTACTACTTCTTTTACCTCTTTCTTAATTGCATCGTTATCTAAAATTGACTCGTCCGATAATTTTGAAAATATTTTTTTATCTTTAGCTGTATATTCCTGATTATCATCATATTTTTTTGATTCAACAGCTATCATTTTTCTACGAATCATTTTTTCTTTGTTTATATTTTGCTTTTCTCTTATCCATGCTGTTAAAAGTACTACAAGCAGCAATATACCAATATATCCAAGAATTGGATACATTATAGATACAAGCTTTTTAAAACCTGCAAAACTACATATATATCCAAGTATAACGGATGTAATTAGCACTATATGAAGCCTTTTTTCATCACCATTTGAAAATCTTTTTGCCAATGAAAAACTTAAACTGAAAGCTGTATTAAATATTAAAGCAAATATGGTGAATGTATATATCTTTGCAAATAATGGATTTATGTTTTCTACTATTGCAAGCATTGGTATTTCCATATCCTTTACCATATCTACATTGGCATATAGTGAAGCAAAGGCACATAATATTATTATGCCAATTAAGGCTCCGCCTATTGCACCACCTTTTTCAGCAACGCCAATTCTGACAACTGAGCCTCCAAGAACAAATGCCATTGAAACTCCTGTTATCGCACATAAAGAATAGTAATTTATCGCTGAAAATGTAACATTAGGCATAGGTGAATCCATTGCATCAGCAATTATTGAAAGATTTTCCCAATCGTAGCTTTTCCCCGCAAAGGTATATATAGTTATAGCTATTATCATTAAAATTATTATGGGTGTGAATATTCCAAGTACAGAGGTTATTTTATCGAAATCCAAATAAGAAACAATTATTACCAATACCGAACATATAAGTCCACCTATCCAGCTTGGCAATTCAAATTGTTGTTGAAGATTTGCTCCTGCTCCGGCTATCATAACAAAATAAATAATAAATCCTGCAACTATTAATGTATAATCTATTATCTTATTTATTATAGGATGGGCAACCTGTTCCAGAACATCCTGGTGATTATCAGAATCGTAGTAACATCCAAGTGCCACTATAATTCTTCCAAATATTATATTTAGGGCAGCCAGTATTATTACTCCTACAATTCCTTTTTTACCAAAGCTAACAAAATATTGTATTATATCCTGTCCAGATGATAATCCGGCTCCAACTATTACTCCAACGTATGCAAGGGCAATTTTTAAATATTTTTTATACACCAATTTACCTCCACACAATTTATATATATTAATATTACTCTATTAATTGTTAAAAAAAATACCTTTTTTCATTAAATTATTGTTTATAAAAAAAAGAAGCCTCAAACCAAGGCTTCTTCTAATGTTCCCGATGCGATTCGAACGCACGACCTTTTGCGTTTTGGTCGCCTGATCTTTACTGCAAAAAAAGAAGCCTTTGGGCTTCTTTTTTTGTTTTTAATGTTCCCGATGCGATTCGAACGCACGACCTTTTGCGTTTTGGTCGCCTGATCTTTACTGCAAAAAAGAAGCCTTTGGGCTTCTTTTTTTTGTTTTTAATGTTCCCGATGCGATTCGAACGCACGACCTTCCGCTTAGGAGGCGGACGCTCTATCCTACTGAGCTACGGAAACATATATTCTGTGCTTATCAGCACGTTTTTTATATTAGCATATTTATCTTTTTTATTCAATATTTCTATTATGCTGTTGATATTTTATACTTATTTTCATTTGCCCGGGTAGTTAATAAATCCCTGCATCCAGATATTACCTTTAAACCTTCTTCCGACCTGAGGCTCTCCTATTAAATCTACAGCATTAATACAAACATCAAATTCCAATCCATTACTGCTAATTCTCATAATGTAAACTGTTTCTTTTGTATATCTGTTTACAACAGCTCTGTACTCCAATATTTCTCCAAGTACGGAATACTGGTCACACTCTACTCCATATGGCATAAAAAAGCTATCTACTATACTGTACACATCTTCAGTCTTTATCTTTTTAGAAATAGCTGTATAAGTATCCATATCATTTAATGTCAGACTTTCTATAGCCGATTCATTACCTTGTCTTGCTGCATTTATAAGTCTGTTTCTGTCATTATATTTTTGTCTTATAGCTCTTTTTTGCTGACTGCTTTTAGCTACAGGAAGTACTATAGTTCCTTTAACTGAAAGAGCTGACAGATTTAAACTTGTTCCCTTTATTGCTGTATTTTTACCACTTTGCTGTTTTATATACGAAATCATATTTTGCAAATAAAAAATAAGAGTCACTCCAATTCTGGATTCATCGCAAACTCCTGCATAGCTTTCTGTAGCTGAATGCCTTTCAACAGTTATATCATCACTGGAACTTACTCTACTGGCTTTTAAATATGGATAGTAATATTCGTATATAAATTTATCTGCTTCATCGAATTCTCCACAAACTGCCATTCCTATTCCATCAGCAAAATCAGTGCAGAATTGAGCAAATATCTCATTTTCTCCACTGTTAATAGTTGTATATTCTCTTGTATTGGCCTGCTGAATAGATACATTTATCAGCTTGCTTAATTCTTTTCTGCTTTTGATAGTGCTAAAACCTATAGCCCTAAGAAATTTATGCATATTTATGGAGCCTTTCTTTTATTGCAATGTAACATAATATTAATTTTAATGTTGTCAAATTATATTGTTCACTTATGATTATATTATATCTTAATCTTAATTACTTGCACAGTAATCCTCATTTGTTATCACAACATTTTTACGTTATTTTATATTCTTTTTATTATTAATTATGGGTGAGAAATTATTCTCACCCATTCAATAATATTATTCTGTTATAGATGTCTTTCCACCCATATATGGCTGAAGTGCAGTAGGTATTTTAATTGAACCATCAGCTTGTAAATTATTTTCAAGGAATGCTATAAGCATTCTAGGTGGAGCTACTACTGTATTGTTAAGTGTATGAGCAAGATAATTTCCGTTCTCACCCTTAATTCTGATCTTAAGTCTTCTTGCCTGAGCATCTCCAAGATTTGAACAGCTTCCTACTTCAAAGTATTTTTTCTGTCTTGGTGACCATGCTTCTACATCACAGGATTTACATTTAAGATCTGCAAGATCTCCTGAGCAACATTCAAGTGTTCTTACCGGAATGTCTAATGATCTGAATAGATCAACAGTATTCTGCCAAAGCTTATCGTACCACATCTTAGAATCTTCAGGTTTACAAACTACTATCATTTCCTGTTTCTCAAACTGATGTATTCTGTAAACTCCTCTTTCTTCAAGACCATGTGCTCCTTTTTCTTTTCTGAAACATGGAGAATAAGATGTTAATGTCTGTGGCATCTGGTCTTCTGTAAGAATCTGATCTTTAAATCTTCCTATCATAGAATGCTCTGAAGTTCCAATAAGGTATAAATCCTCACCTTCGATTTTATACATCATAGCATCCATTTCTGGGAAGCTCATTACTCCCTCTACTACATTACCATGAATCATGAAAGGAGGAATACAATAAGTAAATCCTCTGTCAATCATGAAATCTCTTGCATATGAAAGTACTGCTGAGTGAAGTCTTGCAATATCTCCCATAAGATAGTAGAATCCATTACCTGCGACTCTTCTAGCCGCATCCAGATCTATACCGTGAAGTCTTTCCATTATATCTGTATGATAAGGAATTTCAAAATCAGGAACTACAGGATCTCCATATTTCTGAATTTCAACATTTTCAGAGTCATCTTTTCCAATAGGTACTGAATCATCTATTATCTGAGGAATGACCATCATTTTCTGAAGAACTTCATCATCTACTTCTTTCTGTCTTGCTTCAAGTTCTTCAAGTCTTTTAGCACTCTTTGCGACCTCTTCCTTAAGTGCCATACCTTCTTCTTTTTTGCCCTGTGCCATAAGTGCACCGATTTCTTTTGAAATCTTATTTTTCTTAGCTCTAAGATCATCAGCTTCCTGCTGAACTGCTCTTCTTTCATCGTCAAGCTTCATTACTTCATCTACAAGTGGAAGCTTTTCATCCTGGAATTTCTTCTTGATGTTTTCTCTAACAACATCCGGGTTTTCTCTTAAGAACTTAATGTCAATCATTTTTTGCTCCTTTTATATTGTATATAATATAATTTTATTAAATCAATAATTCATTGCATTTTTCAATGCCTGCTCTTCTTCTTTTCCCAGGTCTGTATCGCATTGACCATTTTTTATAACTTTGGAATATTGATAGCAACTTTCTGCACTTCTTACTGAATTAAGAATTACTCCATTATTATTATCATCAAGTAATGCTAATGCAAAACTTAAATTTCCCCCAAGCTTGAAAGAATCATATCTTACTATACTTACTTTCTGAAAACAGCCTGATAATTGTATTTTCATATCATTTATATCTTTTTGGTTTTTATTGGTTGTTTTTCTAATGAGTTCATTTTCCTGAAATATACTATATATTTCTTCTTCAAGACTTGCTGCTTCTTTACCTTCAAAAAAGCGATCCATTCTCTTTGTAACAGCTTTTATCTTTTTTGACTGTTTAAATATTATAATAAATAGAACAATAATTGTAATCAATAAAACTAATAAACTTATAAGTACTATAATTCCATCTATTGATCCCAGTCCAATTGATTGCAGTATATTACTTGTCATTTGATTACCATCCTTTATTAAATAGAAAGTTTTTCAGCAATTTTTTCAAGATCATCTGTGTTATAAAATTCAATTTCAAGTTTTCCTGAACCATCGCCTTTGGATGTAATCTGAACCTTTGTACCTATTTTTGCTTTAAGCTTTTCTTCTAACTGCTTATATGCTGTTTCGAGGCTTTCATTTTTATTATTTATTTTACTCTTTTTAGGTTCTTTTCCAATATTTTTTACAAGCTTTTCTGTTTCACGTACACTTAATTTTTCATCAAATATTTTTTGTGCCAGCTCATATTGCTTATCCGGATCTTCTATAGATATTAATGCTCTTGCGTGTCCTGTTGATAATTTTCCTTCAATTACCATTTGTTGAACTTCATCGCATAGCTTTAATAATCTCATGGAATTTGTAACTGCTACTCTACTTTTAGAAACTCTTTCTGCTACTTCATCCTGTTTAAGATTAAATTCTGTTAATAGTCTTTTATAAGCCTGCGCTTCTTCTATTGGATTAAGATTTTCTCTTTGTATATTTTCTATAAGAGAAATCTCAACAATTTCCTGCTCTGTATAATTTTTTATAATTACAGGTACTTCCTTAAGCTCAGCCTTTTTAGCAGCTCTCCATCTTCTTTCACCTGCAATTATTTCATAATGATCTTTTCTATCCTGTACTACAATTGGTGATAATATTCCATATTGTTTTATTGAATCTGCAAGTTCTAATAATGCATCTTCATCAAAATTTTTTCTGGGCTGTTCACGATTTGGTTCTACTTTTGTAATATTAACATTAACAACCTGACCTTCTTCTGCAGCCTCCAATATAGTCTTTGTTTTACTTCCTGTTGTTTTTTTCTTCTCTGTGGTATTTCCACTAGGAATTAAAGAATCTAGTCCTTTTCCTAAACCACGTTTCACGTTTTTCGGAGCCATCCCCCAACTTTCCATCCTTTCTATTATTCAAATACTCGATTTATTACTTCATCTGCCAGTAATCTATATGCCTCTGCACCGGCAGATTTTTTGTCATACTCATTTATTGGAATACCATAACTTGGTGCTTCCGCTAATCTTATATTTCTTGGAATAATTGTTTTATATACATTTTCTTGTATATGTTCTTTTACATTTTCTACAACTTGAAGAGATAGGTTTGTTCGTGAATCGAACATTGTAAATACAACACCTTCCATTTCAAGATCCGGATTTAATCTTTCTCTGACAAGATTAACAGTATGAACTAATTGTCCCAAACCTTCCAATGCATAATACTCACATTGAATTGGAACTAATACTGTATTTGCAGTAGTCATTGCATTTACCGTTAGCATACTTAATGATGGAGGACAATCTATAACTATGAAATCATATCTATCTTTTACCTTATCTATTTCATTTTTAAGAATATATTCTTTCTGTTCTACATCTATTAGTTCTATTTCAACTGCCGCAAGATTAACATTAGATGGAATGATGTCTACACCTTCATATACATTTTCTTGTATAGCTTCTTCTATATCACATTCACCTATCATTAACTCATATATAGTATTCTCTATTTCATTTTTATCTAATCCAAACCCACTTGTTGTATTTCCCTGTGGATCTGTATCTACTACTAATACCCTTTTACCTTTTTCTGCCAGTGATGATGATAAATTGATTGAAGTAGTTGTTTTACCAACTCCTCCTTTTTGATTTGCAATTGCGATTATTCTTCCCATTTTCCTCTCTTTCGTGCTTCCGCACCCTCCTCATATATTACATTGTGAAACAAATTCATGAATTTATCAATATTT